>DAIRGS010000104.1:0-22231 GCA_036794395.1 Tepidisphaeraceae bacterium | reverse complement strand
CCCACCCCCCGTCAAAAAGCCCCACGACTCCACACTCAGCACTTAGCCCCCAGCCCCCAGCACTCAGCACTCAGCACTCAGCACTCAGCACTCATACTTGCAGCCCCAACATAAAACCCATTCGCGATCACAAGCCACGGCAGGGTGCAACTCTTTCTTCTGGTGAGTTCCAAACGGAAGACGGTGGGGCGGACATTCCTGTCTGCCTCGAATCGGCCAGTGGGGGCATTCCTGCCCCCCCCGAACCGATTCGAAATCCGTTCCAATCAGATTTCGCCATAATTTAGCGATCCTCGGCCGACATCTTCTGGGACGCCCAGCGCCTTCCCCAGCCCCGAAGCCTTCTTCGCCATCGCCCCCTCCACCCCCGCGCTCGTCCCGCGGCGGATGGTTTCGCTAATTCAAATGAATCTGCGTCGCAGCGGATGGCACGACGGGAAACTGGCTATGGGTTCGCAGTTTCATTTTACGAGAAACGCCCGATACCGTCCGATCGGGTTTCTGCCGTCGTAAACGATTTGGCCGTCGCCCGCGATAGTGAGCGTGTTAGCGATGAGTTGAGTGCCGTAACTGTTGGGTGTTCCCTGAAGGGTGACGTCGCCGGCCGGGAAATACAGGGACCCGTTATCCGTCTGCCCGCTGCCGCCTCGCAGATCAACCGGGCTGCTGTTGGTCCTCGCTTCGAAGTAGCTTACCCCTGCGTAGGCGCCCGCCGTTGGTGCGCTAATGTCAATCGTAGAACCGCCCTTGAGAGAGATGGGGCCGCTGGCGAGGTAGATCATGACGCCCGTACCGGTGAGGGCAGCGTTTCCGGTAAGTTTGATACCGTTATCGATGTAATAAATACCCGGGTTGAGGGTGCCGCCCACGGTGATCCCGTTGGGATAATAACCCGGCTGGAACGTTCCGCCACTGGCGGGTTGGGTCTGTTGCGGTCCCTGGGTGGGTGCGGCAAGTGAGGAGAGTGGATCGGGCACGGCAGTCATGTTCAGGCTGGGCGAGCCCGAGGGGAACACGCCGCCCAATGCGACGGCGGTGT
Source organism: Tepidisphaeraceae bacterium (assembly GCA_036794395.1). Lineage (GTDB taxonomy): Bacteria > Planctomycetota > Phycisphaerae > Tepidisphaerales > Tepidisphaeraceae > DASXMX01. Next base: position 21,192 of record DAIRGS010000104.1, on the reverse strand, counting down.
CATTGCCGACGATGTCCAACTCGGTGGCGCTGATGTAGGGGTTGCCGGTCCATTGGACCGCGGTGGTGCTGCTGGAATCGACGACGACCGCGCCGTTGGCGACGACGATTTTGTCCTTGGTCGAACCGCTACCCTTGAGCATGAGGGCGGGGCTGGCACTGGAGCTGAGCAGTATGATTGCGGCGGGGATCTCTCGGTTCATGGCGATGGCCGTTCGCGAGACCTCCGCCGTGGTGATCCCGAAAATGGGGGCGAAGAGCAGATTGAGAGGCCCGTTGGCCGAGCCGGTGGTACGCCGGGCGATGACCTCGCACGCGTTGTACGGGCCGGTGTTGGGGTAAAAGGTTGAGGTGGTTCGGTCGTAGTTTCCGACGAAGACGTCGTTGGCGGCCGTGAGGGTGACGGCGGTTTGCGCCGCGTTGTTCCTGGACGCCGCGGTGACGGCAACGTCGATGGCTTGCGAGGTGCTGAACGGCACTTCGTTCGCGCCGGCCAGCGCCGCGGAGTCTGCGGCGTTTTGAAGCTGGTGAGCGGTCAGGAACACGTATCCGGTATCAATTGCCAGGCCCAGCACGCCGATCAATACCAGCATGATGATGGCCAGATAGACTACCGCCACCCCCCGCCGAGGATGGAAACTGCTTCGACGTTTCAGGATCTGGCCGGTCATTCAACTCTCCTTTACGAGTCTGAGAATTTGCGAGCTCGAGCATTCGTTTGAACTAATGGGCCAGGACCTGATACAGGCTCATGAACGCAGGGCCGGCCATCACCAAAACCGCAGCGGGGAAGATAAAGGCGATCATGGGGAAAATGAGCTTAATGGCCATTTTTTCAGCGGCTTCCTGAGCGCGCTGGCTGCGTGTTTCACGCATCGACGTCGCATAGGTTCGAAGGGCGTCAATGATGCTGGTTCCGAATCGTTCGGATTGAACCAGGACTGCGACCAACGACGAGAGTTCATCAGCGCCAGTACGGCTGGCCATGTGTCGCATTGCTTCGGCTCGGGGGGCGCCAAGATGGATTTCAAGATTTGTAAGGGCCATTTCGTCCGCAAGAGTCATGCTGACGGCTCGGACCTCGTCACCCACTGAATTCCAGGCCATATCGATGCCCATTCCCGCCGATGCGCAGATTTCCAGAAGGTCGATGGCGTCAGGAAGATGCTTTCGGATTTCGCCGCGTCGCGACGCTCGCCGTGAAGCGACGATAATATTCGGAATAAAGAAGGCCCCCATCGCGCACAGCATCACGATCACCGACTTAGTCTGGATCAGAAATGCGTCCGAAGGGACCACTACCGCCGCGGAACCCAACAGGCCTACCACTGCAAGTATGAGCTTTGCGCCCACATAAACTGAAGCAGTGCTTTCGCCGTGATAACCCGCCTGGGTCAGTTGCTCGCGCAGCGATACCGAAGCTTTGCCCGGCGCAACCGCGGTGCCAATGTTCTCGACCATGCCGGCGAAACGCGGACCGAACGTCGAGGCGGGCTCGTCGATCATCCGGTTTCCGGCTATTTGGCGCAACCGGGCATCGAGCGGGGCCCGGCTTGCCCACTTGATCATCAGAACCGCGCCGCCGACGGCGATCACCGACAGTCCTGCCAGCAACGAAACTATAATCTGTACGCTATCCATGGCATTCTTCCGACAACCTGTGCGATTACAAAATCACACTTCGAGTTTTGAAATCCAGTTCATCGTCAACCAGCCAAGCAGCAGGCCGCTTCCCGCAACACCCATAATCAGCTCGCCGCTCACGGTCGAATAGAGAGGCCGCATGTAGTCGGGATTAATGAGATTCAGAAGTACGAAAACGAAGAATGGGAGTGCCAGGAGAATGCGCTTACTCATTTGAGTCTGTGCCGTGAGCACTCTAACGCGCCTGGCCAGGCGGTTGCGCTCGCGGATCACGTTAGCGACGCGCTCCATCATGTCGGCGAGATTTCCGCCGCTTCGAAGCTGAATGACAACCGACGTGGCGAACAGCTTGAGGTCATCACTGTGGCTTTGCGTAGCGACCGTGCGAAGTGCTTCATCGAGTGAAACTCCCAATTCCTGCTGCTGGCAAACATTGCCGAACAAATTACCGACTGGTGCTCCGATTTCCTCCGAGATCATTTGAAACGATCCGACCAACGGATGACCCACGCGTAGCGAGCGCGCCGCCAACTCAAGAGCGTCAACAAGTTGGCGTTCGAAAATTGTCTGCCGCCTGGCAACCCGCTGCGTCAGAATAATGTAGGTGAGGATGGCTACGGCAATTGGTGCGGCCGCCCCCATCATCGCACTTGAAGTTAAAAGATATGTAACCACTGCCGAAAACCCCACCAGCGCCATACCGGCAAGAATTAACCCGCGTAGAGAAGATTCCAGTCCCGCGTCGACGCGAAATCGCTCAAGGTTCCGCACCATGCCGCTGGAGCCATCAAGGCCTGGAACAATGGTGGTGGCTTCCTTTCCATCACGCCAGAGTCGCAAGATTCTGCCGTCCGTCGCGTCGTCGGAGCCGGAGCCGGAGCGGTTGGTTCCGACCGATTGAACGAGCTTGAGACGCTCGCCGACTTCGTCGACCTGGCGTTTCTTCCTTAAGGACCAGAACACCACCCCGACCAGCCAGATGGATAACACCAGGCCGAACGCGGCAATCGTGATGATTATTGACAGGGGATCTTTGATCATGAGCGAGCTCCGGCGCCATTTACGCCTGCGTTGGTGCTGCCAAGTACCCTGCGATGGAACAGGTTGTCGGGAAGATTGGCGCCCCGCTCGCGAAGACGTTCATGAAGCTGAGGACGAACCCCGCACGCCTCGAAATGCCCCTTGGCATTGCCTTCCGAGTCGATGCCCGACTGGCGGAAGCCAAAGATATCCTGCAGGCAGACCGAGTCCCCTTCAATACCCGTCACCTCGGCGATGCTCGTCACACGACGGTGGCCACCTGTCAGACGCGCTGTCTGGATCAATAGATCCAGCGCCGATGCCGTCTGCTGACGGATTGTGGTGACCGGGTAATTAAGCCCGGCCATCGTGACCATGTTTTCGATTCGCCGCAGCGCATCGCGAGGATTGTTCGCGTGAACTGTGGTCATCGAACCCTCATGGCCGGTATTCATGGCCTGAAGCATATCGAGCGCCTCGGCGCCGCGCACTTCGCCGATGATGATTCGATCCGGCCGCATTCGCAGGGTATTACGGAGCAATTCGCGCTGCGTGACCTCACCTCTTCCTTCGATGTTCGAAGGGCGGGTCTCAAGTCGAATAACATGCTCTTGCTGAAGCTGAAGTTCGGCGGCGTCTTCAATAGTGACAACGCGTTCGGTATCGGGAATCCACTTTGAGAGGACATTCAGCAATGTCGTTTTGCCCGAACCGGTACCGCCAGAGATCAGGATATTGACCCGAGCACGTACGCACGCTTCGAGAAACAGCGCCATCTCGGGCGTGAGGCTGTGGATCTCAAGCAGCTTTTCAATGGAAATCGGAATCGTGCCGAAGCGTCGAATGCTCATGGCCGGGCCGTCGATCGCAAGAGGAGGCACGATGGCGTTGACGCGCGACCCGTCGGCCAGTCGGGCATCGAGCATGGGGCTGCTCTCGTCGATCCGTCTGCCAACCGAGGCGGCTACACGCTGAATGACCTGCATGAGTTGTTGATCGTCGCGAAATGATGCGCGAGTTTTCTCAAGGCGGCCGAAACGCTCGATGTAGATCTTTTTGGAGCCATTGATCAGCACGTCGCTGACCATCGGATCGCGAAGAAACTCCTCGATCGGTCCGAGCCCGAAGATCTCGTCGAGAACCTCGCGAAGAAGCTGCCCTTTTTCTGGGCCGGAGAGTGGCGTGCGCTGTTCATTAAGAAGCGTATCGATCCTCCGCGAGCATTCGGCCTGCAACTGGTCGGCGGGCATCCGCCGAGCTTCTGTCAGGTCCATCGTTTCCAGGAGGCGCCGATGAACGTTGGTTTTGATTTGTGATGCCCCCCCGCCCGCGGCAGCCAGGGACGCATTCGGTCCGGGGCTCGTACCGGTCATGAGTCGGTTTCGGTGATTCGCATTAGACAACATTGCTTTGCTCCGTACTGCGTTGCTGAGCAGCTTCGATTGTTTCAACCAAGTCTTACGTTCGCGGACGTCGCTGTAGCCGCCGCCCTGATCTCGACGATCCCGCCGGCCAATTTTTGAAGATCGCGCCGGAAGTCCGACCGCGGCGCGAACTGTGCCAGCGGCTTTCCAAGATTGAGCGCGCCACATGCCGCCTGAAAATCGTTCGAAAGACATATCAATTCGATGGACGCATCGAGCTTCATCGCGTCCCGCGCTTCCTCGAGACTGATGAGAGAGCCCCGACGTCGATATCGATTGACGATGAGCCGAACCGACCCAGCCGCAACTCCCCCTCGCGTGAGCGATTGAAGCAGTGCATGGGCAACGCGAAGGTCTTTTAAAGTCAACTGCATGACCAGGAGCGTTACATCGCTTTGCGCGGCCAGTGCTGCCGCGACGGACACGGATACGCGGGCGGCATCAACGATTGTCCATGGATGCCCCGATCTACACGCGTCCAACAGTTGCCCCACCCGGCGCGGCTCGGGATTTCGGACGTCTTGACCAATTCTGCTGCGCGCGGCGCTCAATAGAGCGGGTGGCTGGCCCGGTTGAGCAACAGTTGTGCTGGTAACCAGCTGCGCGTCGATTGGACCGTCGCGCTCAAGTAGATCGAAGACACCGTAGTCGGCATCCACCCCCAGGTAGGTGCCGGCTGATCCATACACGTGATCGAAGTCGACGATTAAAGAAGATGACGGATAGGGTAGTTCAGCGGCGAGGGGCACTTCACTCGCGAGATTGACGGCAATCGTTGTGGCGCCGCATCCGCCCCCGGCCGAGAGAATTGTCACTGCTCCGCCGCGTCGCGATTGTTCGGAGGGCGGGCAGAGTCGATGCAGAACACCGTTGAGTTCTCCTGCAACCGCCCCCTTTACCATACAGTGGCGGGCGCCGGCCTGCATGGCATCCAGAAGAAGTGCGCTATCGAGAGTCTGGGTAAGTACGACAAATCGAGTCTGACTGAACCTGCGCGCCAACGGCTCAATGGCGGACAAGATTTGCCGCGGTTGCGAATCGACGTCCACCAACACCGCGGGGATCTCGTCATGTTCGAGCCGCGTGGTCAGTGCACCCAGGTCATGGCAGACGTCCGCCGGATCCAACTTTCCGTTGGACTCCAGGGCCGTGGACACCGCCGTCACGGTGGCCAGCTCATTGGTCAATAGCAGTACGTGTCGTAATCCCATTGCGTTTGCGGTTCCGTGTATGAACTATGCTTTCGGGTCGTCTTGAACGGTCGATCCGTGCATTCTCCAGCCTGCTCAAATCTTCACTTTGAACCCGAAGTGTCCATCACAATCCGCGTACCCGGCATGGGGAAGGACTGTTTTTCCGCGGCAAACCCATGGATCACGGTAACGTCCCACTGGGGCGTGCTAGGCGCCTCTTGCTGCGGCTTTGAAAGTTGGACACCAGGAGGATTACTCGGGTCTTTGCGGAGATCGCGGGCACCAAGATCGCGTAACGCCAACGCTGCAAGCATCGATTGAATGGAATTGGCCAGATTGAGTCCTCCATCGCTTGGATTCTCGTGCAACGCGATCGGTGGAACATCGCCAATGATGCTGTGAACGGATACGAGTTCCTTGTCCGTGTCGCCGTTGTCCAATGGATTTCGAAGGGCCAGTGAAAGCGTGCCTTGATCCATCGCCAGTTCCAAAGCCTTGGCCTGCTTGGTGTCCACCAGGAGGGTTATGCGGCGAGAATTCGCCTGGCGAGAAGTCACCTCGTCCATCATTTTCCCGGGAGAAAGTACCGACTGCTTATCGAGCGCAAGCACCTGGATGCCTTGAAGGAGTGTCGTCGTGAGGGCTTCGCGCCAGCCGGTGCCATGGTCGGCCTGTTTAAAGGACACCATCACATCGACCATGCTGCCAGGGAATAACAATCCTTCGAGGCCGCCAAAATCTGTTACCGCGATTGTCACGGCACGCTTTCCGTGCGGGATGATTGCCGCTAACTGCTTGGAGTGACTCGTATCAGAAAACGTGGACTTGATAAACGGCTGGCCTGAGACAATCTGCTGGGCGGCGATGCGGCCAACGACCTCTTCAGGATCCGAAATGAATCCACTCGGAGCTTCGCTTTTTTTCATTGTTCGAATGGTCACAATGTTGCCGTCGATTACCGTCATCGCAGGGACATTGCGCGATGCGTACAACACGCGGACGTCGGGATTGTCATCCGGCTTGGCCGAAATAGATGGCGCGGTCGCGACCGGAGTGACGCGAAGACCGTTGACAAGTACCGCGGCACAAGCGGCGGCAATCAATCCGAGAAAACAAAGTGCACCGATAGCCAGCTTCATATCCGTACTCCCAAATCAAACGGGTCGCCGACGCATGCCGGTCCCTTCCCCACTCGACTAAGACCCCTCTTTTACCATTGCAACCGTGGCCGACACCGTGGTCGGCATGGGAAGGAGCTTGAAATTCGTGATTGTGATCTTGCTGTAAGTCACCGACACGGTCACTGACACCGAGTCCCCAATTTTGGCCGACGATACGTTCGTGGGCGAGTAAGGTTGCGTATAGCCCGTGGACCCCATCCCGTATGAACTCATCAGCGAATCGACCGTCGCCTTTACCGTCAAATTCGTCGCGTCCGCGGTACAGGCCACCCGCGCCGCCTGTCGGGCGGCGTTCGTGATCTGCTGTTGCTTCAAAAAAAACCACCCGTACTCCACCGCCCCCATTGTCAGCAGCATGAGAAGCAACAGCGCCAGCGCCATCTCAACCAGAGCGGTAGCGCGTCGGCTTTGGCAACCCATAGTTTTTGAGCGAAGTGGTCGCATTTAATCACATCCAGAAGTTCGTCATGTACGTGCCCGCGGCCGCAACACAGACCCCTGTCAGAATGGCCAGCCCGTAGGGAATACTGAGCATCGTCGCGGAATCCGGTATCTGCCGGGCGACTTCCCGCCAGCTTCTTCGCCCGACCACCAGTGACATCAGCGCGAGGGCCATTAAAACGAGGTTCGACATCACCGCACGAGCACGCCCTTTGACTAAGGCATATCCCAGCCCAAGAATCGCGCCACTGATACAGATACACAGAAGCACCACTACGCCCTCGTGCATGCCGAACCAGGCGCCAATCGCAGCCATTAATTTCGCATCGGCCGCACCACCGCCGGCAATCAGGAACAGCACGACATATGGGAGGGCAAGCGCGAGAGCTGCCACCAAGCTGTCCCCCAGACCCGAAAGCCCGCCGTTCGACAATCCCCATGCCAAACCCGTGAGAAACATCGGTGCGGTCAGAACATTGGGAATGCGACGCGAACGGATATCTGTAATCGCGGCTGCAACACAACAAGCAATCACAACGCCCCAATGAAATGCGTGGGATACGGAGGGTTGCATTTGTATTGACGACAACACGAACAACTCCTTGCAGCGACGCGTTACCCGGCCAGAAACGCCGCCTTCGGCCCCTGGAACACCCGACTTCGCCCGAGAGCAACCAGGCAGCAGAATGATCTCAGGGGCACGAAGGCCGTATGAACATCTCAACTTGTGGCGGTTTGGAGCGTCTGGAACTTACCCAGAACGTTCGTCCCAAGACCCGCAATCACTGCCACAAGACCCGCAACAATGAGTGCGGCGAGCACGCCCCACTCGACTGTTTCCATACCGCGTTCATCGCGGAAGAAACGACGGACAGTTTTGGAAATCATAAAACGCCTCAACTTTCAGATTACTTTGGACGACGGGGCTTTGCCGGAAAGCCCGCGTCGCCTTAAGCATGCCATGTGGTTCCGGTCAGCTGGTTGCCCATACCACCGGACCGAAGTGTCACTTTCGCGGCAAAAGTTACGAAGTAGCCGTTTGGAGGGCCGTGAATTTAGTCTTGATGTTGCCGCCCAGACCGGCGATGACGCCGACCAGGCCGGCGACGATGAGTGCGGCCAGAACGCCCCACTCAACCGTCTCCATACCACTTTCATCACTCACGAACTTGGAAGCCAATTCACGTACGATCTTCATGATAAATCTCCATGACCGGACACCGGCATACTTAAACACTCGCCCCGGCGAGCGAAGCCCTTCAAGTTCCAGTAGAACGGTTCAAACAAAGGCACGAGGGCCAGTCGAAACTCTCGACCGATGACGCCCATTCTCCCGACCGGCCCAAGCCGGCGGATGCGGAACGCATTGAACAATGCAATCCACGTAAAAACATTTATATGAGGCTTGCGCAGTTCTGATGCAGCATCAGAGCCCACGGTGCGCGGCATCAGATTGACCAGAGGTCTCTGATGCGACGCGGAACAGCCTCGAATTTATTCTATATAGCCCAACATCCCTTGCGCGGGATGTGTCTTCCATGACGTGATTGAGATTGTGCTGTGTCGCCCATCTTCCCCGGAGCGGTTCAGGCCCCGAGTCGGGCGACTACATCATTTGCACAGTCTATTTCTAACCCACGATGGCAGTGCGCACAACAAGAATCCAGTTTCGCCTTTTTGCGAAACCTCGTTCAATGCGACTACGGGTGGTTAAGTCCGAATAAGACGGCTGGTCCGAATACGCTTACATCGACCTGAACAACATGCAAATAGTTTAATAGCCCCGTTACCCCCGGCCGGAACTTCGCTAATCAGAAGAGTCAGCCGATATTAACATGAGGCTGATAACAACCTCGACCAATTAACTGCCAGGGTTATGGTCGGAAAATCGTCGCCGCGGCAAGCCAAACGCGCGGATTTTTTTTACGCGGCGAACCGATAAATGGGACATCTGTTGTGCGCATCCTGCCTATCCCCCGAGAACTACCCAGGCTGCGCATGTTACAATCATGAGCTCGGTCGCATGCCTGTTTGGATCGGTTCTGACTGGCCACGTATGAATTGGCCGGTGGCTGATCATCGCGGCCAACTGATTGTTACGACGATACCTGAATGGATACGCAACACCCTCCAGTCCGAGAACAACGCTCGCATCTGCAGATCAACATTTTGATCTTCGGTGTGATCTTCGGTGTGATTGCGGTCGGCATACCGTTCATCATCGCGAAACTGCTTCCACCTCCGTGGGTGCCCTTATCGGTAATTGTCGTAGTCGGTGCCGTCGCGCGAACTCGCGCGACGGGCCGTCGCATGGACCAACTGTTGCACCGTGCGAGTCGGTTTGTTTCCTTACATCGCGGCTTGACGACTTTCACAATCTGGTTGCTCGCAAGCGCCTATTTTTGTTTCACGGCGTTTTACCAGCACCGCGATCTGTTTCCCCGAATTCACGATGAGCATTGCTACCTGATCCAGGCGCGTATGCTTGCATCCGGACAACTATGGGCGCCGCAACATCCTGTCGCCGATTTCTTCGACAATTTCTATATGTTAGCGCGACCTGTTTACGCACCAATCTACTTCCCAGGCACGGCATTGGCTGATGCGCCCTTTGTTCGACTGGGAGCGCCTTACTGGCTGATGCCGGTCCTTGCCGCGGGGCTAGTGGTCGCCCTGGTGTTCAGCGTTGTAACAACGTTGATAGACGAGTTGGCGGGTCTGGTCGCGGTATTCTGCGCGATTACAAATTGGGGACTGCGGGAGTTCTCAACGATCGTAATGGCGCAGGTTCCACTCACGCTTCTAGTGCTGCTGGCGTTTTGGAGCTGGCTTCGTTGGCGAAATACATCACAACTTCGCTGGATGGGTGCGGCGGGGGCCTTTCTTGGATGGGCCGCTATCACCAGACCGGTCGATGCATTGGCATTCGCGCTGCCCATTGGGGTGGCGACGCTCTGGACGTGTCGCCCGCGAAGCGTGAAACACGTTGCGACGATCGCTTTGGTTGTTTGTCTCGCCGCTGTCCCGTTTCTATTGCTTCAATTGATTCTGAATCGCGGCACGACTGGTAGTGTTTTCAAGTCCCCCTATTCTGTCTATCTGGAAACTGACGCGCCGGGCAGCGGATATGGATTTGGTGGATCGGCAGTTATACGTCAACCGCAATCTGCTCTGGCTCAAAAGCGGGACTACCTTGATCGTTTCCGATCGGACGAAATTCGCCAACACACGATCCCACACATTCCGCAAGAGCTGATCCGTCGAGTGTTTTGGACCGGCGTTTGCACACTGCCCGCCGGGATCCTGGCCCTGCTTCTGCCGGCTTCGGTCTTAGGCTTCCAACGTCCGGATCGATTGGCGCTTCTCGCAGTCGCACCCGTGTTCCTTTTGCTCTACCTCCCAAATCCTTTTTTTCTTGTTCACTATACGATTCCACTTGTTCCAGTAACGGCATTTCTTCTTGCTTTGGCGATTCACGAACTGGCGCGCGGAGACACGCGAATCAGGGCGTTGTTCTCAATCATCGTAATTGCCGTATGTTTGAGTGTGACACCCGAGTTTCGGCCGGATGTCCGCGATGGAGTAGTTCCACCCATGCCCCTTACCGCGATGTTACATCACCAACTGGCCGACGCCGTCTCGCAAGCCGGTGCAGTCGTGCTCTTTCGCTATCAGGCCGGCGATAACCCCGTGGAAGATCCTGTTTACAACGACGACGTCCTATGGCCGGATGATGCTCGGGTGATACGCGCTCATGATTTGGGAACGAGAAACATTGAGATCGCCCATTATTTTGCGAGCACGCAGCCGTGGCGCCGATTTTATTTGTTAAGTCGGCAAGAGAATGTCGGGCGAGCGACTCTATTGCTACATCCGGTTGGAACGGCCGCGGAGTACGAACGGGCCCTAAATGCCCAGCACGTCGGGACTCAATGATTTGCCGTAACTCTTCAGCCGTCTGTAATCTTCGGCGCTTGTCAGGCATTGCGCTTCGTGCATGGTTGGGATAAGGGCTGTTAAAGGGACGTATTCCCCTGTCTCCTTGTTTCCTTGTCTGCCACCCCTCCCCCCATCTCCCCCGATTGGCGCTGGCTATTAGACCGCGAAGACACCCCCTGGTACCCCACCATGCGCCTCTTCCGCCAACACAAGCTCGCCGACTGGCCCCAGGTCATCTCCCGAATCGCCAACGCTCTCCACGAAAAGCTCACCGCCGCCCATCCCGAACCTTCCCCACTCCAGCGCAATCGATTGCACAATACAACTAATCCCAACCACATCCCCCGCCCCCGTCGCCTGACGCCCCCAAACCGCCGTCCGACCCACCCTTCGATGGACCAACCACGGAATGACTCGAATGCAACACTCCAGGAGAAATCAAAGTTCTCAATTCACGGCCTCACGTTCGAGATGTGTCCAACTGCGAATCGCACCATCGTTGCCACATGCCTTTTAACGCCAACTCAAAGCTATTGGCAAACGCCCGGCCGTCCGTGAGAGGTGAGTTGCGCATCCGTTCGCGCAGAGTCGTGCGCATATCCAAAAGGTGGGGAAGATCCGTTGCCAGATCGGCCGCGATCTGAACGTACTGCTCCTGATCCCGTGCAATCAAATCGTGCAATCCGAGGTTCGAAAGAATACTGACACCTCCCCTGGAAACGGCAGTCGCTCCGGGCAACGTAACAACTGGTACCCCCATCCACAGTGAATCAAGCGTCGTGGTGTGACCGGGGCAGGGAATCGGATCTAAACACAGATCAATGCGGTGATACGTGCGAAGATAGTCCACTCTCGGCTGAGTTGCGATGAAATGAATCCGGCTGGGGACGATCGATCGTTGGTTCATTCGGACTGCAAATCGGTCTCGGAAGCCACCCTCTGGAGCAAGAAGTAAGAGATCTGCTGTGGGGACGGCAGCCATCACTTTCGCCCAAAGATCAATCGTCGCAGCAGTGATCTTACAGACGTTGTTGAGGCAGCCGAACGTGATTCGTCCACGGCTCAGCGCAGGCAGTTCGTTGACGGCGGGGCCGTCTTCAGGGGGTTTGTAACACCAGAAGCTGTTGGGAAGGCGGATCGTGCGCTCTGAATTGTATTGGTCGTTTCCACCAGGTGGATCGAGGTAGGGATCGCTGAGTCGATAATCGATTGCATCCAAGCCGCTCGCACCCGGATAACCCAGCCACGTCACCTGGACCGGGGCGGGTTTGCGGGCGAAGGCTAGCAGACGGTTCCCGCTGGTGTGCATCATGAGGTCGATAAGGATGTCGATGCCATCGCTCCTGATGAGCTGGCTCAACCGCTCATCCGACAACCCGGCGGTATGGCGCCAGACATCCGCGTGAGCCGTGAGCCGTGCAATGGCCGGCGCGGCCTCGTTTACCTCGCCGTAACAGAATACCTCGAACGCACTACGATCGTGATTGCACAGCAATGGCTCCAAGAGATGGCTGTCGCGAAACTGGTGTGACACATACCCGATGCGAAGCTTTCTCCCCGGATCAGGCGTATTCTGATGCCGACTAATAACCGCTGCCAGCGGTCGTGCAAAGGTTTCGTTCCAAGCGCGAGCGTGTTCCCAAATCTCTTTTGGCCCGTAACCCGGATGATAGTTCAAGGTGAGCAGTAAATTGTCGAAGGCAGAGGAATCCGGCCGCAGATCCAATGCCGCTCGAAAGCAGTCTAAAGCGTCGTCGAGCAGTCCGGCCGCCTTGTAGGCGTTACCGAGGTTGACCCGTACATCGAAGTAATCTGGGCGCTTGAGCAGAATGGCGTGATAGCCCGCGATGGCTTGGTCCGGGCGTCCCGAATCCTTAAGGGCGTTGGCGATGTTGTATTCTATTTCGAGGAGATTCGGTCTGAGCTTCAATGCCTCGCGATAAGACATGATCGCCGCGTCAAATTGCCCCTTTTCTTTCAGGGCATTGGCGGCGCCGATGTATGCCTCGACATAACCGGGTCGGGCAGACATTGCACGACGGAATGAGACAAGCGCGGAATCAAACTGTTTTAGTGCGGCCAATGCGACCGCGAGGTTGTAGTGGGCCTCGGGGTGGTCGGGCTGAACCGAAAGCGCGCGACGGTAGGAATCAATGGCACGTTCTGCTTGCCCGCTCCCCTGCAGCGCCAAGCCAAGATTAGTATGGGCCGCCACATGATCAGGTGCAAGAGCAATCGCCCTTTCCTGAGCAGCGATCGCTTCGTCCCAGCGGCCTGCAACCATTAGCGCCAGTCCAAGGTTGCTGTAATAGTCCGCACATTTGGGATTGGCATCGACGGCCTGACCGAGATATTGCAGGGCTTCGATGCCCCGGCCCGATTGATGGCAAATCACTCCGAGCAGATGGAACGCGTCAGCCTTTTGCCCCGAACCTGCAAGGATCTGGCGATATATCGTCTCTGCCTCAGACAACTGACCGGAGAGGTGATGGCGGATTGCCAGCTGATAGAGTTGTGGTGTCGTGAGCTGCGGCATCGCGGGGCAAAATCATAATCGCTATCGACCCTAGAAGTAGAACATTTTGGGACATTCTCGACCCCCCTTAAAACGTATGCCCACCCCTCCGCGGCGATGACGGAACAAGCTGTCATCGGCGGAAGCGCGGGCATTTGTTTTGGTTCGGCGGGCGAATCGTTAGGCGCCAATGGTGAAGCCGGAGGCGCTGACTTTCTGGGCCCAGACGTTGTAGTAGGACTGCTCAACCGACAGTGTGATCGTGCCGGGGAGGGCGGTGTCACCGGTCTGGCCGGAGGCGTTGGGGGTCCAGGTGTCGTTCCGGCCTGAGGTGCCCATCCAGCCGATGGTATTGCCGTATTCCTGGTTGTTGGCCCAGTTCGGGTCGCTGGACTGGTTCCAGATGTAAATGCCGATGTTCTGGCTGGCGATCTTCTGGCCACTTGGGAGCAGGCCGGAGGAGACGACGGTGTTGTTGTAGATGGTGTTGTTGTGGCCCGAGCTGATGGCGATGCCATAGTTGGAGGTGCTGATGATGGTGTTGTTGAAGGCCTGCACGTTTCCGGTGATGTTGGCGCCGGAGCTGTTGAAGCCATCGGAGAGCATGATTCCGCCGCCGGTGAAGGAGTTGTCGTTAACCGGGTCGGCGGGGTAGGCGCCCTGGATGTAGTTGTCGTGGATCAGGATCGGGCTGGCGGTGGTTCCGCTGGATTGGAAGACGCTGATGTTGTCTTCGGGGCGACTCTGGCCCGGCTGATTGACCACCTGGTTCCAGGCGATCTCGACGCCGGTCATGTTGAAACACTGGTTAAATTGTGCGAACTGAACGTAGTCGTTGGCATCGGGGCCGGTCTGGAATCCGCCGTTCCCATCGGAGTAGCGGCCATCAATGTTGAGGGCGTTGTTCTTGAGGACCTTCACGGTGTTGGAGGCGGTGCCATTGCCGGCGTAGTAGCCCATTTCGATGCCCGCCGTCCCGGCCATTGTGTTGTTTTCGATGTCGAGGTTATCGAAGTTTTCGGCATTGAGGAAGCGGCCCGGGGATCGGCCACTGACGTTGGGGTTGAGCGCCCAGCCGTGCGTCCCTTTGATTGTGACGTTGGCGTGGCTCACGGAGGTTACGATGAGATTCCCGCGGCTTTGGATGTTGGCGTTGAGGATGATGACGGGTTGAGTGGTATTGACCTGAACGGCGGGGGTATCGGCGCTGGTGCTCTGCCAGTTGCCGGTGTAGGTGCCGCCCTGGGTGATGACCAATGGGCTGGACCAGTTGATGGACGACGGGGCGGCGCTGAGGACCGGGGTGATCGATCCGCTGCTGGTGCCACCGCTGGAGGTTCCGCCGGTCTTGCCGAAGTTGGCCTGGAAGAGCAGGACGTCTGCGTAGTTGACGGCGCCATCGCCGTTGAAATCACCCTGGGCCCAGGTTGCGCCGGTGGTAATTTGGTTGTAGTTCCCGACGAATTGCTTGTAGTCGTTGATGTCCACCACGCCATCGCTGTTTGCGTCGCCGGCGATTGGATTGGTTACGGTGGCGGCTGGAGCAGCGGACGCGGCGGAGGTAACTACCGAAGCGGTGGCGGCGGTGGGAGTTGTTGTCGCGGCCGGGGCGGCCGAGGCAGCAGCCGTTGCCGTGCTGGCTTGAGTATGGTGGTGATGATTGGTGCTGGCGGTCACTGGGGAGGCGCTGAGGAATACGCGATTTTCAAGGCTCTCGATCAGCTTGCCGAGGCGCGGAGTTATTAGTTGCCGGCGGGCTTTGCGGGTGGTCGAAGTTGGGGACAGACCAAGAGTGGTCCGAGCGAGCTTGTGGTGCGCGGTCATCAGGTGCTCCCGAAGTTGTATGCCGGCAAACGGGAAGTTCGCGCGGGCTTGCGTCTTAAAAAGGCCGGGGGCGAGAGTCCTCGGCGGGGTTAAAAACGGCATTCATGCGCGGCATGAACGATAGTTACCGGTCAGACGGCGATGTCGAACCGGCCAGCTCCTCCACGTTCAGGTGGGTACCTGAACGGAATGCGAGTCTATTGCACCCATGCGATCCAATACAATTGGTGAAGCGGGTGAAATTAAAATAAACTTCGCATTTGTCGGGCTTGGTTACGCTCAATCTGAAACCACGACAACCGTTTCTTGTCAAATACTTTTGTTTTACGCGGTTCCCGAAAGGGAGTTCGTAGAAAAGCGAAGAAATGTTAATGTAAATGAATGCTGTAAATGGCTGTTTTTTAAGAACTTATTGAAAGGAATGGCGGAGGGGCCGATTTACAGGCCGGCCGTTGAAGCAGCGCCGGTGAAGTGGAGCATCTCAAGGATTTTGGAGCGGAGGGCGAGGAACGATTCTTCGTTACGCTGGCGTGGGCGGGGCAGGTCGATGGGCAGGATTTGTTCGATGCGGGCAGGGCGCGGAGTCATGATCACGACGCGGTCGGCCATGTAGATCGCTTCGTCGATATCGTGGGTGACCAGGAGCATTGTGGTGCCGCGGGCTTGCCAGATGCGGAGGACTTCGTCCTGCATGCGCATGCGGGTGAAAGCGTCTAGAGCGCCGAGGGGTTCGTCCAGGAGAAGGACCGAGGGGTGGTTGATCAGTGCGCGGGCGAGGGCGGCGCGTTGGGCCATTCCGCCGGAGAGCTGATGGGGGTAGGAAGCGGCGAAGGCTTCGAGGCCGACGAGTTTGAGGAACTCGTCGACTTCAGCGCGCTTTTCACGGAGTACACCGCGTGCGACCAGGCCCGCCTGCACATTTTTGCGGACGGTGAGCCAGGGGAAGAGGTTGGGATCCTGAAAGACCAGGCCGCGCTGGGCGCTGGGGCCGTGAATCGGTTCTGCGCCGATGCGGAGTTCGCCGGAGGAGGGTTCGTCGAGGCCGGCAATCAGGCGCAGCAACGTGGATTTTCCACATCCGCTGGGGCCGAGGAGGCAAACCAGTTCGCCCGCTGCGATGGAAAGGTTGACGGCATTGAGTGCCAGGAAAGGTTGGCCATCGGGGCCAACAAAAACCTTGCTGACGTCGCGAATGAGCAGCGAGGATGCTTCGGTGTTGTTGGCGATTGAGGTGGTCACCACTTGATGACACCCTTCTGCCAGACCAGCACGTAATCGCGCACTTTGAAAAGGATCGTCATGATGGTGGAGAAGAATGCAGCCATGATGATGATGGCGGCGTAGACCTTGCCGTACTCTGCCCAGCCCGATGCCCAACTGACATACCAGCCCAGTCCGGATTTAACGCCGACGGTCTCGGCGACGACGAGCGTCAGGAACGAAGCACCCAATCCCATGAAGAGGCCGATGAAGATGCTTGGCATGGCGGCGGGAATGGCGACGCGGTAGATCAGGTACCATCTGCCGGCGCCGAGGGTCCGGGCAACGTCGAGATAGGATTCGCGGGTGTTGGAGATGCCTGAGGCAGTTAACATGGTGACCGGGAACCATACTGCAAAAGCGATGAGGGAGACTGCCGACAGGATGTAAGAGGGGAACAGGACCATCGCGAGGGGGATCAAGGCGGTGGCGGGGATCGGGCCCACGAGCTTGAGGACTGGCATTCCCCAATACCGCGCACGCTTAAACCAGCCGATGAGGATGCCGCTGAACAGGCCAGCGAAGACTCCCGTCGCGTACCCCCCAAGCAGGAGCGCGAGGGAATGCCAAGTGCTATCGAAGAGAACTCGCCAGTCCTCGACGAGGCTTTGAAGGACGCCTTCAGGGCCGGGAAAAAAAGGGAGTGGAAGCAGGGCCAGCTTTCGGGTGATCACTTCCCAGATGCAAAGCGCGATCGTGGCGGCGGCGATTAGCGGCGCGCTGCCGATGAACCATCGGCGAACGCTCATGAGGAATGCCTGCGAAATCGAGAGCACGAGCGAAATTGAAAAGATGTTTGCCAGTAATACGAGATAGAAGCGCGTAGTGAGTGTCGGCTCGCGATCGGGCAGGAGGTAGTGAATCAGCCCTGCAATCAGAATGGCCGCGGGGACGAGGGCCATGGATTTCCAGGGGATTTGGGCGGGGACGGGGCGGGGCTGGTACGACAAAACAGCGGGAGGCGCGTCCGGGTTGGAAGCATTCTCGGCGGTGGGCATATCGAGGATTGTACTGGACATACTTAGAGGCTCTTATTTCCCCGAGGAGATACAGCAGGAGCGACGGGTTTCGCCCAGAATGGCATCTGCGAAAATGCGAAGATCAAGACTGGGGTTGGCTTGCGCGTTGGCAAGTTTTTCGACTTTCAGGTTTTTGACCCATTCGTCAGTGACGCCATCAAGGTGGGCGAAGGCGCGTTGAGAGAGATCGGACAGGTTGGTGTTTGGACTGAGCATTCCGGCGACCTGCATTTCATGGGCGGCGGATTTCACGGCTTCTTCCGCGCCGGAGACACTGGGGAGGTAACGCAGGTGGGAGAGGGCGACGGCGTTTAGTTCGGGATTTGAGGCAAGGTATTTCTTTTCGACTGATAGGCGGGCTGCGGCGGCGGGGTTTGTGTCGACCCACTTGGCACCTTTAAGCAACGCACGGGTTGCGGCGGCGGCAGCCTTGGGGTTGGCGGCGAGGAACTTGCCGTTGACGGCGACGGCGCAGCAGTATTCATCGCGGTATTTTTCGTCGGTGGCCTGGTCGGCGATGTTGCGGACTTTTCCTTCGGCCAGCAGCAGACTTCCGATGGGTTCGGCGTTGGCAACGGCGTCGACCTCGCCCTTGTCGAGTGCCAGTCCAAGTTCCCCGGCCGGGAAAACGCGCCACTCGACATCCTTGCTGGGATTGATGCCGTTCGTGCCGAGCACGCGGTTGGCGAAGATGAACGGCGGGGTCCCCATTCCAGGAACGCCGATGCGTTTCCCGCGAAGGTCTGACACGCTGTGAATGTTTCCGCTGGCCCCGGCCTGAACGCGGAGGCAGCCGCGATGAATGCCGGCGGTGAATTTCACATCGAGCCCCTGCTCGATGGGCTTCAGGAAATACATGATCAGGTGATGGGTGATGTCGAAGCGGCCGAGAGCGAAAACGTCTTTGTAAGTTGCCCAGTCGCATTTGACCATTTCAACTTCGAGGCCTTCTTCGGTGAAGAAGCCTTTTTCATATGCGGTGAAGATGGGGGCCTCGCAGGTGAGGCCGATGTAGCCGACACGGATTCGGGTGAGGCCGTTCGCGGTTTCTTTTTTGCAGCCGGCAGGGAGGAGATAGGAACAAAAAAGCACCATCGCGATCGCCCGTGCATACCGGCGCAGTTTGAAAATCGTTGGGTAGCGCATGATGTTCTGAGTCCTTACTAACGCACCTGTGTTAAGCAACGTGCGTCGTATTCATTCTCAATGGCGATGTGCATCGACAGACCTCAACAGGGTGGACGCCGACCGCCTCAGCCCGGATTATTCACCACGGAGTTGTTCATGATGCCTTTGGCCTCTCACCGAGAGAATGAAAACAAGCAACCGGGCTGAACTTCATTTTCGTTCGATGAATGGTGCCCGACGGTCTATTTTCGGAGCAGACACAGAGAACACGGAGAAGACCAAGTCACGAAAGCAATTACACCTGAATTGCAGTTACCGTCATGAGCCGCAGGTTGCGCAGCTGACAGGCGGATTTTCCCCGCATTTCTCCGTGCCCTCCGTGCCTCCGTGGTGATCCATGAATTTTCCGGATTAGACATCCGTAGCAGAATACATGTTCAGACGAGGATTGTACAGACGATAATTACGAAAGTGTCAGGCGTTATCAGACTTGAGGATGTGCCCGGCGAGTTGCCAGGGAAGGGGAAGGTTTGAATCATCCGGGAACTCGTCACAAGCGATTTTTGTATTCCGCCTCAGCGTAAGCGCGCGCGCGTGCTGCTCGAGTCCCTGACGAAATTTCCCGGAGGCGATGAGGACAGAGCCGAGTTCGGCAGCGAGGCGCGCCGATTCCGGGAATGCTTCGCACGCCCCTTGAAGAAGCTTGAGCACACCCGGGGCCTGGGGAGCGGTTTTGAGGATGGCCAGGATGGCGTCGCGGAACAGGGGCAGGGCCGTGACGCGGGACGCGGAGTCCAGCAGAGGGGCGTGGTGTTCAAGGATACCGAGAAGGATGGCGGGAATCTGCGCCGGCGGGTGGGCGGTGGCTCCGAGCAGTGCGAGGGGATAGCAGGAAGGGAAAAGCGCAGAGGCTTCTGATGCTCGACGCGGGCCGGCAGGGTCCTTGTTCACCGCGAGCATGCGAAGGAGATATTGCCAGGCGGGGAGGTAATGTGGATTGAAGGTGATCGCGAGATCGAGGGCGGCGAGGGCTTTGGCGTCGTTGTCGAGACGATACCAGGCGCGGCCGATTTCGCTGAGAGTGCGGGCGTTCTCAGGCTGGATCTCTCGGGCGCGTTCGAGGAGTTCGAGAGCGGCGCGGTGTTGGCGGAGATCGTTGAGCAGACGGCCCTGATGTTGCAATGCGGCGAAGTAGCGCGGGTTTTGTTCGAGAACTTGAGTGAACGCGGCACTCGCTTGGGCGGGGGCGGAAAGGTTCAGGGCGTCGCGGACGGCGCGTTCGGGCTCCTGCGGCGGCAGGCGGACGTAGCCGGCATCGCGAACGCCATGGACGGCAATTTCGGCGGGAAGGGTGGAGATGGAAGAAGTTTGGGGGAGAAGGCTCCGGTACCACTCGACGCGCTGGGAAATGTGATTGGTTAGCAAACGATTGCGCTGGACATAGCCATGGCCCTGGGTGCGGAGGGTATGACGAAGCGCGGGATCCCCGTAAAGGCGATCAAGGTGGGCGATGAGTTCGTGCCCAGTGCGGTAAAGAAGGCCGGTCTGCTCGGATTGTACGATGCCACGATAAGGTTCGAGATCGGCATAGATTGCGGCGACGCCTTGAGAGGCGTACTCCAGGAATTTCACATCCGAGCGGCAGCGATTGTAGTCGGTGGGCAGCAGGGGCGCGAGACCGATGTCGATGCGCTGGAGGAAATGAAGATATGCGTCGAGGGAGCCGAAAGTTTCGAAGTGATATCGGTCTGATGGCAGATCAAAAAATGGCTTAGCGGTCTGGGTGGTCATGATGCCCAGATGGACATCGGGATGCGCACCGAGCCACGATTGAAGCAACGGAGTGATGTGATAGAGGTCGGCCAGGTGTCCGGGCGAGCCGGCCCAGCCGATGGTGAGAGCGCGGTTCCGTGGCGGGGGCGGGAGGTTTGGGATGGAGGTGAGCTGGTTGGGGAAAACGGCAACGCTTCGAGCGCCCAGGCGGTTCCACCGGCGGGCGAGTTCGGCGGTGCTGGTCTGCACTCCATCGGCAAGGGCCAGGAGTTGAAGATAGAGCTCCTGCACATTGCGATCCTGCCACGGCGCGGCGATGGGATTCCAGGGTTGAAGATCGAAGAAGTAATCGTTGGCTTCAAAGATGGTAACCTTGCCGGCGGCGCGGCGGCGGAGACACAGGCCGGTCAGATCCCAGTCCATGACAAATTGAAGAACCAGCACATCGGCCCGCTCCGCCAGGTCGGGAAGAAAACGGCTGAGGAAATGGCAATCGACCGTCGTGACGCCAGGCAGAGCGCCCAGGGCACGGCTGGGATCGTGGACGCGGTAGCGGGCGTCGCCATCGTGGCCGAAATCGCAGACTTGGACGATCAGCATCGAAATCTCGCAGTCAGCGGCATTCTTGATTCGTGAAACTCAGAGTTAAACACGAAGGCACGAAGACACGAAGGGAAAACTATATGATTGTGCGCGATTCCGCGCTTTTCGTGACACGGGCTCCCAGTAGCATCTTTGCCCATGGTTCGGCCGCGGCCACTCGGATCGCACCATGCAGCGCGCGGCCGTCACCGATAGCGCGCTGCATTTTCACGTCCCGTCTCGCTCACTC
>DAIRGS010000103.1:5899-22252 GCA_036794395.1 Tepidisphaeraceae bacterium | reverse complement strand
GAAAACGGGCTTGACCGGGAACGGGTTTTCATAGAAGAGGGTTGGGGTGAGGGGGCGGGAGAGAAGACTCCCATTGTCCAGCGCTATCGTGATGCCCAATATCACAAAGAAGGACCGGGCGGCGTGACGGTTCGGTCCACCGGTGTGGCGCAACGAAAATCATATGCAAGGAGAATTGTGACTCCGAGAACTGGAACAAACTGTGCATCAACGGAAAGGCGCCTCGCATTCGCCCTCACCCCAACCCGCTCGCGGGCAGCCGCCAATTCCGCTCGCTTCTCCCGGAGGGAGAGGGGGCAGGAGGGCGCGCTTCGGAGAGGCGCAACTAAACCTGGACGAATAAGCTGCGTGAAATCCTTGTGGTTATCATCAGCTCTTTGCGAAGCTCCCGCCGAGTTCCATGGCTCCAAACAATCAATACAGCTCGGCAGGAGCCTCGCACTCCCAGATTGAATTTTCACTCCGCCGTGAACCCCTGTCGCTCGTATTCTTCCAGCTTGTAGTAAAGCGTTCGCCGGCTAATTCCAAGGGCCGTGGCGGTTGCGGTGCGATTGCCATTATTGCGGCGCAGGGCCATTAAAATGTGCTGGCGTTCGACTTCATCCAGCGTCATGCCCTCAGTGGCCGGTGGGAGATCGGGCTTATCTAAAACTGCCGGTGGCGTGGGGGACATTCGGCGCAGCGCCCTATCCAGCGCCTGCTCCAGTTCGCCCAAGTGGCACGGCTTGGTCAGGAACTCGACGACGTCCAGATGCACGGCTTGTTTGGCGGCCTCAATGCTTGCGAAACCGGTAAGAATGATCGCCTGCAAGTGCGGCGTCTTGGCGCGCAGGCGCTGGAGCGTTTCAATCCCGCCGATGCCGGGAAGGTTCAGATCCATCAGAACGATCTCGAACGGGTGGGCATCACTGAGACGAATCGCCTCTTCGCCGTTACGCGCCGCCGACACTTCAAAACCCCAACCACTGATCGCGCGATGCAGCAGCTCGCGCATGCGGGATTCATCTTCGACGACCAGAACGCGCGCCTCGTGGATTTGTCGTGGATGCGGTTCGCTCATGTTGACTGACCTTCCTGTGGCTCATCGGCCGCGGCCGGTAGCTGAACTAAAAACTCGCTGCCATTTCCCAGCCCGGCGCTGCTCGCACGAATATGCCCATGGTGGCTTTGGATAATCGCATTGGAGATCGAAAGGCCCAGTCCGGTGCCCGGCTGCCGTGCCCCGCGCTTCTCGGTAAAAAATGGTTCGAATACATGTTCCAGGGCCTCGGGGGTCATTCCCCGGCCATTGTCGCGCACGCGGGTTTCCACCCACTGACCATTGCGGGAGACCTCGATCTGCACCTCGCCGCCGGGCGCGACTGCGTCCAATGCATTGACCGTCAGATTCAGCATGACCTGTTTCATCTCGGCCTCGGCGGCGAGAACTGTCAGTTGTCCGTCGTCGCGCGTGATTACGTTCAGATGCCGGTCCTTAAAATCGCGCAAGCCGCCGACAGCCGCCAGGACATCGCGCGCCACTTTTCCCAGATCGACGTGGCTGCGTTTTCCTTCTCCGGGCCGGGCCAGCGACAGCAATTGCCCGACGATCTGTTTGCAGCGAAACGCCTCATCGCAAATGACCTCAAGCGACCTGGCGAGGTCTTCGTTCCCGGCCGTGGGTGATTGCTGCTTGAGCTGGCCGAGCGAATATTCCGCGTAGCCCGCGATAATGGCGATCGGGTTGTTGATTTCATGGGCGACGCCCGCCGCGAGATAGCCCACGCTGGCCAGGCGTTCGGTTCGGGTGAGTTCGCGGCTCTTTTGGGTCACTTTTTCTTCCAGCCGATGATAGAACTCATCCAACTCCCCGGCCATGCGGTTGAACTCGCCGGCCAGCCCGGCAAATTCCGGACTGCCGCGCTCGCTGAGCCGCTGCTTGAATTCCCCGGCTGCGAGCTTGCGAACCCCTGCCGTCAGGCGCTGAAGCGGGGAGACGACACCCTGATATTGCAGAATCCCCAATGCGACCGCGCCTATGACAACGACCGCGCCGACCATCGCCACGGTGACGATATTGTCGCGCCGCTGCCGGGCTGAAGTCTGGGATCGATCGCGCAGGACCTGGCTTACGTGGGAAGCGAACATTCCGGTTTGCGCCATGGCCGCGTCGATCACCTCGATGTCGGCCTGCTCCTCTTCACTTTGTCCGGGCGGACGGGGCGTTCGAAGGCGGGTCATCGCCGCGACCAGCGCCGAATGAATTGCTTCTTCAGCCTGGGCGTCACGGGCGCTCTGATGAGGGAATCGGCGAAGGGTGGCCTGGAATAATTCGAACCGATCGCAGGCGTTCTCAAGATGCCGGGCGGCCCGAGCCCGATCGCTGGGCGAGGCGATCAAAATCTCCTGCGCCATCACGACATTGGAACCGACGCTGCCGTACACCTCGCGGAGTTCGTCATAGCCGGCCAGCGCCACGTCGTAGTCCTGCTCAAGGCCGTTGATGCCCCAGATCGCCGAGGCACTGATGAGCAGAGCGCCCAGGAGCATGGCGGTGATCTGCAATGTAACTTTCAGCCTTAGCGACATATCATCTCCCGCCGGCGTTGATGCCTTCGGCACGCAACCGCACGGCGCTTCGACATGGCAATCGCCCTGCTCCTTTCAAGCGTACCAATTCCAGAAAAGTCTGCGCGGAAAGCTCATACCGCCTGCACATGATATGCGTACTTAAATTGACACGTCCGAGGCTGTAGCATGCGGGCATCCATGGCCCAGCAGCGAAAACGCGGCAAACGATTGCCCCGAGAAACTCCGCCGACCACCTCGAAGGATGCCACCCCGCCAAATCGCGACCGGATGTGGCTGTCATTGATCGTGGTCGGCGTCCTGCTGAGATTGGGGCTGGCTTCGATTTCGATCGGAACCAATGATGCGGCTGCGTGGCTGCGGTTTGGCGACGAGATTAACCAGCAGGGCTTGCTAAAAACCTACTCGACGGATCCCGATTTCAATCACCCGCCATTGCCCGGCTACTGGGCTGCACTGTGCGCTAGAATTGCCGGCGACGGCGAATCGCCGCTGCACGATTCGATCTTCACATTTGTCTTCAAACTCGCGCCCATCGTTGGCGACTGCCTTGCAATGTACGTCTTGTTCCTGATCTGGCGCAGGTTACGCGGGAGATCACACGCCCTGGGCATTGCCGCGGCTTTTGCGTTGAGCCTGGATGCGATACTGGTCAGCGGGTTTCACTGCAACACGGATTCGCTTCTGATCGCGGTTTGCATGCTTTCGATTTATCTTCAGCAAGATCGAGATCGGCCGCTGTTGAGCGGAATGGCGCTTGCCGGGGCGATCAATATTAAGCTTATTCCGGTGCTGCTGATCCCGGCGATGGTGTTGCGGAGCCGCTCGTGGCGCAGTGCGGGATTGCTTGTATTGGGGCTTGGGGCAGGGGTTTTGCCGTTCATTCCCGCGCTTCTGGGAGCGCGGGCAACCTTCCTGGCTAACGTCCTGAGATACAACTCGATGATCGATCGCTGGGGGATCAATTTTTTTCTGCTGCTTGATGAAAGCACATGGGTGCCGGGCCACCGGGGGGAGGCTCTGAGCACGGCATACTATTCGTGGGCGCGATATCTAATCCTGGGCTTGACCGCATTGTGGGCGGTGGTGGGCGGGATCAAACCTCGGTGGACACTGTACGAAATGGCGTTTGTCACATTCGCAATTCTGCTGTTGCTGGCGCCGGGATTTGGAGTGCAATACACGGTGCTTGCAGGGGTGCCGCTGTTTGCAATCCGGCCGCGCTGGGCTGTGGTGTATGCAGCACTTGCCGGCTTTTTTGTTGGATCGGCGTACGTGCTGTACTGGACGGGGACGTTCCCGCTGTATTCGCACTGGGGTGTTCTTTTCCCTGAGCCGGCGGGAACTCTGGGCCTGCTGACCTGGCTGATGCTATTGGTTTTGTTGTGCTTGATCGTCATCAGGCCGACGTCGCTTGCGGGAGATGGAGGTCCCCGGCACAATCCCGCCAACCCCTAGAGGAACCTCGTTGGCACGTCGATCAAAAGCTGGGAGAAGCAGGCCACAACAAGAGGCGACATCACCGGTCGCCCAACCTTATGCTTCTGAATCTCTCGAAAAAGTTCGCCGGCTGAACGCCATCATTTTTTTGTTTCTGGGACTGTGCATTTTTTTAGCGCTCGGCCTCGGTAACGGCATTGGTTGGCAACGTTGGGTGGTGATCGGGGTTGGCGTTTTGATTTCGCTGATTCCAGCCGTCTCTCGGATTATCCGACATATTTTGAATGAATTAGCGGTTCCTTCGGAAAGCACGCGGCGGTGGTCGCCATTGATCGTGTGGGTTGGTGCGACCGGATTTCTCATCGTCACGGCATTCGCGCAGGGGCGAGGCCTGTTTCCCAAAACGCATGATGAGTACAGCTATTACCTTGGGATGCAGATGCTGGCGCGGGGCCGGCTATGGATGCCGCCGCATCCGCTGGGAGACTTTTTCGGATCGTTCTACATTCTCTCAAAGCCGGTTTATGCATCGATCTATTTTCCGGGCACGGCACTGATGTTTGCCCCGGCGGTGTGGCTCAGTTTGCCTGTCTGGGTCCTTCCGGCAATGGCGGGCGGCGCCATCGCGGCGTTGGTTTTTTGGATCAGCCGCGAATTGATTGACGGCGCTGCCGGCTGGATCGCGATTTTGCTTCTGCTCTCATCGACCTGGTTCCGCACGATCAGCATGATGCTGATGTCTCAGGGCCCGATGCTCCTGCTCGGCTTAGCGGTGGTGTGGGCGTGGTTGCGGTGGCGGCGCGGTCGTTCGGGATGGTGGTTGTTGTCGATAGGGATTTTCGCTGGTTGGGGTGCGATCACACGTCCGATCGATGCAATTATTTTTGCAGCGCCGGTGGGTGTGGCGATTCTTGCTGACCTCGTTAAAGGGCCGACTCGGAGGGGGCTCATGGCGACGGGCCTTGTGGTTGCCGGAGCTGCGCCGTTTCTTCTGATGCAAGGCGTTTTCAATGTGGGTGTAACCGGTCATCTGACTCAAACGCCGTACACGCTTTACCTTCAGCGTGAACAGCCTGGGGCGACTTTTGGATTTCACACGTTTGATCCATCAACGCGCGGGCGATCGACGCTGCCGCAGATGCAGAGGGATCTGGAGTTCAGCAAGACGTATTTTGCGATGCACCAGCCGGGCAATTTCTGGAAACCGTGGCTGGTCACGCGGCATCCGACGGGCTTCGCTGACAGGCCGTCTTATTTTGCAATGATTGCAGACACAACGCTTCCAATTCGGCTGCTGGTGATCCTGCTGCCGGTTGGATTGCTGGCGATGTTCGATCGGCGGCGATGGATAGTGTTGAGCACCTTTCCCCTGTTTGTGCTGCTGTATGCGTTGAACCCGTTTTTCCTGGAGCATTACGCGATCGTGTTGATTCCCGCGGTGATCCTGTGTTTGCTTTTGTCGGTTCGGGTGATGGCCGAAGCCTGGCCACGATATCGAAACTCAATTGTCAGTGGGTTGACTTCGCTCATCGTCATAGCGGCCTTGACCGGCTTCTGGGAGATCAATCACCTGATCGTCACCGATCCGCGCAAGCAGGTCAGCGATGAGCCGCTTCCCTCAAAGCTTGTGCAACACTCCTATGCCCTGCACGGTATACGGGCTGTCGTGCTATTTAGATGGGATCCAACAAGAAACTGGAAGGAAGAGCCGGTCTTCAACAGTGGAGTGGCCTGGCCTGATGATGCCGAGGTGATCCGGGCGCACGATCTTGGTGCACGGGATTCTGAAATTGTCGATTATTATGGCCGTATCCAGCCCGACCGGACGTTTTTTCTCTGGGATCAGAAGATCGACGAATTGCGTACTTTAGGCCCAGCGGGCGAGCTGCGCAAGGCGTTGCAGGCCGGGCAACCCATCAATCAACTCATGCACGCCGGGGGCTGACACGAGGGCCTATAATCCGGCAACTTCAGCAAATAAGGGAAAGCAATGGCAGCATCGCGCGGAAATGGATCGGGATTTAACTCGTTAGAAGAAGACGATGACGACCAGCCAACAGGTTTGGCCGAGGGCCAAAGCGCGGTGGACGTTCCGCGCATCGAAAAAGCGGTGCGCGAAATACTGCTGGCCATCGGCGAGGATCCCGATCGCGAGGGCCTGATCAAAACGCCAAATCGCGTCGCACGTGCTTACGGCGAAATGGTGGCGGGCCTCAAATCCGATCCGCGAATCCATCTGCACACTGTGTTCCACGAGCAATACCAGGAAGTCGTGCTGTTGCGCGACATTCCGTTTCATTCGATCTGCGAGCACCATTTGCTGCCCTTCATCGGCCGCGCGCATGTGGCCTACATTCCCGATGGAAAAGTAGTGGGTCTCAGCAAGCTCGCCCGGCTGGTAGACGGCTATGCCCGCCGGCCACAGGTTCAGGAGCGATTGACCACACAGATCGCCGATGCGTTGATGGAAGAGCTTAATCCGATTGGCGCCGCGTGCGTCATTGAAGCCGAGCATACGTGCATGACCATTCGGGGCGTGAAAAAGCATGGCGCGACGATGGTGACCAGTGAGCTTCGCGGCATCTTCAAGAAAGAATCCGCCAGCCGGGCGGAGATCCTGTCGCTCATGTATGGCACGACTGGCCGGGCACGGTAATTAAGATAAATCCTGAGCGCACGGGTTAAAAACCCGTGTCACCAGAGAAGTCAAAAAAGCAGGCGGTAGACAAGCCTTCGCGCTGGTGCGAGGAGCGTGGCGTTAACTTGACCGAGGATTGTGTCGGTCGGTGTGACGGGCGAATTCGGTGCTTTCGCGAGACTCGCAAAAAATGAGCGGGCCTGGCGTGATTGTGATTTGGCCATCGTTGCACTTAGCGCGTTGCGCGACAAGCGGAAGGCGCATATCGATTGGGGAATGGCGTAGAGATTTGAAATGCTTAGCACCTTGCACCAGAAATCCACATCGATCATGTAAGGTCGGGAGCCATCAAACGGCCCTGCCTTGTTGAAATCTGATGCGCGGAACATCACGGCGGCGGGTTCACCGATTGGATTGGTGCCGGAACGAACAACCTGACGGATCGCATCTTTGCCTGGTGTGGTGCCGGCAGGTAGCCGGCCGCGCCCATGAAGGCGGACGCGGCCTGATTCGTCAATGATGTCGCGTTGGCCGCACACCAGACCGATGTCGGCGTGATTCGGATCGGAAAGAATTGCCACCTGCTTTTCGAGACAAGTGGGATAGATCAGGTCATCCTGGCAAAGCAGCTTCACATATGGAGCCCGACATTCGCGTACGGCCCGATTCCAGTTTGCGGAAAGGCCGGTATTGGTGGCGTTTTGGACGACGCGCAGCCGGGCATCGTTGAATTCGTTGATTCGTTCGAGGGTGTCATCCGTTGACGCATCGTCGCAAATAACCAGTTCGAAATCAGACAGAGTTTGGCCCAGAACGGACTGAATCGTCGCGCTGATGAATCGGCCCGCGTTGAAGGTCGGGATGCAAACAGATGCCCGCGGAACGGTCGCCATCAATGTGCGACCTCATGCTCCGCCGTGCTCAAAGCACTGTCGGACGAGCTGGGTCGATCAGCATTGATGCGTTCCGCGATAATGTAGAGCGGTCGGCCTTTGGATTGGCGAAAGATTCGCCCGACGTATTCGCCGAGGATTCCGATGCACAGCAGTTGTACGCCGCCCATGAAGAGAACCGCGACCATGACCGATGCCCAGCCCGAGATCAGTTGGGCGGGATGAATAAGCTTGCTGATTACAATCCAAATCGCCATCAGTAACGCCAGCACCATGATGACAAAACCGAGCTGGCCTGAGAGGCGCAGCGGCTTCTCGGAGAAGCTGCTGATTCCGTCGAGTGCAAATTTAAGCATCTTGCGCAGGGGGAACTTGGTGGTGCCGCCCTGGCGAATATCGCGCTGGTAGGGAATCGGACATTGTGCAAAACCGATCCAACTGACCAGGCCGCGAAGATACCGGCTTTCCTCGCGGATCTGGCCGAGCGCGTCGATTACGGCGCGATCCATCAATCGGAAATCACCACTGTCCAGTGGGAGTGGCGTATCGGAAAGTAAGGACAGGAGCCGGTAAAACAGTCGTGCCGTGAGCAATTTGAATTTCGTCTCGCCTTTGCGGATTTCGCGGACGCCGTACACGACTTTGAAGCCTTCCTGCCACTTGCGGACCATCTCGGGAATGACTTCGGGGGGATCCTGGAGATCGGCATCGATCACGACCGCGACGGCCCCGATCGCGTGATCCAGGCCGGCGGTGATTGCGAGTTGATGTCCGAAGTTGCGGGCGAAGCTAACGACGCGAACCGCGGAATCGGACCGGGCCAGATCGGCCAGGATGAGTGCCGATGAATCCGTGCTCCCGTCGTTCACGAAAATAATTTCGTGATCGAAGCGAGGCTTCATCGCCTCGAGCGTTCGCTTGGCGCGCTTGTAAAACTCGGGCAATACCGCTTCCTCACAAAACACAGGGACGACAACGGAAATGCGTGGCGTCCCGCCGGGCGTTTGGCGGAGGGAGGGGGAGCCGTTACCATTGATGTCTGGCACGATGGACCATTCTACCAGCCCGCCACCCGCACGGCACGCCGAGCCCGCATTCGACTTACCGCGTCGTGCGACGGCAATCGCGGGCCTTGCACTTGGGGCCGTTCTATATTTGTTTTTTACGCGCGGACATGAGATTGGCTTTGCCAATCTGGCGGGGCTGGGTTTGATCGCGCTGCTTTTCGTGCTGCCAGGGGTCGGTAAAAGACTCAATGCCATCCTTGATCGAGTACGTCATCTGGGCGCACGAGAATTAAGACTCGTCACAGTCGGGGTATTCATCGTCGTGACGGTTTATCTTTTCGTGACCGCAACGCGGCAGGCACGGGACATGTTCCCAACCTGGCACGATCAGCAGATGACGATGATCCAGACGCAGATGCTGGCGCGGGGAAAATTGTGGATGGCATCTCATCCATGTGCTGATTTTTTCGAAACGTTTTACGTATTCGTAAAACCCGTTTACGCGGCGATGTATTTTCCGGGCGCGGCGCTGTTCTTCGTGCCTGGCGTATGGTTGCACCTGCCATACGCGGTGATGCCTTTGGTTGCGTCGGGGTTGCTGGCGGCGCTGCTGTTTCGAGTTATCAGTGAATTGATCGATCCGGTCGCGGGACTTGCCGGGGTGTTGATGCTGGTTTCTATGTGGGTGTTTCGGCTGCTTTCGCTTTGGGTGATGTCGCACACGGTTTTCACATTGCTTGCGCTATGGGCGGTGTGGTCGTGGATGCAATGGCGGAAGGAACATGGCGCGGGTTGGGCGGCGTCTTTGGGCGTTGCACTGGGGTGGATGGCGATTACGCGACCCGTAGACGCGCTGGCATACGGGATCCCGCTGGGACTTGCGGTGTTGTGGGAACTGCGGAAGAAGCCGCTTCGCGCATGGGGCAAATCGCCTGTGATAATCATTCTTACGGCATGCCCGTTTCTATCGCTCCAACTGGTGCAGGATAAGGGCATCACCGGAAAATGGCTCAAAACGCCGATCCAGTATTACGACGATCAGGAACTGCCTGGGGCCTCGGCGTATGGCGGGCAACTGGCTGGGAATTTCAAAGCCACGTCGGCCCTCCTGCAAAAGCAGCGTTACGAAGAAGACTTCATTCTGGCGACGCGCCTGAAGTATGCACGGGCCTCGTGGGGCCAGGTCCTCCGCCAGCGCGTCCAATCGCTGCTTAACTTCACCCTTCCCAGCGCGCCTAAGAGTTCGTGTTCGCGCACTGCCGGCGTGCTGATCGTGCTTTTGCCGGTCGGACTGCTCTGGGCGCTGCGCGACGCCCGGCGGATGGTGCTGGTTGCGCCTTCGGGGCTGTTTATCGTCGGATACATGCTGTATCCCGAGGTGTTGGATCACTATGTCATCACCGCCGCCCCGGGAGTGATTCTTGCCGTGCTGGGCGGCGGAGTGGCATTGGCGGACGCCTGGCCGAAGTTGGGGAGGACGATTTCTTCGGCGATTTCACTCGCGGCAATTGCTCTGGCCGTTACGTCGCTTCCGGAATTCCATTTGGATAAGTTTGACGACGATTCCTGGGCGGCCATCAGTTTCAACTACGACGTTCTGCCAACTCAGGTGCAAAAGCCGGCGCTGGTGTTGTATCGGTATTGGAAGCTGAAGGCCGGCGACACCGAAAGAAATTTCAATGACGAGCCGGTCTACAACGTGGATGTGGCGTGGCCGGACGATGCGTCGATTATTCGAGCGCATGATCTGGGAGCGCGGGATACCGAGATTATCGAGTACTACGGGAGGACTCAGCCCGATCGAAATGTATACCTGGTCGATCGGGCGGAACTGCCCGATTTGCAGGCTCATATGATTGGCAAAGCCGGCGATCTGGCAAAGCGGATTAAGGAGGGAGGAGGTCTGCCCAGTGAACTCAATGCGCGATGAGCGGACAGCTACTCGAACGATCGAGACATGAAGAAGCCACTTGTGGCTTGGCGAACTGGCACCGTAGAGGCGCTTGGTTCGCTAAGCCACAAGTGGCTGTAGGAAGAAGACGGTAAGGGTATTACTCGAGTTTCTTCTTGGCGTCGTCGGGGACCTCCACCTTGGTGGAGCCAACATCGGAAAACTCGATGGTGGTGGTGGTATCGATATCTCGGTCTTCACCATTGAAGTTAATGGTGCCGGTCATGTGATAGGAATACTTGGTGAGCACGCCATCCTTGACCCACATCTTGAGGCCGAGCTTGGCGTTTTGCATCTGCGGGGGCTGGGCGTTTCCGCCAGCGCCACCCGCGCCGCCACCACGACGCCCGCCTCGGCGGGGCATCATCGCAGCGGCTTCGGCGCCGCTTACTTCCGCGGTGAAGGCATCATCTTCCTTCTTGATCTCCTTGAGCTTGGAGACGTATTCCTCGGCCTGTGCGCCGGGGGCCTTCATCTGTGCGACCATCGGGCCGATGAAACGGCCGATTGGGGGACCATCCGTGGCGGCGGCCATTTCTTCGGCGGTTTTCCAGCCGTCTTCGGTCTTTACGGCGGCTTTCTCGCCTTTCTTGATGACCTGAAGCGAGTTGTCACCGAAGGTGATGTTCAGGCTGGTGAAGCCACCTTTTTCGGTTTTGCCTTCCTGATTTCCGCCGAAGCCGCCTTCGGTGGTTTGTTTCCAACTGTAGTTGGAAGAGTCCGCGAGCTTTTTGGCCGCGGCGGTGAGATCGTCCTTGGCGTCCGGGGCGGCAAGGGCGACGCCGCCCATGCACACCATTGCGCCGAATGCGAGTTTCCTGAGCATGAATCCTCCTTCGAAGGATATGAGTTCTGAATCAGACGATCGCGTCTGATGTATTCATTTCTCGGCAATGCAGTAAAGCGACTGACGGCCTCTGAGATAGATTTCGTTTCCGGCGATGGCCGGTGATGCGTCGAATTTGTCGTCAAGCTGATTGGTAGCGATAGGCTCAAACTGGTCAGATGCCTTGATCACCACCGTCGCTCCGTTCCGCCCGGTCAGATAGACGTGCTGTCCCGCAGCGACGGGAGAAGCAAACACGCCCACGAGTCCATCGACGCGATGGCCATCTATCACCGGCTTGCCAGATTTTGCGTCGAAGCAGGAGAGTATCTCGCTGTTTGCCGAAAACAAGTAAATTCGGCCATCGTAGAGCAGGGGTGAGGACACATAAGGGGTCTTCTTGTTCCAGGTCCACAGGATTGAATCCGTGTTGGACAGGTCGCCAGTGCGACCCAGGCGAATGGCCTGGAGCGCGTTGCCCTGATAGCCGCTGGTGAGGTACACGACGCCATCGGAATAGACCGGGCTGGGGATGACGTTGCGGGTGAGGCCTTTGGATTCCCAAATCAGCTCGCCGGTTTCGACATCGTAGCCGCGGATTTTTTTAGTGGCGGCGGTGATGACCTGCGCCTTGCCGGCCTGCTCGACGACGAGCGGCGTTGCCCAGGTTGTTTTTTCGTCGCGGGGCGTTTTCCAAAGCGTTTTGCCGGTGTTTTTGTCGAGGGCGGTGATGAAGGATTCGTCTTCGTTGTCCCAATTGATGATCAGTTTATCGTGATACAGGGCGGCGGAAGAGCCTTCGCCGAAACCCAGCAAAATTCGCATTTTGCCGAGGTCGCGATTCCAAGTGGGCTTGCCATCCATGTCGTAGCAATAGAGGCCTTCCGAGCCAAAGTAGGCGAAAATATGCTGGCCATCGGTGATGGGGGATTGGGATGCGAAAAAGCCTTCTGTGGGATGATGGCCCTCGTGCGGGACAACTTCGCGGGCGATTTGGCGCCAGAGGGTCTTGCCGGTCAGGCGATCGAGGCAGAGGAGGACGAACTGGAAGGATTCGGTTGGTTTTGCACCGCCAAATTCACCACCCCGGCCACCGCGACGGCCTTGCTGCTGTTGGGGAAATGGGGCGGCGTTGATTGGTGCAGCGGAGGCCGAAGCGGTGTCCGGCTTTTTGCCGGTGGGGATGGCGGCTTGGACGAATACTTTGTCTCCCCAGATGATGGGGGTGGAAGAGCCTTCGCCGGGGATTTGGATTTTCCAGCGAACGTTGCTGGTCTCGCTCCAAGTTGTGGGAGGACTTCCGGCGGAAGCAGCGCCGGTTGCAAGGGGACCGCGCCATTGGGGCCAGTTCTGATCGGCTGGAGCGTCGGCGGCATGGACGGCAGATGCCAACGCCAGAACCGTTACTACGATAAGAAGCAATCGATGTAGTGGGACGGCGGGCGATTGATTGGGCATTTTCATTCCGTGGTTCGGGTGATCGCGATGCGGTCGCGCGGATTACCTTGCCCATTAGTGACCTTGGAAGGCCAGTTTCTTCCCTGCAAAGTCTTTGACTTTGAGCGGGACGGAATCTTCCCGTACTATCGATTGCACAAGGAGATTGAAGCGCATGCAAGTTCACACCGTATACTTTTGGTTGAAAGAAGGTTCGCCCGCCGGGGAGCGCGAGCGGCTCGCGCAGAGTTGCCGGGAGTTGCTGGGGAAAATTCCGACCGTGAAGCATTTGTGGGCGGGCTCGCCGGCGGCAACGCCGAAACGCGAGATCATTGATGCCAGTTACGATGTCGGGCTGACGGTGATTCTGGATGATCTGCCGGCCCATGATGTGTATCAGGTGCATCCGCTGCATTTGGAATTCATCGCACGTCACAAGGAGCATTGGAAACGCGTGCAGATTTATGATGCTCAGGACTGAGTCAGAAGCGCACCCTACAATTTGCCTGCGAAACGATGACAGTCAAAGTGAATGGCGATGAGCGCGAGGTTCCGGAGGGGGAGACGGTTCGTGCGCTGGTGGCGCGATTTAAACTGGTTCCGGAGAAGGTGGCGATCGAATTAAATCGCCGTCTGGTACGGAGCAGCCAGTATGATGCGACATTGAGTCATGGCGATGAATTGGAGATCGTGACGTTTGTGGGCGGCGGATAAGAAGAACAGGCTGGACACCGATGGCACTCGACGTTTTTCGTATTCGTGATTTTGAAGTTCGCAACCGGCTCTTTGTCGGGACGGGCAAGTATGCCAGTTACGAGGTCATGCAACGCGCGCTGGAATCGAGCGGGTGTCATGTTGTGACGGTGGCGGTGCGGCGCGAGCGACTGGTCGACAAGGAAGGCCGGAGCCTGTTGGACTACCTTGATCTGAATAAGTATGTGATTCTTCCGAATACCGCCGGCTGCTTCAGTGCCGAAGACGCGATTCGGGTTTCGCTGCTTGGGCGCGATCTGCTGGAGAAGCAGGGAAATCGCGGGGCCGGGTGGGTGAAGCTGGAAGTGCTGGGGGATAAAAAGACGCTTCTGCCTGACCCGGTGGGAACGCTGGAAGCGACGCGCGAGCTGGTGAAGGAAGGCTTTACGGTGTTGTGCTACACAAGCGATGATCCGATCGCCGCCCGGCGATTGAAGGAAGCCGGGGCCGCCAGCGTGATGCCGGCCGGTTCGCCGATTGGCTCGGGACAGGGCATTTTAAATCCGCTGAATATTTCATTGTGTCTTGAGACGCTCAAAGAAGGCGATCCGCATTATCCGGTGATCGTGGATGCGGGCGTCGGGACCGCCAGCGATGTCAGCATCGCGATGGAACTGGGCGCCGATGGAGTGCTGCTCAACACTGGAATCGCACATGCGAAGGACCCGGTGAAAATGGCGGAGGCGATGAAGCTGGCGCTGGAGAGCGGAAGGCTTTCGTATCAGGCGGGGCGAATTCCAAAGAAACGATATGCAACTGCGAGCAGCCCGTTTGAGGGTGTGATCAGCTACATTCCCGGGGAATAAGGGTTTCATTGCACATCGATATCACCATTCGACAATTCAGGATTCACCGCAGAGGCGCGGAGAGCGCGGAGAAGAGAATGAACCGCGGATAACACGGATTCCGCGGATAAGGAATTGCCATCATATCCGTATTACTACCCGTTCAATTCTTCGCAGCGTGCGCGGATTTTACGGGTAAACAAGTGTCATCTACCCCCATCCGCGTCCAATCGCCCTCTATATGCGTCACGGAGAAAACCATGGAGAAGAATTCTTAACCACAGATTGCGCAGATGCTCGCAGATAAAGACAAAGACCTGCATTTCATCTGCGCAAATCTGCGCAATCTGCGGTGAAATCTCTTGTATTGGTTTTCTCTGTGCCCTCTGTGTTCTCTGTGGGCTCTGTGGTTAATCCGTTGCTTTGTTTACTTCGTGTCTTCGCGCCTTCGTGGTTGCATCTCTTTTCGGTTACGGCTACGCCGCGCCAAGGCATCCACGTTGTCCGTGGTTCAAATGTTTTCGTTTTTGAGCATAAAGTCGGAGCGCCAAGATCGCCTTTTATCCATGGGTGGCTGTTTTCCTCCGCGGCTCTGCGGTGAATCATCTCGATTGACTTTAAGCACCGGATTCCGGCGCGCTGTACTTCGGCCCGGCGGCCCAGTTGAGTTTTTCGGCGAGGCTGCGCCATTCGCGCGATTCGGGATTTTCTACCAGTGGGACATCATGAGTGCTGCGGCGAAGGACGACACGGTCGCCGGCGAGCAAGCGGGTGCTGGCCTGGCCATCGCAGAAGAGCGTTGTGCCTTCGTTGACTTTGGTCGCGACGATCAGAATGGTTGATCCGGATGAGACGACGACAGGCCGGAATGAGAGGCTGTGCGGGCAGATGGGGGTAATGCAGAACGCGGCAATGTCGGGGCTCATAATCGGGCCACCGGCCGAGACACTGTAGGCGGTTGAGCCGCTGGCGGTAGAGACGATGAGGCCGTCGCCCATGTAGCTGACGCCGCCGTCCTGGCCTTCGGACATGGTGAGCTCGATCATGCGAAATGGCGGGCCGGCGGTGATGACGGCATCGTTGAGAGCGGTAGCGGCGAATCGGCGGTTGGCGATCAGGGCGGCCTGATCATCAAAGGAGCATTTAACATCGGCGCCCAGGACGGATGCTTCGAGCATCTGGCGGTTGGAGACTGGAAGACCATTGGCCAGATAGCGCTCGAAATACGCTTGAAAATTGTCGGGGGTGAATCCCGCGAGAAACCCGAGCCGGCCGAAATTCACGCCCATCACCGGTATTTGCCGGCCTTTGAGGCGACGGGCGACAGAGAGAAGCGTGCCGTCGCCGCCAAGGACGAGGATCAGGTCGTCGTCGAGGGTTGAGAGGTCTTCGCCGTCGGTATCGACGCCGGTGATGATGGCACGGTCGGCAATCCAGGGCCGCCAGGCTTCCAGTGCGTCTCGGACGCGAGGCTTCCCAATATTGGCGACGATGTGAACGCGCTTCATGCGCCGGTGATTCTAAGGATGGCGTGGGGGAAGGGAAGGGTGAGAGACACTGAGGTGGTTCTCGACAAACAGGATTACCACGAAGAAAAACAGAACAACGAATTAAGCACAGAGGCCACAGAGAACACAGAGGGCACAGAGAAAGCCAATGCAAGAGATATTGCCACAGATGGACACAGATGAACGCAGATGAAATGCAGGTCTGCAGGTCTTTGTCTTATCTGCGAGCATCTGCGCAAATCTGTGGTTAAGAATTCTTCTCCCGTCTCAAATGGGGACTATTGGCGGTTTAAAAGACGCCGCGGGAAGCGACCGGGCACACGACGGCACAGAACCGGTACTGCTTAGGGCTGCTTCCTTTCGGACCTGACCCGGTTCACAGCCGACCCTTGCATCGGGCC
This sequence comes from Tepidisphaeraceae bacterium, assembly GCA_036794395.1. Lineage (GTDB taxonomy): Bacteria > Planctomycetota > Phycisphaerae > Tepidisphaerales > Tepidisphaeraceae > DASXMX01. The sequence continues at coordinate 6,045 of DAIRGS010000103.1, read as the reverse complement.
CGGCCGCTTCTCGCGGCGTTCACTCTTTTGATTGAGTGGAGGGATGTTCTACAAAGTATATGGCAGTTGTCCAGCGGGGGGTTTGGCGGAAATGGTTATTCGCAGCGCGCAGTCAGGTCCTGGCCCCGCGACTCATTTCGGGAGTG
>DAIRGS010000103.1:0-5889 GCA_036794395.1 Tepidisphaeraceae bacterium | reverse complement strand
GCTCCTGCCGAGCCAATTTGACATGAAAAAATGCGCTCGGCGGGAGCCTCGCACTCCCATAGACGACACATGCGATTGCCCTACGGTTATTCTCCGGCGCCTTCAAGGGCGGTGGTGAGTTCTCGGGGGCGTGTGTCGACGACGGGGGGTTCGGGGACTTCCTTGTCGTTTCGAGCGCCGAGTTCCCCGATCTTGCGGGCGGTGACCAGCAGGCGGGTTTCGAGCGAGGCGACCGAGGTGTTGTAGGTTTCGACGACGGCGCCGATCCCCGCGCCGAGTTTTTGGAAGTGAGTGGCGAAGACCACGATGCGATCGTAGAGATCTTTGCCGTGCTTGCGGATTTCTTCGGCGTTCTGGCTGACTTCTTCCTGTCGCCAGCCGAACTCGATGGCTTTGAGGAGGGCCATGAGGGTTGTGGGTGTGGCGACGATGACGCTGTTTCTGAGGCATTCTTCGATGAGGTTGGCGTCGAGTTCGACGGCGGCGTAGAGGAACGCTTCGCCGGGCAGGAACATGACGACGTATTCGGGGGCGCGTTTGAATTGGGACCAGTAGCTTTTGGCCGAGAGCTCTCGCGCGCGGGCGCGAACCTGGCGGCAATGGCGTTCCATGCAGACGCGGCGGGTGTCTTCGTCAGGGGCGGCGGCGGCGTCGAGGAAGGCGTCTAGGGCGGTTTTGCAGTCAATGACGATCTCGCGGGAGCCGGGCAGGCGGACGATCATGTCGGGGCGCTGGCGGCCATCTTCGCCATCGACTGTTGCCTGTTCGACGAAGTCGCACCGATTGCTCATGCCGGCCAGTTCGACGAGCCGGCGAAGCGTGAGTTCGCCCCATTGCCCGCGGGTTTGTGGACGGCGGAGCGCGCTGACCAGTTGCGAGGTTTGGGTGTTTAGGGTGCGCTGGATTTCGGAGAGTGAGCCGAGCTGCTCGCGGAGCATGCTGTAGGATTCGACGCGGGATTTTTCGATATCGGCGAGCCGCGACTGATATTGGGTCATCAGCTCCGTCATCGGCGCGAGGAGTGTTTCGATCTGCGCCTTGCGCTGATCCAGCGAGCCGGCGGCTTCGGCCGAGAGAGCCGCGAAGCGCTCGCGGGCGAGGGTGAGAAACGCTTCGTTATTTTTGGCCAGCGCCTCGGCGGAAACACTGGCGAAAGCTTCGCGGAGTTTTGCCTGGGCATCGCGCAGCAGATCGCGTTGCTCGGTGAGGTTTTGTTGAGCGGCACGTAGCTCTGTGGAGAGTTCGGATCGATCGCGCTGGAGGGTGGAGATTTGTACGCGGAGGGATTCGGTAGCCGCTCGCTCTTGAACGAACTGGGCGGCAACGTCAGCTCCCCGCTGCTCGGACAGCGCCAGGAATTTTTCCAGCTCAACCCGACGGGCTTGTGCGCGGCGATCGCATAGAAAAAAAGTCAGCAGCGCACCGACCCCGAGCGCTATCAGACTTGCGACCGCAACCACGATCATTTCGTCCATCCCTGATCCTCAACGCGGGTCCTTACTGATTCCTAACGAATAATGTACTGGGTGGGTGGTCTGGAGGGCAAATTGGGGGGAAGAAGGCACGGAGGCACGTAGGCACGGAGGCACGAAGGGAAGGCCGGGGAGGAAGGTCGTGAGTGCGACAATTGCACAGTGAGAGTTGAAGCTGAATTGTGTCTGCACTTCGTGCCTGCGTGCCTTAGTCCCTCCGTGCCTTCCTGCGTTATTTCCCTTCCGGGGTTGTTCGACTAGGATGGATTTGCCACGCGCAGGAGTGGCGGAATTGGCAGACGCGCAGGACTTAGGATCCTGTACCGAAAGGTGTAGGGGTTCGACCCCCCTCTCCTGCATTTTTAGCCGGGATTGACGATGGCGGTTAAAATGTTAGCTCGTTGGGCGGCACTGCTGGTGGTGCTGGGTACGCCTTGCGCGGCGTTACGGGCTGATTCGGTTTGGATTCAGTCGGGGACGGGGAATCCGATTGTGATAACGGGAGTGAAAGTCGTTGGGGTGCAGACCGATTCGCTGGTCTACAACAACAGCGTTGGCAGACCGATCAGCAAGCCGTTGGCACAGGTGCCGCAAATCGGGTTGGATGATGAGCCCGCATTCAGCGCGGCGGAAGAAGCGTTTCGCGGGAAGCAGTTTCCCGTGGCGGCTGAAAATTACGAGAAGACCCTTCAGACCACGGCCAAGGATTGGGTAAAGGAACGATCGGCGGTGCGGCTGGTACAGGCGGCAAACTCAACGGGCAATTTTCCGGTAGCAGTTCAAGGGTTTATTCAGTTGGTGCAACTGAAACCGGCGGCGGCAACGGAGAATAAGCCGGCCACTCCAGCGAACGGGACTGCGATCAATCAGGGCATTGCGGATCTGAAGCAGGCACTTTCGAACGGAAAATTGGCAGCGGAGCAAAAATCGGTTCTGAACAACTTCCTGGCCGAGCTTTTTACCGCCAAGGGTGATACGGCATCGGCGACCGCTGCCGTCGGGCAGATGGCCAATGCTGGTACGACCGGGGGAAATGATCCGGCCAACCAGAAGGTTGCAGCCGATGCGCGATTAACCGAGGCCCGGCAGGCGTATTCGCAGCGGCAGTATGCCAAGGCGTCGCAGGTGCTGGATTCGAATGGGGCGGTGTTTGCCGATCCGGCGCAGCGGGCCGAAGCATTGTTTCTCCTGGCCCAGGCAACCAGCGCGGCGGCGCCGGCTGGTGATACGCCCAAGTTGCAGGATTCGGCGTTGGCCTACATGCGGGTTGTAGCGGCTGGTGATGCATTGCCCGGCAAGCCGCACGTGGCTGATGCGCTGTTTGCGGTTGCGGCGATTGAAGAGAAATTGAAGAGCACGAAAGAAGCGCTTGCGATTTACGATCAGATTGCACTGGAGTTTGCAGGAACGGCAATGGCTACCAAAGCCAAGGAAAACGCGTCGCGTCTATCGGCGGCGGCGGCTGCATCTCCCAAGAGTTAAGATTCTGGCGAACAAGGAAACCATCGCTCCATGCACAAGTTCATAAAGAAGTATCAGAAGAAGCTGTTGGCGATTTTTGCGGTGCTGCTGATGATCGCGTTCGTTGCGACGCTTGGCCCCAGCGGCATGTCTGGCCGCGGGCCGCGCGCGCAAATTGTGGTTGGGCACTTTGGCAAGGAAAGCCTGTATGAAAATGACATGTCCGCGGCGAAGGATCAGTGGCAGATCCTGATGCGGACGAGGGTGAGCACGCGTCAATCATTTGGCCGGGAATTGCCGCTCCCAACCCTGATGCTGCCGGCCCCGATTGTGGAGGACATCGAAAAGCATCCGGAGCTGTTTGTATTGCTTCAGAAGGACGCCGAGCAGCATGGGGCGCTGGTCAACGTGGATGAAGCGAAATCGTTCTGGGTGAATCAGCTGAATCGGCCGGCGGAGTTTTTGTCTACGCAAGAGACGCTGGCGATGAAGGGGATTCTGACGATCGTCAGCGAATACCAGCAACTCGCCCAGGCGGTAAAGGTGAGCCAGCCAATGTGGAAGCGCGAGGCGGCGCAGCAATACCAGGGGGTGAAGCTAAACCTGGTGGATTTCCGGGCGGATGAATTTGAGAAGAGCGTGCCGGCCCCGACCACGCAGCAACTGCAAGCGCATTTCGAAAAATACAAGAATACCCCATCGCGTCAACAAGACTCCATTGGCGACGATTCGCTGGGATTTGGATATCAGATCCCGACGCGCGTGAAGCTTCAATATTTGGAGATTCCGCACGCGGAGGTGGTAGCTTCGCTACAGCCCACGCCGGAAGTGCGGCATGAGTGGGATGTGAAGGCGGCGGATTATTATCTGGCGCATCCAGAGGAGTTCCGCAATCCGGCCACGGAGCCGGCGGCCACTGAACCGGCGAGCCAGCCGGCCACGACGCAGGGAGCCCTTGCAGCGGCGACTCAGGCAGCGGCTTCGACTCAACCGGCGATTAAGCCATTTGAGCAGGTGAAAGCGGAAATCGTCGAGAAGTTGATGGCGACGGACGTGGCGAAGCAGACTGCCGCGATTGAAAAAGAGTTGACTTCCCGGCTTGCAACGGATTGGATCGAGATTCGCAAGGCGAATCCTTCAGCGACGCAGCCGGCCACGACTCAGTTTGCCACCACGCAGCCGGATGCAACATCGCAGCCCGGCGCGACATCGCAGCCAGCCAGCGAGGAAATGAAGCTGACGCAGCTGGAGAAAATCCGAACCGATATTCAGCAGAAGTTGCACGTGTCGCTTGTGATTCATGAGTACAACGACTGGCAGGATTCCAAGCAACTCGGGGCACTACCCGGCGTTGGCAATGCGCGAACGAACGATCAAGATTCATTTGCAGATTACGCACTGCACTTTACGGGACAGCGCGGGATGGTGATGGCGGTTGCGTTACAAGTATGGGAACCTTCGCAGCCGTTGACTGATTTATCGCAGAATTTTTATGTGTTTCGGCTGATGGCCGCGGAGCCCGCACATGCACCGACGGACATCACGCCGGTACTGGCCCAGGTGACCAAGGATTGGCGAATCGCGCAGGCGTATGAGCTGGCCAGGCAAGCGGCCACTAAGCTGGCCGAGTCGGCGAAGGCCAACGGGTTGGCTCAGGCATCGCGGACCGCGGGCCTTGCCATGCTCGCGACGGGCCCCATTTCTCCACGCAGTCCACGAAATATCGCTGGCTATCCACTGACAGACCCCGCGGCGCAGCAAGACCTCGGGCAGGCGGCGCGGAAGCTGCTCCAGATGTCATCCCAGGCCGATCCGCATCCGTCGACTTTATTCGAGCTTCCGACCGTGCAACGTGTTGGAGTCGCAGAATTGGCCACAGCTCAGTTGGAATTCCCGGAGTGGTATGTGCAGAGTGAAGTGGTCGGCGCGCAGCGGCAGATGAACATGGTGAAACTCGCCTCGGACTGGTTTGAGTACGCGAAGGTGGTCAACCGGCTGGATTACCGGCCTGAGGCGAAGGCGGGGAGCTGAGGAATCTGGGTCGTTCCAGATTTTGAAAGGCGCCCCCGATCAATCAAATGGCCGGCTACATCATTGCCATGATCGAGGTGACCGACCCCGAGCAGTACGCGCAATACGCGCGCCTGACGCCTGCGGCGATTGCCAAGTTTGGCGGGCGCTTTGTCGTCCGTGGAGGAAAGTCGCTCACGCTGGAAGGCCCTGCTGAGAGCCGGCGGATTGTGGTTCTGGAATTCCCGACCTTCGAGCAGGCGCAAGCATTCTACAACTCTGCCGACTATCAGCACGCCAAGTCTTTTCGGGACGGGGCTGCGAATGCGAGCTTTGTCCTGGTGGAAGGTTATGCTCCGCCAAGTTAAACCGAGATGTGAAAACTCACCGTGGAGTTCAGGTGACTTTGAACTCGGGGCTTCGCCAAACAACTTCGAGGCCTTCGACTTTGTGGACCGCATGGCGAATGCCGTCCTTTTCGATGCGATGACCGAGCCGCGGATTGCCGGAAATCAGCTCGAACTGAAGGTGTCGGCCATCGTCAACCGTGAGAAACACCTTGGTGGGATGTTCGCCGCGCTTTCGGGCGTCCTCCGCCGCGGATTTGATGCGCTCGATGGTGTTCATGCTGGCGGTAGTCTACCGCTGGGTACCGGTCCGATTGCAAGATATTTCCGGGAACGGTCGCCGTTTTAGAACTACGTAGCAGTCGCCACTAGCCCAGGTTATTCACCGCAGAGGCGCGGAGGACGCAGAGAATTCTGAAGTGACAACACCTTACATGCGTAATCGTCGAGTAGCTTTTGGCGCACGTTGCACAACTCACACATTGCTTTTCTCGCAATTCTCTCTGCGATCTCCGCGACTCTGCGGTGAATCATGAATTTTCCGGGCTAGTGCTCTGTCACACAATGATTTTAGGGTAGACCGACTTCAGCTTGACCCG
>DAIRGS010000417.1:0-5260 GCA_036794395.1 Tepidisphaeraceae bacterium | reverse complement strand
CCCCCCATCCTCCTTCATCTCCGCCACCAGCAGCAACGCGACATGCCGCGCATTATCCAGCCGCTTGCGGGCAATCTGCCGCACCGGCTCAAAATGAAAACCGTCCTTCAGCCGCGCTTCCCAATACCCATACTGCTCCCGCTTCTGAAGCCCATCGGCCAGTTGCAGAATCCCATCTCCCTGCCGCGTTGCCATCACCACTTGCTGGATGAGCCCCGTCACCCCAAAATCATCCAGATTCACCGCATCCGCCAGCAGCTTCGCCTCATCCAGCATCGGAGATCGGTGCGGCATCTCATGCAGAATCCGCGCCGTTCGATCCAGCAATTCCTCTTCAACATCCAGATCCACCTCCAGCAAAAGCTCCGCCGCCTCTTCCGCCTTCTCCCGAAGGCTCGTTCGACCCACTCGCCCGGTCGGCAGGGATTTGATCCGCCGCGATTGCAACTGCATTGCGTAACACGCCAGCTCCAGCGCATCGGAGTCAATCCCTTCCGCCACCAGCTTCATCGAAACAAACCGCCCAATGCGCGCAAAAAGCCGCACGGCGTCGTCCACAAGCCTCGGGCCCACCGTCCCGTGCTCATCGACAACCGCCAGCGCCTGCGTCAGGCGTTGTAGAACTTTCGCGTCCAGCGACATGATGCGTCCGTGCCCGGGTTTGATTCCCTGTTATCCCTGAAATAGCCGACGTGAGCCGTTCCCAATACAACGGCCATCGTTTTGCCCGTGCCGCGGCCCTCAGTATGATCGAATATGCCAGCAATCGTGCTGGGGCGTCAACCCCGCCATCCTGCCAAATTACTTATTGCTCAAAACATCTTCGAGGGAAACCACCCATGACCGTTTACCGATTCATCCTGATTTCTCTCATCGCCTCGCTCGCGTCCTGCGCAACGGTCGATCGTGCAACCCCTGCAGCTTCCCCGGATCGCCCCGCGCCCGCCGGCGAATCCGATACCCTCTCCGACATCATCCAGCTCACCCGCGGCTTCGACCGTGCCGGCGAAGCCTACTTCTCTCCCGACATGAACTGGATCGTCTTCGAAGCCGTCCCCCATGGCCAGGAACATTACCAGATGTACCTCGCCCGTCTCACCCATGACGCCAACGGCATCACCGGCGCCGCTGAACCCATCCGCATCAGCCCCGACAAATCCCGCAACACCTGCGGCTTCTTCTCCCCCGACGGCAAATCCCTCATCTTCGCCTCCACCGCCGGCAAGGAAGACCCCGCCGAACCCTCCGAAGGCTACCAGCGCAATGGCCGCAACTACCGCTGGGCCTTCCCCCACGGCATGGAAATCTTCCGCTCCGACGACTGGCGCCAACAAGCCGAAGCCGCCCAGCCCGGCTCCTCCATCAACCTCGCCACCCACCCCATCACCCACAACGACGTCTACGACGCCGAAGGCGCATTCTCCCCCGACGGCAAATGGATCGTCTTCTGCTCCCTCCGCTCCACCGATGGCGATGTCTACATCATGCACCCCGACGGCACCACCCCAATCCAAATCACCAACCATCCCGGCTACGATGGCGGCCCCTTCTTCTCCCCCGACGGCAAACGCCTCGTCTACCGCTCCGACCGCAATCACAACGACCTGCTGCAAATTTTCATCGCCGACCTCGCCACCGACGCCCAGGGCAACATCACGGGTGTGACCAAAGAACACCAACTCACCAACGACCAAAACGTCAACTGGGGCCCATACTGGCACCCCGACAACCACCACCTCATCTACGCCACCAGCCGTCACGGCCACACTAACTACGAGCTGTACATGATGCGCGACGACGGCTCCCACAACACCCGAATCACCTACACCGACGGCGCAGACATCCTCCCCGTCTTCTCCAACGACGGAAAATACCTCATGTGGACCAGCAAACGCGCCCCCGACAAAACCACCCAGATCTTCCTCGCCCACTTTCACCCGCCCAAGGACTGGTAAAGCCGGGACACTTACTATTTCCCTCCACCGGTACGCCGCTTGTGATGACCCACAAGTCCAAATCACGCGTCCTTTTCTCCCTCCACCGGTACTCCGGGGGAGGGTAGGGAGGGGGTTCTTTCGAACGATATTCAAAGCCCAGATCACTTGTGCGTAACGACAAGCGTTATGCCAGGTGAAGCGAGCGGAATGGGCGACTGCCCGCGAGCGGGCAGAGAAGGAACTGTCCGCCCATCCTCCCCCATCCCCGTTTAGCGGCCCCGCTCGCGGGGCGTTTCTTGACAATGCACCAACGGATCACCGGACGCGAACGTGAGAGGAAGGGCGGGAAAGACACCATCGAGCCTCAAGTTTTCTCTCCCGCCCTTCCCCTCACACTCCCCATCCCACCCTCACTTCCTTCTCAATTTCATCCCCTGCCGGTTGGCCTCGAGCGACAGCGCGGTGGTGCGGTGGGTCTTGGCGGCATCGTCCGTGGGGAAGGTATCGGTCATCTTCGCATCTTCCAGATTGACGAATCAACCCGAGAACAGACGGTGTCGCACCAATAAGTGACACGAGGTGGGAGGTGGCTGTACCATTGTTCGGCGGGCATGTTCGGTACATCAAGGGCCGCGCTAGCGCGTGTATGGAGGACTTCATGGAGCCGATAGATGTTGCAGAAGAAATTCTCAAACGACTACTGGCGGAGATCGCGACATACAACACCACTATCGAAAGCGAACAAGATACTCGCCTCAAAATTGTTAATCGGCTCTTTACCGAAGTGCTGGGATGGCCGTTGGCTTCAGTCATCACCGAAGAGCGATCCGGGTTGGGATTTCTCGACTACAAATTCTCTATTGACAATGCCGCTCGCCTAATAGTTGAGGCCAAAAAGGAAACTCGCGACCTTGGCGTGTTGAACCGCGACATAGGCCGTGCGTACAAGCTCTCCGGACCAGTATTTCAATCGAAAGATGCCCAAGAAGGAATTGAGCAAGCCATTGCGTATTGCGGGCGCAAGAACGCAGAATTGGCGTGCGTTACTAACGGCCACGAGTGGATTGTCTTTCGCGGGAGCCGGATCGGCGATGGACGAGATACGACTGATGGATATGCCTTTGTGTTCCCAACACTGCAATCAGTATTGACTAAGTTCAGGCTCTTCTACGAACTATTATCCTTTGAAGAGGTCGCGAGGTTCACGTACCAGTCGCTCTTTCAAGAGGCCGAAGGCAAGCCAGCACGACGGCAACTGTTTCGCAAAGTGGTTCGAATCCCCAGCTCTCGCATCCTTTTACCTCGCGATAAATTGGCTCGTGATGTAGACCGCCTTATGACATCCTTCTTCCGGAGATTGTCTGGTGATGCTGACCGGGACATGCTTAAACATTGTTTTACCGCCACCAAAGAGAGCCTACTCGCCGAGGAGAACTTGGCAAGGATTTCTGAAGATCTAGTCGGTCGCATTCGCACTCTGGAGACGGAAAGCGCAGAACTGCTTACCGAACTAATCCGTCGTGCTCAGGAAATGCAGCGAAATGAGTTCATCATTATTGTGGGAACGAAAGGGGCGGGAAAAACTACGTTTATTGATCGGTTCTTTGAATTGGTGTTACCGCCCTCGGTGGCGAAGCATTGCACTATAATTCGCGTGAATCTTTCGTCAAGCGATGGTGTGTGTCTCACGGTGGTATCTTGGCTAAATCGCGAGCTGCTCAAGGCCGTGGAGCATGCAATGTTCGTCGATAGTCCGCCGACTGATGACGAGCTGCAGGGTATGTTCTTCGATGAGTACAAAAGGTGGATGATTGGAACACATAAAGTCTTGTATGAAACCGACAAAACCCAATTCAAAATAGAGTTTGGTAAGCATGTGGAAGTATTACGCGAACAGCATCCGCTTGAATACATATGTAGAGCAATTGGCAGCATTGTTCGCTTGCGGAAAAAGCTGCCATGCGTGGTCTTCGATAACGCCGACCATTTTGATATTGCCTTCCAAGAGCAAGTCTTCCAGTACGCCCGTTCAATCTATGAACGAGAGGTGTGTCTAATTATTGTTCCGGTCACTGACAAGACCAGCTGGGCACTATCGCAACAGGGCGCGTTGCAGTCCTATGAAAACGAATCACTTTTTCTCCCCGTTCCGCCGGTGGGCGACGTGATGCAAAAGCGAATTGATTATGTTGCCCAGAAGGCGGATAAGGAAAGCGGCGAGGGTTACTTCTTTGGACGTGGTATAACTCTATCCCTTAAAAACCTTACTGCGTTTGCGGATTGCCTACGTGCGGTGTTCTTGAAGAAGGAAAAAACTGCCGATTGGATATCGCGGTTGGCAAACGAAGATGTTCGCAGGTCGCTTGAGCTTGCCGAATCCATTATGACATCTCCGCATATTCAGGTCGAGAGCCATGTAAACAGCTATATTCTCAAGCAAGAACCCCGTGTTGCAGAGGATCAGATCAAAAAGGCGATTATTTGCGGTAAATACGATATTTATCCTGTCGATCAACATAAATTCGTGCAAAATATTTACGATCTAGAGCGCGAGACCGAAACATCGCCGCTGCTCGGTCTGCGGATTCTGCAGATGCTCCATGATCTTCATTCGAGCCCTGGCGATGGCAGCCGCATGTTTACGCCAATTGAAGAGATATTGCGATACTTCAGTAAGATGACATTTCCGGCGCATGTGGTGTCAGCGTGGTTGGATGTGATGTTAAAGACGGGATTATGTTTAAGCTATGACCCTACGATTGTAGATATTGGAAAAGTGCAAAAGGTCGAATTATCGACGTCGGGATTACAACATCTTTTGTGGGGCACCGGTGATTCCGTCTACGCTTATTCAATGTTGCAGGTGACGCCGATTCTATCTGCGGTAGCATTTGAAGATATTTCGGCATTCTCCGCAAAGGGTGAGAGTGGATTCGCGATTCAGGCGATTCCAAAGTTTATGCGATACCTGATCGAGGAGGATGGATTTTATTGTAACGTCCCAAATACATCCGCATATAAAAATCAAAAGCGCCTTGGCCAGATCGTATCGACTTTAAATGGTGCGCTGGATGCGTCGCCGTTATTCCCCGCGACAGCAGAGCCTGCGACAACGTAGTGTTCACAATAGGACGCTGCAAAGGTGTCATCCACCTTTCCCACCAAATAATCGCGGCAGGACGCTGTCGCAATTCCCCATGCGGCTCAGAATACGGCTTTAACTTCGGTCCTTTCCGACACCCTCGCCGCACGCGGCACGCGATCACGCAAATTGCCCCTCCCGCAGGGGAGCTAAATGAGAAGGAAGTGAGGGTGGGTGGGGG
>DAIRGS010000416.1:0-5288 GCA_036794395.1 Tepidisphaeraceae bacterium | reverse complement strand
ACGGGGAAAGGGAGATGGGAGGGACGCGGGGATCGAGGGAGGGGATCCACGGACGGCGTCCGGTGGGCTTTGTTCGTGGGAGGTGGTTTTGGGGGTTGGGTTGGGTGGAGGCTGCGATGAAAGGCGAGGGATCGGGGTCGCGGGTGCGGGGGTGGTGGTCGTCTCCGGGAGACGCCGGGGGGCGTGAGCGGGTTGGTGCTTGTGTGGGGTGGGGTTGGTGGGGAGGCCGGCCGGTGGATGTATTTGGGGGAGACGCCGGGGCGGCTTGGATAGGGGTCTTTAATCATGATCAAAGACTCCCGACCCCTTCGCCGGCCCGTGGAAGGCGACGGAGATCTGAGCGGCGGCGTCTTTGCCGAAGTCTTTGAGGAGGGTCTGGATGAGCCAGAGTTCAAAGCCGTCACGGCCCTTGTTGCCTGAGCGGCGCTGGTCTTCGGACAAGCCGTGGGATCATTCGCGATCCTCGGGTAACGTCTTGTTCTCCTTCTGCAGCTTCTTCTCCTCGCTGGTCAAACGTCTCTCAATCTTCTTGCAGTCCTCGGCCGCCGGCAGCTGCTCGGGCACGATGTGGCGGTCCGTAAGAACTTTTCGCACATCCTTGTTGTTCTTGACGTGTTCATGCGTGATCTGGAACTCGCTTTTCAAATCGTCCCTGCGAACGTTGAAGTTCGTGATTTCGTTGGCGAAATCCTTTGCCTTGATCGTGATGGTGGGAAGGAAATCCGCGAGTGGACGGCTTTCCGGTACGCGCAGCCGGTCTTTCATTTGCTGGGTTGTCCGCCCGCCGAACAGCGCTTCATCGCCCTTGCTGCGGATGATGCCGAAGCTCTTCTCGCTTCGCGTTCGTTGGTAAATAAGACCCGATAGTTCCTTCTCTGAAAGCGTCAGCCTTTTCCGGGCCTGCACGCGCTCAATGTCGATCAATCGCTTTTCGATCAGCTCTGCGCGGCGGGTCTGGACGGCGAAATACGTCTGGGCGAACGCGATCGGCTCTTTAGACGGATCGCCATTCTGTGCGATCAGATAGCAGGCGTAGCGCGTCAGCATGTAATCGGCGATCTCGCGCTGACCGCCCTTGCCCAGCCCGATCATTTTCCTGGCTTCAAGAAAATGATCCTGCGGCTCAAAACCAGCGTTTTTGCAGGCGAGCCGGGCCTTATCGACAACCTTCGAAAAATTCTCCCACTTGTCATACCCCAACACCCCTTGAAGCTCGCGCGCCAGCCAGAACTCCAGGCCCGTCTCCTGCTCGACGTGGACCAGCCGCTCAAATTCGCCGCACAGTTGATCGATTGTTTCTCGTTTCATGACACTGCTCCTCCCGTTGTTCCCCGCCGTCCCATGATCCTACCCCCGTTTGAGGAATGCTGGCAAACTTCCCTGACGTCTCGCCGAATAAATGCCATTTCTTCACTCGCCCGGAAACAGCGTCCCCTGTGCCGGCGGCTTTGGCGCCGGCGGATCATCGTCGGCAACTTCCTCGGGGTGACGTTTCGGCGCACGCGCTGGGTCGAGGTAAAGCAGCATGTCGTTATTGTCCAGCGGCATCGTCACGTCGCCGACGTGCAGACCGTCTTCTCGCACCTGTATCGCGATCTGCTCCGTGGCCGGCAGAAGTTGCAGCGCTCGGCGGAACAGGGTCACACGCAGGAACAACACACCGTCTTCGTACACCGTCGCAGGAAATTCGGCTTCCACCTGACGGCCAGTCAGGCGCAGCCGTCCATCTCCGGCTTCGATGCGATAGAACGGCCCAGCCTTGCCCTGCTCTCCTGGACTCCGATCGTCCCGGGTCAGCGCTATGAGCCGCTGCAACCTCGCCTTATCCACAACGAAAAACATGCGTTTGCCCTCCGTCGGGTTTACCTCGTTGTCCCGAAACTTCGATCTCTCCATCCCGCACCACAATTCAAAAACACGGCAACGCCACTTCGACAACAATGCCGACAACCTTACCCACTGGCATCAACGCGCTTGAAGTGGCCAATAAAGGCGCGATACGGCACCCTTACGGACTCCCATCTTCCATCGCCCTGATCGCTGGGGATATGACCACTCATTTGCCCAACATCCACCACCGCCAACTGCGGCGGGGAACCCACGTGCCACAAATGAAACTGATGCGCACGGGCGCTCTGCGCCGACTCCCACTCGTTTGCCGAAATATGGGCGAATGCGTCCTTGAGCCGCAGCTCCGATGCCTTCACCTCCACTTGCATTGGCGTCGCATCCACATCCGACACCACGGAAAGGACGTCATAACCGCTGAACGATGTCTCTATTGATTGCCAGATGGCCTCGCTTCCCGTCCGCTGCGTCTCATATGCGAGCGTCAACCTCTCGCCTTTCCGCCCAACCGCCATGGCTCCCGCACTTCTGAAACCTCGCGCCAAGCCACCCAACTCGTCCCACCACTGGACAATGGCGTCCGTAATCTCCCCGGACATCAAACCGGCCTCCTTGAAGCACTGACTCACGTCGGGTGGTGCGAAGCGCGCGACCTCCCTGCGTCCGTGCATCAGCACCTTTCCCCACGCCGGCTGCAATGTCGTAACGACATCACGCAATTGGAGTCGAAGCCGTTCCTGATAATCCGAGAGAGCCCGAAGTGCATCGCCACGCATTGACGGCCGGAGATTCCCGGCCGCATCAATCTCGACCCAGCCACATCGAGTACAGAGGTTTATAACTTCCTCGACGGGACAAACCAGGACAACCGGGTTCGCCAACGCGAAGTCAACCGCCCCCGCCATCGTCGACGAGATCAACTCCAGCAACCGGGCAGAAGAATGGAGCTGGCCAGCCGAGACTATCATCCCCCACCCCGCAGCCAGCTCAAGATGCTACGGACGTCGTCTTCGTCCAATAGGTCAGAATCGCTTTCCGGATCGTCATCAATATCGAAAGGAACGTACTGGCTGGCGCCGATCGAAAGCGACGGATCGTTAAGCGCAACCGCCATCGCGGCCACCTTCGCCTCCAGGCGAACCTGCACACTTTCATCAATGCTTCCCGAACATTGCAGGATCTCGACAGTCGGTGATTCGTTCGGCAAAAGACCGAGCCGGTGGATCCGGTCCTCCGATTGAAGGTAATGCGCCGCGTTATAAGTACGATCCACGTAAATCGCATGATGACAGACTTTATGAAGGCTTATCCCCTCGGCGGCCGCCGCTGGATTGGCCACCATCACAAAGCAATTCGGATCGTACCGGAACTGGCGGATCCGACCTTCCCGCGTTCCATCGTCGTCAGCATCGGCGCTGATCCGCGCATTAACGTAAACGGCGCCCAGGTCTCGAAGCTGGTCGGCAATACTCTCGATATTCTGTCGAAAGTTCGTCCAGATCAGGACTTTCTCGCCCTGCTTTGCCAGCCGCCTTGCTCGCACGCATGCATATTGTACCTTGGGCGCCGGGCCTTCGGCGAGAACCTCGCCCAACAAGGCGTCGTGAGAAAATGACGTGTATTGCGCAAGCAAAGCAGGATTTGAAGTGACCCGTAACAGGTCCATGATAGCTCGATGTAGGGCCTTCGTCGTCGCAAATGGATTCCTCCAAGGATGCTGAGTCATCGCGCGCGCAGTTTCTTCTCGCATCAAGTCGTGAAGATTGTTCTGCAACGGATTAAATGGCACCTGAACCAGTCGATGAGGAAGTGGACGATTGTTCATAGTATTCCCCACGTTTTGCCAACAGATGGCAACAAGCAGATTTATTGCTACTGAATAATTGCGCTTTCGAGCGAGTCTCTTTTACCCGACAAACGCTTCCACCATTCGTAGACGTTGGCGTACTCGAGGAACGTACATACGTCAACGAGGCCGCTTGCCTTGAACGTTGGGCGGTTTACTTGGCGCACAAATAGAGAGCGACGAGTATCGTTTGATACGATGGTGAACCGTGGGCGCATCGTCGGCACGGCCAATCGAAAATCATTAAAGCGCAGCAGACCTGAATAAACGGGAGTTGAATGCTCCACCTCGAAGAGGGCTGCGATTTCTCCGGAGCCGCGCCTAATCCAGATCACGTCAACCTCACACAGAACGTTCGAGATTGCCTCAGGCAAAGTCGGCAGGCCTTCGTGGCACACCATGTCGTTCGCAAGGGTTCGATCAAGCCGTCCCCGGTCATTGCTCGGAATCCAGATGTCATTGCCCTTGCTGAAACCGATCGAGCCTATGAGAGTTTGCACTTGGGAGTGCGTTAGATTCCGACCCGCGGCAGCGCCTTCCGCGCTAACGCGATCGCTTACTTCATTCCAACCGACGTAGCTCTCTGCATTAAACCGACCCGCATTTGCAATATAGAGTTCAATGCCCTCTTCTTGCACATAGACTTGCACTTTGTATTGTCCATCATCCGCGGGATTAACAGATTGAAATACATCCTCGAAGTCGTCATACGGGACCAGCAGAGGTTCGTGCTGGTCATCCCACAGAAAACAGATAAGCGAATTGTGGCCTTCAAGTTGCTGAAGGTCTATTCTTCGCAAGCCGTAGAACATTCGCTTCCCCGGATGCTGCTTTGAATAGCGAATGTATACGCGGCCTTGGTCGGAGCCTAAATCATAAAGGGACTGGCTTTCGGTGAATCGGCGCGCGGCGGGAAATCGATGCAATACGTCCCGAAGAAATCTCAGCTTTACCTCGCTGGCCATCGCGACTGTCCCCTTCTTTGGGGCCGGAATTACCCTCTCCCCCACGGGCTGACCCACGCCCTGCGCCCGCTCCGGTGAGCAATGTTCTCGCTCCCCCGACGGTGGCGATTATGAAGGCGATCTGGTCAATGATTCGCGCCTGCCAGTCCAGATATCGCGGCAACGCTTGTTTTTCTTCGTAGACCTTACCACTCTCCACCCCTCCCTGCCAGATTGCGTACTTTTGCTTCAAGAGGTGTTCAACGTCACGTGGCGGCTCGGTAGCCGTGATCGGTTCCACGGTCTCGACGTTCATCGAAGGCTCCTTCTACGCCAATCCCGCAAAAATTGCGCCACAAGCCGGGCCGGGCTTCTGCCGCCCGCGCTCAGATTGTCGCGAACGAAACACGGGATGCAACTTATGCAACCAGGCAGAGCCATAACGGGGTACAACAGCGAGAGTTCAATTCTGCCGGCCGCGACAACCGCCAGCGCCCCAAAAACCCGCGACCGCCGAATGCACCTGCTCTGCCGTTTCCGCCCAAGAATCGGCCGCCAATAATTTGCAAAGCCCCGCCAACCCACCCCATCCTACGCGACCCCCTCCCCCATTTCACCCACCACCCTCCCCTTCATGCACAGCTCCCACC
>DAIRGS010000102.1:15074-22427 GCA_036794395.1 Tepidisphaeraceae bacterium | reverse complement strand
GCGGCAACACCATCGCTCACCAGCGCCCAGGCCAATCACGGCAACCGCGACCTTTCCGCCGCCGATGCCAGACATCGGGCCGCGGAGGAATGGGCGCGGAAGTCTTCCGAGGA
This sequence comes from Tepidisphaeraceae bacterium, assembly GCA_036794395.1. Classification (GTDB taxonomy): domain Bacteria; phylum Planctomycetota; class Phycisphaerae; order Tepidisphaerales; family Tepidisphaeraceae; genus DASXMX01. The sequence goes on along the minus strand of DAIRGS010000102.1, from coordinate 22,314 downwards.
AAAATCCGACTGGATTAGCGAAAAGATGTTCGTGGATTTCTTCGTTGCCAAGGCCAATGGGCAAGTTAAAGGCAAAGCGAGTTTCGAAAACTGAACGCGTTGATATCGGTGGCGTTTCCGAACCGCTGCCGGTTTGAGATGGCCGTGGGGCAGGCTGGACGTTCCACCCGCCCCCGGCTTTTGACCGGTGTCTCTCACGACACGATCCACAAAGCCAAGGGAACCAAGGGGCAACTTAAAGGAAAGAGTAGTTCTGGCGGTCCCAAAAATGTACCGCCAGAAGATGAAGGCGTCGCCGAAGAACAAAGGCGGCAATCCAAAGTTGCCAACTGGTGCCAAAAAGGAACCAGTTGAAACCCTTGGCAGACGCGGCGCGTGTGTACGCCAAACGCATCGGCGCAAGCAATGACGCCATAAACCACGCTGCCGCCTTTAAGCTTCGCGCTGAACGGAAGATGGGCCAGATGCTAAAGGCATCGCCCAAAAATGCCGGTGCGAAGGGTAGGCTTGGCGCTGGGACTCGCGGTTCCAAAAAGGAACCACAAGTCGATCCACCACCCACCCTATCCGACCTTGGCATCTCTAAGAAAACCAGTAGCCGCGCACAGATGCTGGCCGATACGCCAGACGAAGAATTTGAGGCGGCCCTGGATATCCCGCCGACTCAAGAGCGCTGAACAAAGCCAAGGTGATTTCAGCCAAGGCGTCCGATTGACACGTCGCCACGTCCCCAGGCCGAACGATCCGCACCCACCCCGACCGATGACCCGTCGAAGGAATCGACGCGGCAAACGGGCGGGGATTGCGCGGGGAGACAGGCCTACCCGCCGCGAGCATCAGCGGACGGTATGGACCCCCATCTATTCGCGGAGGCTTGGTTTTTCGCGACCCCCAGAACCGACGAGTTGATTCCCCAAAAATAAAACGGTAATTACCGTTTAATCCCTCCCGATACCGCGAATTCCCGCGAAAACACGCGAAAATATGCGAAGCCTTGCAAATGGTGTCGATGTGCGTAAAATGCCTTGAAATTAAGGGTTTTCCCGTGCTTTTCGGCGTCGTTTTTCGGGGCTTGCCAACGTGAATGTCGTCGGTTCGACCCCGATCACCCGCTTGCGAGCCTTGGCCAATGCCAAGGCTCAAATTGATTCTACACTTCTCACAAACCTTGGTTCACACGACGCCCTCCCGTTTTGGATTGTTTCTGATGGTTAGACCACGTCGACGATATCTAGCCAGCGGCCCGCTTTGAACGTTCGAACCGTTTGCCATCCGAGAAGGCTTGTCGGTGCGCATTGTCTGCGGCCATGAATGCCTCGACACTGAGCGCAAAAAGTTTGGACCGGTCCAAGCCTTTATCAGCGGCGAACGACTCCACCACGGCAAGCAGTTTAGGGTCGAGCGAGATGAGCACCCGCCGGGCACGATCCCCCGGCGACTTACGCGGCCGGCCGCGACCGCGCTTTGCCAATTCCCAAAGTGCTTTCGATTTCTTGGAAAGCGGTCGCGTCTGTTCCAACGAAATACCGCCTTCCCATTTTCTGGCTTCAGCATCCCTTTCTTCGACTGTCATGTTATGGAAATCTTTGCTCATTTGGTCCTCCTGATCCGGCGATACTGGCGGACTTGTTTTGCCTTCATCGGCATCGCGTGACAGATATAAATCGACACCGTCCCTGGATAATCGATCAAGGTCCCCCAATCAAAAACATCAAGGTCGAGCATCGCCAAGTCTTCAGAAAGCTTGAATGCGAAAACCACTTCAAGCAACGATTCCGATACCGTTTTCCCCCAAACCAGATATCTTCCGCCACCAATCTCACGAGGGAACGGGTCCTCCGCGTGCTCAATCACGTACTTCGCGTCTTCGGCGTTTGAGCCATGTTTGGTGACGTGACCTCTATTCCAATCATCCCACGCGAAAACGATTCTCACTTGTTTATCGTATATACTGAAATTCGGGCCGTCAAATCTATTCCCCGGCAAGTGGCGAGTCGCTAACGTACAGAAGTGAATCCAAGTTCATCCCTGACAAACCTGCTCCACTCACCGCCCGAAATCTACCAGGTCCGCACCCGCGCACCCGGCCCCACTGGCGCGCTGCCGCTTACCGAGCAAATGCTCCTCAACTGGGCCAGCGGCGATCTGTTCGGCCTCACGCAGGACGCCGGCATGGGCTGGAATCCCGCTGAGTTGGGTCGCAAGGAATTCCTCATCCTCAGCACCTCCGGCGGACTCCGCGCCGATGACGGCAAACCTATCGCCCTGGGCTATCACACCGGTCACTGGGAAGTCGGTCTGCTCATGCAAGCCGCCGCCCGGGAAATCAAACGTCTTGGCGGCTTGCCCTTCGCGGGCTTCTGCACCGACCCATGCGATGGCCGCACGCAAGGCACTACCGGGATGATGGACAGCCTGCCCTACCGCAACGACGCCGCCATCGTGCTTCGGCGGTTGATCCGGTCGCTCCCTCGGCGCAGCGGGGTGATGGGAATTGCCACGTGCGACAAGGGTCTGCCCGCGATGATGATGGCCCTGGCCGGGATGGGAAAGCTCCCATGCGTGCTGGTGCCCGGCGGCGTCACGCTGCCGCCCAGCGATGGGGAAGACGCGGGAAAGGTGCAGACGATCGGCGTGCGATTTGCGCACGGAAAGATTTCGCTCTCCGAAGCCGCCGAGCTGGGCTGCCGGGCGTGCGGTTCGGCCGGCGGTGGATGCCAATTCCTGGGAACCGCTGCCACCGCGCAGGTCGTCGGCGAAGCCCTCGGCTTATCGATTCCGCACAGCGCCCTCGCACCATCCGGCCAGCCGATCTGGCTCGATATGGCCGACCGTTCCGCCCGTGCACTGCTTCAACTCGAAAAACGCGGCATCGGCGTCAACCAGATCATTACCCGCGAATCGCTCCGCAACGCGATGGCCGTTCACGCGGCATTTGGCGGATCAACCAACTTGCTGTTGCATATTCCCGCCATTGCCCACGCCGCCGGCCTGCCCCGGCCAACGTTGGATGAATGGATTGAGATCAATCGTAAAGTCCCCCGGCTCGTCGATGCCCTGCCAAATGGCCCGGTGGGTCATCCAACGGTTCAGGTTTTTCTCGCGGGAGGCGTTCCTGAAGTCATGCTGCACCTGCGCGATCGCGGCCTGCTCCACGAGAATTGCCTGACCGCAACCGGCCATACGCTGCACGAAGTGCTTGATTACTGGCGCGATTCCGAACGCCGCACCGCGCTCCGCGAGCGTCTGCGCAGCGAAGATGGTATCGACCCCGACAACGTCATCATGTCCCCCGCTGCCGCCCGCTCGCGCGGACTCACTAGCACCGTTTGCTTCCCAAAAGGTAACCTCGCTCCCCACGGCTCGGTCATCAAAAGCACCTCGATCGATCCCTCCGTAGTTGACGCCGATGGCATCTATCGAAAGACCGGACCCGCCCGCGTCTTTACCACCGAGCGCGCCGCGGTACGGGCAATCAAAGATAAACAGATCTCGGCCGGCGACGTGATTGTGTTGATCTGCCGCGGGCCCATGGGCGCGGGGATGGAGGAGATTTACCAGGTGACCAGCGCCCTCAAGGCGCTCGATTTTGGCAAGTATGTGGCCGTCCTGACCGATGCACGATTTTCGGGCGTATCAACCGGTGCATGCATCGGTCATGTTGGCCCGGAAGCCCTGGCGGGAGGCCCGATCGGCAAAGTCCTCGACAACGACATGATCCAGATCGAAATCAACCGTAACAAACTGGATGCGACAGTGGATCTCGTTGGCGAAGTCGGCCAGGCAATCAGCATCGAGCACGGAAATGACCTGCTGTCTCATCGCTCCCCCCGACCCGACCTCCAACCCGACCCCAACCTCCCGCCCGACACAAAACTCTGGGCCGCCCTGCAAAACGCCAGCGGCGGGACCTGGGGCGGATGCGTCTATGACCCCGACGCGATCGCCAATGCCTTAACTACCCAGCGTTAACCACCTCTTGGCTAAGATTGTCGAGCAGTTTGCCGATGCTACACTACTTGTGACACGGGTTTGCAACCCGTGCGGGCAAAGCCCGAATGTCAGATGATTTGACGGGCTCTAAAATTATTCGCATCCGAGTCCCGCTTGCACGGGTTAAAAACCCGTGTCACAAACACAGCCGTTTTAATATCTGGGAAAGTGTTCAATGATCGATCGCATCTTCAAAGCTTACGATGTCCGTGCCACGTATCCGACGCCGCTCAATGAGGAGATGGCATGGAAGGTGGGGCATGCCACCGCGCAGTTTCTCAAGCGTAGCCGACAGAACGTCGCGGCCGACCAGCGTGTGGGCCGCGAGGATATGATGGTCGTTGGGCGGGATATGCGGCCTAGCTCTCCGGATCTGGCGCGGGCCCTGATGGACGGCCTGCGGTCGGTGGGCATGAATGTGGTCGATATCGGCGTCGTCGATACCTCGATGATCTATTTCGCGATCAACCATCTCGATGCGGTCGGCGGAATCATGACCACCGCCTCCCACAACCCAATCCAATACAACGGCTTTAAAATCAGCGGCCCAAAAGCAAAGCCCATTGGAGCCGCCAGCGGCTTGGATGACATCAAGCGCATCGCCACAACCTTGCGCGTCGGCCAGACCGGCCTGCACGGCAAAATCGAGCAGGCCGATTTGTGGGAGCCCTACCGGGCCCACGTGCTGAAGTTCCTGCAATTAGGCCGCAAGCTGCGCGTGGTAGTCGATGCCAGCAACGGCATGGCGGGCAAAATGGTGCCGGCAATTTTCGGGAACATGCCCAACCTCGAAATCATCCCCATCCTATTCGAAATTACCGGCAGCTTTACCCACGAGCCCAATCCGCTGGTCGAATCGAACCTTGATATGCTCAAGAAGGCTATGGCCGAGCACAAGCCCGATCTGGGTGTGTGTTTCGATGGCGATGCCGATCGCTGCATTTTCCTCGACGAAAATGCCCGCACGATCGGCTGCGATATGACCACCGCCCTGCTCGCCCGCGATTTCCTGCAAATGCCCGAAAACAAAGGCGCCACCATCCTCTACGACCTGCGCTCGAGCCACGTCGTCGCCGACGAAGTCAAAGCCGCGGGCGGCGAGCCGCGACGCGAGCGCGTGGGCCACGCGTTTATCAAGAAGACGATGGCTGACACCAAGGCCGTGTTCGGGGGCGAGTTGTCGGGGCACTTCTACTTCCGCGATAACTTCTTCGCCGACTCCGGAGCGATTGCCTTCGCGCGATTGCTTTCGGTGCTTTCAAATCAGCCCAAGCCGCTCAGCGCCCTGATCAACCCGCTCTTGCGATACAGCCAGAGCGGCGAGATCAACTTTCAGGTCGAGGACAAGGACGCCAAGATCCGCGAACTGGCCGACACGTATAAGAAGGGCCAGGTCGATTATCTCGATGGAATCACCATTGATTTGGGGAACTGGTGGTTTAATGTTCGAAAGAGCAATACCGAGCCGCTCCTGCGGCTGAACCTGGAAGCCGAATCGTCTCAGCTTCTGGCCGAGAAGCTCAAGGAGCTTCAACGGTGGTTGGGTGAACCGCTTGTCGGCCACTAGTAAATGAACCCGCCTCAACAGCCCTGACTCGAAACAGTTGTCAGATTCGAGCGGTGCCCCGCACGATGATTTATTAAAAACGTCCCCGGGGCCATGCGCCCAAAATACGGCGCACATTGGGGTTACGATTGTAATAAAGTTGTCCTGTTATGGGACTGATTTATTCTCGACACCCGAGGCATTTAGGACGAAAATGCCTAAGCCAACGCGCGATCTTAAGCGGCACGGAATCGTAGTGTTGGGAGGATTGAAACGGACGATTTTGAGGCTCTGTACCCGCACTCCACGCTTTCCTCATCAAAGCAGTGAACCTGAACATTACACTTGAACAGCCGGATAAGAAGCTAGCCCTGTTTGGGACGGCCGATCGCCACCTGCGCATGATCCGCGATACCTTCGGCATCCAGGTCATGGGCCGCGACGACGAGATCCGCCTGACCGGTCAAGCCGATCAGGTGGGTAAGGCGGCGGTTGTCCTGGAGCAGTTGCAGCGCAAGCTGCGTCGCCAGGATTGGTTGAGCATCGATGAGGTCACCCAGGCGATTGGCCGGGCTGCTGACCACAACGACACCGGCAGCTCCGACTCCATCGATACCTATTCAAAAGCCCACTCGATCAAGCCCAAAACCGAAGGCCAAAAACGCTACATCGAAGCGGTTTTCAACCACGACCTGACCTTCTGCATCGGCCCCGCGGGCACGGGAAAGACGTATCTGGCGGTTGCCGCGGCGGCCAACCTCCTGAAAAACGGCAAGGCTCGCCGGCTCGTCCTGGCCCGCCCGGCAGTTGAAGCCGGGGAACGGCTCGGCTTCTTGCCTGGGGATTTGCAGGCCAAGGTCAACCCCTACCTCCGCCCGCTCTTCGACGCCCTTCACGACATGATGGATTTCGAGCAGGTGAAGCGCTTTATGGTCAATGACGTGATCGAGGTGATTCCGCTGGCATTCATGCGCGGCCGCACGCTCAACGACAGCGTCGTGATCCTCGACGAAGCCCAAAACACAACCGCATCACAGATGCTGATGTTCCTCACCCGTCTCGGTCACGACTCAAAAATGATCGTCACGGGAGACGTCAGCCAGGTGGATCTTCCGGAACACACGCGCAGCGGATTGGTAGACGCAACAGACAAATTGCGAGGCATCAAGGGCATCGCAATGATCGAGCTCCAACGCGAAGACATCGTTCGCCACAAGCTCGTACAGAATATCGTTGACGCTTATGAGCGGGCGCACGATTAGGTGAGGCGAACGATCAGGCAAGGAGATTTGCGGTTATCGACGCTGAAATTGTCGTTGAAACCGAAAATTTCAATTGCAAGACAGCGATCTCGAATCGCAGATAGAAACGTATGTGGACCGCCAAGTGTGGCAGCCGGCGTGCGGACATCCGAAAAAATCGGCCGGAGGCGTCTCGACTCAGCTTTGCTCGATTCCATCTCGCCGACGGCGCTCAGGGACCGCTCTGGGTGGCCGTCATCTTCTGTGTATGCGCCACAACCATCCTGATGTGGCGGCAGGAAGTCATCACCTATCGCCCGGGGCAGTGGATTCCCAGCGATGTCGTCGCGCGCGTTCCATTCAGCTACACCGATAAAGACGTCTTATCTGAAATGCAAAACGCGGCCCGCCGGCGCGAGCCAGACGAGCTACTACCTCGCCCGGTCCGCGTCGGGGAAGG
>DAIRGS010000102.1:0-15064 GCA_036794395.1 Tepidisphaeraceae bacterium | reverse complement strand
CCGGTCGTTTTCCGTGTCCCCGATGAGGATCCCTGGGCCGACCTCCATAAAGAACTCAGCAGCCTGCCCGATCTGGCCTCCAGCGGCGGCTCCGAACTCCCGGAAAAAGTTAAATCCGTTCTCGATAACAGCACCATTGCACTTCTGGCGGGTTATGCCCACGGCCTTGATCGCGATGACTACCTGTCGCGAGTCGATAGATACATCACCGCGCTTCGCAATCTGCGAATCACCGACCAGGGCCAGGAACATCCGCTCATCATCCTCGCGGCGAGTGACTGGAAGCAAAACCTTAAGAACAAGAAGCAGATCCGTCTGGGTTCGGAGGTGATGGATGCAATGCGCACCTTCCCCGCGCAGGACGATGAAAAGCTGCGCCAGCTCCGCCCCATCTTCACTTCGCTGGCCAATCGGCAGTTCGTTCTGGCGCTACAGCCCAAGCTCGTGGAAATCACGCTGGCCGAGCTGAAACCCACTGCGGTTTTTGATGCGAACGCCACTGCCGACGCCCAGAACGCCGCAGCCAATGCAATCGGCCCCGAGAGCGCCGTCCAACGAATTAACCGCAATGAAGTCTTCATCGAAAAATCCAAGAACATTTTCGATCAGCAGGACTGGCAGAAGCTCAAGGCGGAGAACATTCAATTCCTTCGCAGCCTGAAGGGCTCGTACTGGAAATCGCGCCTGGGCACCGCCCTGCTTGCGTTCATCGTGACCGTCGTGCTGGTAGCGTACGTCAAATCCTTTCAGCCGCGCATCGTCAAGCACACCGCTCGCGCGACCGGCATCGCGGTATTGATGCTCGCCATGCTGCTCCTGGCGCAGATGACCGGCCTGGGCAGCGGGCCGCTCTACTTGCTGGGCGTTGCGCCCACCCTGCTGGTGGCGATGATCCTCACCATCGCCTACGAGCATCGCTTCGCCATCGGCCTGGCCAGCATGCACGGCATGCTTGCCACCGTCGCCCTTCAGCAGGGCGTCACGTTTTTCATCATCATCTGGGTGGGCGTGTTGACCGCGGCGTTCCTGCTGGGTGATATCCGCAGCCGCAGCAAAATTATCGAAGTCGGCGGCGCGATGGCGCTGACCATGATGGTCGCCACGCTTGCCGCGGGATTTATGGGATACGATCCTTCGCGCTTTGTCGTCGAAAATGCGCTTTACGCCGGTGCGGCTGGCTTGGCCGCGGGCTTCATCGTGCTGGGCATCCTGCCCTTCATTGAGAAAGCCTTCCGCATCACCACCAGCATGACCCTGCTTGAACTGGCCGATGCCAGCCACCCGCTGCTTCGACGTCTCCAGATCGAAGCGGCCGGCACGTATAACCACAGTCTCCAGGTGGCCACATTGGCCGAGGCGGCGGCCGAATCGATCAAGGCCAATTCCCTGCTCTGCCGGGTCGGAAGCTATTACCACGACATCGGGAAAATCCACAAAGCCGAATACTTCGCCGAGAACCAGGGCGGTGGCGAAAACCGCCACATCAACCTCACCCCCAGCGTCTCGCTGCTCATCATCATCGGCCACGTCAAAGACGGCGTGGAAATGGCCAACGAGTACAACCTCCCCAAGAGCCTCGTTCCCTTCATCCAACAACACCACGGAACCACCCTGGTTGAATACTTCTACCACCAGGCCTGCAAGCGCGATCCGCATCATCACGCCGACGCACCCACAGTCAGCGAGATGCAGTACCGCTACCCCGGCGCCAAGCCGCGCAGCAAGGAAGTGGCGATCGTAATGATCTGCGACGCCGCCGAAAGCGCCTGCCGGTCCATGCCCGAGCCCACCTCCAGCCGTGTCGAAGCCCTCGTCCATGATCTTTTGATGCGCCGCCTGCTCGATGGGCAGTTCGACGAATGCGACCTCACCATGCGCGACCTCGAACAGATCGAACGCTCGGTCATGAAGTCCCTCCTCGCCATTTACCACGGCCGCATCCAATATCCCTCCACCTCCGCAATCACCGCCGCCCCAAACTCAACCGGCGCGGTTCGCTCCGCATAACCACGTTTCAAACGTTGCATTCCGTTGCACAACGTTGCATCTTGATGGGTCGGCGGTGGGCAGTGGGCTTTGGGTAGGTCTCAGACGTTGCATACCGTTGCAGAACGTTGCATTCCCGCCCCATGCCCCCGAAATGGGTCTTTGGCGTGGTCCCTTCAGCGACCATGTTGTTCGGGTTATATCCCCTATTTGGACGCGCTCTCCATTGTCATCCTGGAGCGAAGCGAAGGATCTGATACCGGTGGACCACTCAACGACCAGATCCTTCGCTGCGCTCCAGGATGACAAGACCGTGGATTCGGAAGGACATGACCAAGCCCGTTCACAAAAGACATGGTCGCTGAAGCGACCACGCCAAAGACCCTTCTGTTCCACGCGCAACTCGTAGTTCTTATTGTCCCGAAATCAGTTAACGCGCATGCCGATTCGCAGGTAAGATAGTTACGATGATCGCGCGCGTCCGATTCGCATATGCCCTGGGATGTTTATTGGTGATGGCGGCTTCCGCGAGAGCGGAAACCTCCCTCGCCCAACTCCTCTCCTCCCCCGACACCATCGATTTCGTTCGCGACATTCAGCCCATCCTCCGCACCAACTGCTACAAATGTCACGGCCCCGAAAAACAGAAGGCCCTGCTCAGATGGGACTCTAAAGATTCCGCCCTCCTGCACGGCGGACAATCCGGACCCGAGATTCTCGCCGGAAAAAGCGCGGATAGCCGTCTCATCCAGCGGGTAATTGGCGGCAATGGCGAAGACCGCATGCCGCTCAACAGCCCCGCGCTCAGCGAGGCTGAAATAAACACGCTCACAAAATGGATCGATCACGGCGCCATCTGGCCTGACACCGCTTCCATAAAGGACTCCAAAATCGAACGCCATTGGGCCTACGTTAAGCCTGTACGCCCTACTGCCCCCACGGTGAATGACGCGGCGTGGGTTCACAATCCGATCGATGCGTTTGTCCTGGCCGGGCTGCAATCGAAAGGTTTAAAAGCTTCGCCCAAGGCCGATCGCCCCGCCCTTCTCCGTCGGGTAAGCCTCGATCTGATCGGCCTGCCACCCTCGATTAAAGAGGTCGACGATTTCGTGAATGACCCCTCTCCCAACGCCTACGAAAAAGTCGTCGATCGCCTCCTGGCCAGCAAGCATTTCGGCGAGCGCGCCGCCACACGCTGGCTCGATCTGGCGCGCTACGCGGATTCCAACGGCTACGAAAAAGACCGCCGTCGCAGCATGTGGCCCTATCGCGACTGGGTCATCAACGCGCTCAACGCCGACATGCCTTTCGATCAGTTCACCATCGAGCAATTGGCCGGCGATCTTCTTCCCAATGCCACCGAGCAACAAAAAATCGCCACCGGCTTCAATCGCAACACCATGCTCAACGAAGAAGGCGGCGTCGATCCCGAGGAATATCGCTACTACGCAAACGTCGATCGGGTTGATGCCACCGCAACCGTCTGGCTCGGCGCAACCCTCCGCTGCGCCCAATGCCACAACCACAAGTACGACCCCTACACCATGAAGGATTTTTATTCCTTCCTGTCCTATTTCAACAGCACCGCCGTCGAAACCTCGCGCAAAACCGGCTCAGATCCCACCGACGTCAGCGCGCGCGTCACCGTGAGCACGCCCGCACTGGTGTCACTGCAGAAGGAAGCCACGATCCTCCAAACAGAGCTCGACCGTCCTACCGAGCAATTGGCCGCCGCCCAGCAGAAGTGGGAGTTGAAACAGCGTGACCCAATATGGTCGGTCCTCGAGCCCGACGAAGTCAAGTCGGCCCATGGCGCCGCGCTTTCAAAACAAGTGGATGCTTCAGTCCTCGCGCCAGCCGCCCCTTCAGGCGCCGATGTGTACACGATCACCGCGACAACGCACCTCACCGGCATCACCGCCGTCCGGATCGATGTCTTCACCGATTCCCACTCTTCGCAACCCGGTGCGGCGCCGGCTGACTACGCAATCACACGGTTGGACCTAACCGAATCCCCGCTCGATTCCGCCAACACCGCAAAAAGAGTTGCGGTTCGAAACGCGTCGGCTGATTTCACCCCCGATAAATTCCCCGCCGGCTACGCAAACCGCGAGAACGAAAACGCGAAGCCCGGACAGAAGAATGTGCCAAACAAGAACTATCACATTGCCGTCTTCGAAACTGCTCGTAATGTCGGCCGTGAGTCAGGCGCTCAACTGACGCTCCGATTCACGCGGAATCTCACGAACCCCCCGCCGCAAACGCTCGAACGATTCCGGATTTCCGTAACCACTTCGGATCGGCCCGTGCGCGGGATGACCGTGCCGGCGAACATCGTCAAGATCCTCGACACCACCCCCGACAATCGAACTCCGCAACAGGCAAAAGACCTGGCCGCGTTCTATCGGTCGATCGCCCCGTTGCTTGAGAGTACCCGCGGCAAGCTCACTGCCGTTCGCAAAGAGATCGACGAGTACCCCAAGACCAGCCTGGTCATGCAGGAGCTGCCCGCCCCGCGTGAAACCCACATTCACGCCCGTGGCGCGTTCCTCACGCTGGGAGAAAAAGTCACTCCGGCCATCCCCGCGCTTTTCGGAGCGGCGCCCGCATCCACTCCGCCGAGCCGATTGGATTTGGCTCGCTGGCTCGTGAGCGATACCAATCCGCTCACCGCCCGCGTCACCGTCAATCGCATCTGGGAACAATTCTTCGGAGCCGGGATCGTCCCGACCAGTGAAGACCTCGGCACCCAGGGCGAAGCCCCGGCAAATCAGACACTGCTCGATTGGCTCGCATGTGAGCTCATGCATCCTTCGGATGGCCAAACGCGGTGGAGCCTCAAGACAATCTACAAAAACATCGCGATGTCCAGCACGTACCAGCAATCCTCCTCGGTCACGCCCGAGATGCTGGAAAAAGACCCCTACAACCACCAATTCGCCCGCGGCCCCCGCTTCCGCTTGCCGGCTGAATTAATTCGCGACCAGGCCCTGCAAGTCTCCGGCTTACTGAGCGACAAAATGGGCGGCCCCAGCGTCTTTCCCCTCCAGCCCGAAGGCATCTGGCATTCGCCTTACTCCGGCGACCGCTGGATGACCAGCCGGGGCGAAGACAAATACCGCCGCGGCGTATACACCTTCCTCCGCCGCTCCGCCCCGTATCCGCAGTTCATGGTATTCGACATGACCACGCACGAATCCATCTGCACGCGCCGCTCGCGTACCAACACCGCGCTTCAGGCCCTCACAACCTTAAACGACCCCTCATTTGTCCAACCGGCCGCCGCCCTCGCCCGCCGTATTATCGCCGAAGGCGGAAACACCCCGGTCGATCGAGTCAACTTCGCCTTCCGCGCCGTCCTCACCCGCTCCCCCCAGCCCGCCGAGTCTTCGCGCCTCGTTTCCCTCTACACCCAGATGCTCGAAAAATACGAATCCGACCCCGACTCCGCCAAAGCCCTTTCTACCAGCGGCCTCTCCTCTTCAGCCAAAACGACCGAAGCGCCCCAACTCGCCGCCTGGACCGTCGTCTCCAACGTCCTGCTCAACCTTGATGAAACGCTGACAAAGGAATAGTTCGCAACGAGATAAAACAAAGCACAGAGGCCACAGAGAACACAGAGCCCAAAGAGGAAAAAACATATGGATCTCAGTGTTGCACCCGCTCCAGAATTCCATCCGTGCCCATCCGTGCAATCCGTGGTTCACTCTCTTCGTATTCCCTCTGTGCTCTCTGTGCCCTCCGCGGTCTCTGTGCCCGCCTTCTCGAACCGGTCGTAACCCAAGAGCTTTTAACATGACCCGCATCACAATCGATCAGGAACTCAAACGCGAAACGCTCAAGGCCCTCACCCGCCGCCAGTTCTTCAAGAACTGCTCCACCGGCATGGGCGCCGTCGCGCTCGCGTCGCTGCTCAATCAGCGCGCATCAGCCGAGCCCACCAAGCCCCAACCCCCGGCGCAAGAACCGTTATCGATCAAGCCCCCGCATTTCGCTCCCCGCGCCAAGAACATTATTTACCTGCACATGGCCGGGGCCCCCTCGCAGCTTGATCTGTTCGATCACAAGCCCAAGCTGCAGGAGTTCGATCGCCAGCCCATTCCCGATTCGTTCACCAAGGGCGAGCGTTTCGCCTTCATCAAGGGCACGCCCAAGATCCTCGGCTCCCCATACAAATTTGCCCGGCACGGCCAATCCGGAACCCAGCTTTCCGAGCTCCTCCCGCGCCTGGCGACTGTCGTCGACGACATCGCCGTGGTGCGTTCAATGCACACCGATCACTTTAATCACGCCCCCGCCCAGCTCTTCGTCCACACCGGCTCACAGCTTCAGGGTCGGCCCAGCATGGGCTCGTGGGTCACCTACGGATTGGGCACCGAAAACACCGATTTGCCCGGCTTCGTTGTCCTCGTGTCCGGCCCGAGCAATCCCGACGGCGGCACCGCTCTCTGGTCGAGCGGCTTCCTCCCCAGCGTCTACCAGGGCACCCAATTCCGCTCGCAGGGCGATCCCGTCCTCTTCGTCTCAAACCCCGCCGGCATCAGCCCGCAGATCCGCCGCGATTCGCTGGATGCCATTCGCGATCTCAATGCCAGACATCTGACTGCCACCGGCGACCCAGAAATCGCCACCCGCATCGAGCAATACGAGCTCGCCTATCGAATGCAGACCACCGTTCCCGAGATGTCCGATATCTCCCAGGAGCCCCAAGCCATCCACGAGATGTACGGCACCCAGCCCGGCAAACTCAGCTTCGCCAACAACTGCCTGCTGGCCCGCCGCCTCGTCGAACGCGGCGTGCGTTTCGTTCAACTCTACGACTGGGGCTGGGATCATCATGGCTCAGGCATGTCCGATGACCTCGTCCACGCCCTGCCCAAAAAGTGCAAGGAAATGGACCAGGCCACCGCCGCCCTTCTCACCGATCTCAAACAACGCGGCCTGCTCGACGAAACTCTGGTCATTTGGGGCGGCGAGTTCGGGCGCACCCCCATGAACGAAGCCCGCAACGGCAGTACCTTCCTCGGCCGCGACCACCACCCCCACGCTTTCTCCATCTGGATGGCCGGCGGCGGCATCCGCGGCGGTCTCACCTTCGGCGCCACCGACGAACTCGGCTACCAGGCCACCGAAAACCCCGTCCACGTCCACGACCTCCAGGCCACCATTCTCGCCGCCCTGGGCCTGGAACACACCAAACTCACTTACCACTTTCAGGGCCGCGATTACCGCCTCACCGACGTCTACGGAAACGTCGTTAATCAATTGCTCACATAACTCACCCAGGGCTGTCGCATATGCGTTGGGCGGAAGTGCGACGCTGGGCTGATGAAAAGGAGTCGGTTTTGATCTCGGCGCCAGATGGCGTTTTGTTGCGCTCATTGGCATTGAAAAACAGCTATTCGTAAGAGGAACGGCGCCGGGAATTCCCCCTCACCCCAACCCTCTCCCGGAGGGAGAGGGAGCACAAGGGCGCGCCTCCCGATTGCGCATCAGAATCAGGACGACGAATTCGCTCAAAACCATCGAGTTTACATCAGCCCAATGCGAGGCTCCCGCCGAGCCGCGTTTTTCGATCGCGCATAAGCTCGGCAGGAGCCTCGCACTCCCATGTTTTGTGTTGGAGAGACCATATGCGATTGCTCTGGTAACTTACCTGGCTGGAAAGTCCATGTCGTGATCATCGGTGCACCTACAATCCGCATATGGCCGAAGAGATTCCGGAGATTCCGCCGCCTAAGCAGGATGCGATTCATCGCGCGCTGCTGGCGGGGTTGATTGGGAACGTGGGGGCGCGGAGCGACGGGGTGGAATATCTGGGCGTGAGGGGGAAGAAGTTCTATCTGTTTCCGGGGTCATCGTTGTTCCGGCAAAAGCCGGCGTGGGCGATGGCCGCGGAATTGGTGGAAACCACCAAGCTCTACGCGCGAACCGTTGCATCCGTTCATCCCTTGTGGGTTGAGCAGGCGGCGGAGCATCTGGTGAAGCGGGAGTGGACTGATCCCCATTGGAAAGCGGATATCGGGCGGGTGCTTGCATTTGAAAAAGTCACGCTTCAAGGGCTGACGCTGGTCCCAAAACGCAAGGTGCATTACGGGCCGATCGAGCCGGTACTTTCGCGGGAAATATTTATCCACCACGCGCTGGTGCTTGGGGAATACGAGACGAACGCACTCTTTTTTGCTCACAATCGCAAGCTCGTGGCTGAGGTTCAGGCGATCGAAGCCAAGGCCCGTCGGCGCGATGTGCTGGTGGAACCCAAGGCCCGGTTCGATTTTTACGACGCTCGACTCCCCCACCGGATTTACACCGCCGAAGAATTTGAGCGCTGGCGACGGCAAGCCGAGAAGCGAAATCCGCGGATGCTGTTCATGTCGCGCACGGACCTCATGCTGCATCCGGCATTGGGTGTTACCGAAGAGCTGTATCCTGATTCGATGACGGTGAATGGACTCACGTTGCCGCTGGAATACCGCTTTGAGCTTGGCGACCGGGCGGATGGAGTAACGGTGACGGTGCAGCTTGCGGCGCTGAATCAGCTCCCGGCAGAACCGTTCGGGTGGGTGGTGCCGGGATTTCGCGTGGATATTTTTGCTGCGTTGATTCGGACGTTGCCCAAAGCACTTCGTGTGAAGTTCGTGCCAGTGCCGGATTTTGCAAATGCGGCTGCACGGGCGCTGAAGCCGGCCGATGGGCCGGTGATCGATTCGCTGGCGCGTTATCTGGGGAAGGTGAGCGGAGAGGCGGTGAGGGCGGAGGATTTTCATCCGGGGGTGTTGCCTGAATATTTGCTGATGAACTTTCGTGTGGTGGATGCCGGGGAAAAAGAGATTGCGATGGGGCGCGACCTGGCGGTAATCCGGCGACAACTTGGTATGGCGGCGCGCGCCAGCTTCGCATTGAAGCCGCCGCCCCAGTGGCACCGGGACGGGCTGGTGCGATGGGATTTTGGCGGGCTGCCGGAACGGGTGGAGATCACGCATCAGGGGATAACGGTGAATGGGTATCCGGCTTTGATCGATGCCGGGGCATCGGTGTCGTTGCGGCTGATGGATTCGGAGGAAGCGGCCGCTGATGCAGGCCGGGTGGGTGTGCGGCGGCTGTTCATGATACAGGTGAAGCAGGAGCTGATGTATCTGGAGCGTACGCTGCCGGACCTGGATAGGTTGTGCCTGTTTTACGCGACCCTCGGGCGGTGCGAAGATCTTCGGGACGATCTGGTGCAAGCGATCGCGGATCGCGCACTGTTTGGCGACAATGGCGCGCTGCCGCGAAACCGCGAGGAATTTGCGCCGATGGCGGAGGCGGGATGGAGGAGATTATCGACAGCGGGCGCGGAGGTCACAGAGATCGTGGGCCACGCGCTGGAGCTGTATCACGGGTTGCAGCTTACGCTGGGCGGAGAATTTCCGCCGATGTGGTCGGATTCGGTTCGGGATATGCAGGATCAGGTGGCGCATCTGGTGTTACGGGGTTTTGTGGCAGGGACGCCATTTGAGTGGTTGAGGCATGTGCCGCGTTATCTGCGGGGGATTGGGGCGAGGTTCAGCCGGCTTGCGAACGCGGGACTCACGCGCGACATTCATGGAATGGAAGAAGTGCGGCCGCTGTGGAATCGATATAAACGCAAAGCGATGCAGCGAGACGAATCGGGACTGCGCAAGCGTGGTTTGGATCAAATACGCTGGATGATCGAGGAGTTGCGGATCTCGGTGTTCGCTCAGGAACTCAAGGCTGCGGTTCCCGTGTCGGCGCCGCGTATCGCGAAGATGTGGGAAGGAATTTCAGAGTGATGCGAGCGTTGTATTTTTCGAGCTTTTTGGAGTGATGTTCTGATGTCGCAAGAAACGACTCCGGGTTTCAATCCATCCCCACCGGCGATTGGCGGCGGCTTGTTCGGGCGGTCGCCTTATGCCGGTGCTGAACCCGACTACAACGCGAAGCGGTCGGCGGTCCTGGCCCATGTGTTTGGGATCTTCAGCTTCGTGGGGCCGTTAATCGTTTGGATGATCAAGAAGGAAGAAGGCCCGTTTGTGGATGATCAGGGGAAGGAAGCGCTGAACTTCCAAATCACGGTCCTTATCGCTTCAATTGTTTTTGCCCTGCTGGGACATGTGATCTGCATACTCACGGTGTTGACGCCAGTGCCGTGGATGGCGGGAATTGTGTTCGCGTTGATTGGCGCGACGAAGGCGAATGAGGGAATTGCGTATCGGTATCCGTTTAGGTTGAGATTGATCAGGTGAAGACGTGATTTGCGGGAAGCATTTTTTCGAAATGCTTAATCAGCACGTCCGCTTTTACTTACAGGTCGGCCATGGCCTGGGAGAGCCGGCGGATTTCGTGGAGGGCCATGCCGCCCAGCTTGGGGACGTTGCCGCCCATGTGGGGGACGATGCCGTGACCGAGGCCCAGGCGCGAGGCTTCGCGGAGGCGGAGTTCGAGTTGGGGGACAGAGCGGACTTCACCACCGAGGCCAAGTTCGCCGACAGCGAGGGTGCCGCCGGTGAGGGGGCGGTTGAGATGGGCGGAAGCGATCGCGAGGGCGATGGCTAGATCGATAGCCGGCTCGACGATTTTGACGCCGCCCGCGATATTGACGAATACGTCGTCGGCGGCGAGGCGGAGCTCGGCGCGTTTCTCCAGCACGGCAATGATCATGGATACGCGATCGGCGCTGACACCGCTGGTCTTGCGTTTGGCGGCGCCGATCACGCTCGATGCCGTGAGGGCCTGCACTTCGACAAGCAATACCCGGCTGCCCTGCATCGCGGCCGTGATCACCGATCCACTGGGCGGGCCCTGCGGGCCATAGTGTTCGACGAAGAGGTTTCCGGGGTCGGTCACTTCGCGAAGTCCGCCGCCGGTCATTTCGAAGAGGCCGACTTCGTGGGTGCTGCCGAAGCGGTTTTTGACGCAGCGAACGATGCGGTGAGCATGGAATCGATCGCCTTCGAAGTACACGACCGTATCGACGATATGCTCGATGATCTTGGGGCCGGCCAATGTTCCGGCCTTGGTGATGTGGCCCACGAGCACCACCGCGATTCCGCTGGATTTGGCAAGGTAGACCAGATCCATGCAGCAATCGCGAAGCTGGGTGACCGAGCCGGGGGCGGCCGGCAGCGCGGGCTTGTAGATCATCTGGATCGAATCGACGATCACCACGGCGGGCTGAACTTTATGGATCTGATTGATGATGCGTTCGATATTGGTCTCGGCCAGGATGAGCAGGTTGTTAGACTCAACACCGAGGCGGGAGGCACGGAGCTTGGTCTGGCGCGCCGATTCTTCACTGGTGACATAGAGCACACGCTGCGGCTTGGATTTGTCGGCGGCTTTGGCGTTGGCCTCGCGCCCCGCGGCGACAGCATTGGCGACCTGTAGCAGCAAGGTTGATTTGCCGATGCCAGGCTCACCCCCGACCAAAACTGCCGAGCCTGGCACGATGCCGCCACCGAGAATCCGATCGAATTCGCCGATTCCGGTAGGAACGCGAATGGATTCGGATTCATCGATCTGGGCAAGCGTGAGCGCCTCGGCGGCTTGCGCGATGTTGCCGGTCTGAGTCGCCTGGGCGCGGGCGTCGGGCGTGGGCGCTTTGAATTCTTCGAGGGCATCCCATGTTCCGCAGTCGGGGCATTTGCCGAGCCACTTGGGGTGAACGCTTCCACAGTGATTGCAGATGAATTGGGTGCGGGACTTGGCCATGGGTTGTCGGAAATCATAGGGCGGATGAGGGACGTTTGCGCGACATGCTTGTCGTGTGAAAAGTTTGGGTGGGCGCATCGGAGCGAGCATCTGTCCCCTCTCCCTTCGGGAGAGGGTTAGGGTGAGGGCGAATTTCAAGATGCTTTGATTGGCTAACAAAAGTTCCCCCAATTCTCCCTCACCCCAGCCCTCTCCCGAAGGGAGAGGGGGAAAGAGGAAGGATCTTCTTCTTCCGACTGTCGGAGTTTGGTCTTAGCAAGTAAAACCCATACTCACTGGAGAAGTGTGCATGAGCGTTCTCAACGATTTGTACGGACACTCGCTGGCGTTGCTGACGGACTTGTATCAACTGACGATGGCATATGGCTATTGGAAGTTGGGGATGGCGGAGCGGGAGTCGGTGTTTCATCTGGCGTATCGGAAGCAGCCATTCGGGGGCGGGTTTGCGATTGCGTGCGGGTTGCACGAGACAATCGATTACGTGCAGCGGCTGCGGTTTGATCGCGGTGATATGGAATACTTGGCGACTTTGAAGGGGAATGATGGGAAGGCGCTGTTTGACCGGGGGTTTATCGATTATCTGCACGAGCTGAAATTCACGTGTGACATTGATGCGGCGCCGGAAGGGACGGCGGTGTTTCCGTATGAGCCGCTCGTGCGGGTGAAGGGACCGCTGCTTCAGGCGCAGTTGCTTGAGACGCCGCTGCTGAACTTGATTAATTTTTCAACGCTGATTGCAACGAAGGCGGCGCGGATCTGTCTGGCGGCGCGGGGGGAGCCCGTCTTGGAATTTGGTTTGCGGCGGGCGCAGGGAATTGATGGCGGAGTAACCGCGAGCCGGGCGGCGTTTGTGGGGGGATGCTCGGCGACTTCGAATCTGCTGGCGGGAAAATTGTTTGGTATTCCGGTGCGGGGAACGCACGCGCATAGCTGGGTCATGGCTTTTGGCGATGAGCTGGAAGCATTCAAGGCTTATGCGCAGGCGATGCCAAACAACTGCGTGTTTCTGGTGGATACGTATGACACGCTTCAGGGGGTGCGACATGCCGCGGCGATGGGTAAATGGCTGCACGCACAGGGACATGAAATGGTGGGGATTCGCCTGGATTCAGGCGACCTGGCTTACCTGAGCATTGAAGCGCGAAAGATCCTTGATGCGGCAGGTCTGACAAAGGCGGCCATTCTCGCGTCGAACGATCTGGATGAGAATCTGATCGCGAGCCTGCATCAGCAGGGCGCGAAAGTGGGCGTGTGGGGCGTGGGAACGAAGCTGGTGACGGCTTACGATTCCCCGGCCCTTGGCGGGGTGTACAAACTCTCGGCGCTGCGATCGGAAACGGGACAGTGGGAGCAGAAGATCAAGTTGTCGGAGCAGACGGCGAAGACTTCCATCCCCTGCATTCAGCAGGTGAGACGATTTCGAGATGCCGACGGGCTGTTTGCCGGCGATGCAATTTATGATATTGAAACGGGTATCGAGTCGTCCTGCCTGATTGTGGATCCCAGCGATATCACCCGCCGGAAGCAGATCCCGGCCGATGCGACTTGGGAGGATGTTTTGGTCCCGATTTTTAGGGGTGGGTCGCTGATGTATTCGCCGCCGGATTTGGATTCGATACGGAAACGAACGTCAGACCAATTGGCGGCGCTTCATCCGGCGATTAAGCGGTTTGTGAATCCGCATCGGTATCCAGCCGGGCTTGAAAGCCGATTGAACGACTTGCGGCTTCGTATGATTGAGCTGGCCAAAGAGGCCGGGAGGCGAAAGTGAAAGCGCTGATTGTGGTGGATGTGCAGAACGATTTTGTGCCGGGCGGAGCGCTGGCAGTGCCAGAGGGCGATCTGATCGTGCCGATTTGCAATCGATTGATGAAGGCGTTTGATCTGGTTGTGGCCACTCAGGACTGGCACCCGGCGAATCATGGCAGCTTCGCGGTGAATCATCCGGGGAAACAAATCGGGGACATCATCGAATTGAACGGATTGCAGCAGATCCTGTGGCCAGCGCATTGCGTGCAAAATACCCAGGGCGCGATGTTCGTTGAAGGGTTGGAGACGGATCGATTCGATCGCGTGTTTCAAAAGGGAACTGATCCGGCGATCGACAGCTACAGCGGGTTTTTTGATAACGGCCACCGCAAGGAGACGGGGTTGGCGACGTATTTGAAGATGAAGGGTGTCAACGATGTTTATGTGTGTGGTCTGGCGACCGACTATTGCGTGAAGTTCACGGCGCTTGATGCGAAGCAGCTTGGGTTTGGCGTGCATCTGGTTCGCGACGCGTGTCGAGGGGTGAATCTGAAGCCGGGGGATGTGGAGGCGGCGATCGCTGAGATGAAGTCGGCTGGGGTTGAGATTGTTACCAGCGACAACGTGATGGCGGGCTCGGTGTGAATCGTGGAAGTGCTATCTGGTGCGGACAATCCTTGGGAAGCGTGAAGTGCAAATCGGTAAATTCCCGAATTGAGCGGCAATCGCGAAATTTCACACAAGGTGAAGTTCCGCGGGCGCCGGACGTTTTGCTCGAGAAAGGTGATCATCAAACTGATCAATCCGTACGGTGCCTTTTGGGAATCGGGCGATGACGTCGAGTTCACCGCCTAGCGCAGCGACGATCCGCCGTAGAGTCGAAATCTGCATGTCGGACTGACCTTCGAGCTTTGAAAGACTCGGCTGCTTGATGCCGAGGGCTGCCGCCACCTCGCGTTGGCTCTTGCCGGCCATCTTTCGCATTTCGCCAAGCAGCAGTTCGCCGAGCAGTTCCCGAGCCCGCAGCGCGCCACGCCGTTGGGTACCCTTGCTGGCCTTTCGCCTTACCAGTTCATCAAATGATTTGGCCATTGTCAATTGCCCTTTGCCTTCTTTCGAGCCACGATTCGAGCCAGATGCCGATCGAACAGCTTATCGGCGTGCACGATCAGTTGCTTATAGAAACGCCTCTGACTTACGCCCGATTTTTCGCCGCCAAGAAGCAGAATCGCCGAGCGATCGGGATCGAACGCGAATGCGATCCGCATAACACTGTCCTTCGTGCTCGCTCGAAGTTCCTTCATGTTCGGATGCTTTGAGCCTTTGAGCGTGTCGGCGTGCGGCCGGCCCAATTGAGGACCAAGCAACTTCAAAAGTTCCACTTTCGCGATTATTTCGGCCTGTTGATCGTCACCAAGACTGCCGAACCATTGGTCAAGAACTGAAGTTGTCGCTACCTCCCAAGCCACAGTATTATAGCCTATCGGATATATCCCGTCGAACCCGTTAGCGTTGTTGGAGCGCACGATCCAGGGCTATCGCATATGCATTGGGCGGGAGTGCGAGGCTCCTGCCGAGCCGCGTTTTTCGATCGAGCATATGCTCGGCAGGAGCCTCG
>DAIRGS010000101.1:0-22503 GCA_036794395.1 Tepidisphaeraceae bacterium | reverse complement strand
CTCGACCACGGCCTGTCTTCGACCCTGAGGCTCAGACCCGAAGGGGAAGGCCGTGCCACTCAAAAACGATGCCGCGGAATCGAATACGGTCATTGAATTAACGACACGGAACCGCGGCGGCATTACTTGCGAAACTCTTCGCGGAAGAAGCTGGATTGCGGATCGCCCGGTTGCCAGAACCGTTGACGGGATGACACTTTTCCACCGGCGACGCGTTTGAACCACGTCACGTTCTTGATCAACAGGAATCCCGCGGCGGCTCCGCCAAGGTGAGCCGCCTCGCCACCGGCATTGGGGCCGGCTGTCCAGACGGTGAGAAAGGCGATTCCGAGAAAGAACCAGAGGAGCGTCACGAGCCGGACGCTTATCGGCGGGAAGATGAGGCGAATCTCCATATGCGGCGCGAGTGTTGTGGCGGCGGTCATTACACCCAGGATGCCTGCCGATGCGCCCAGAAGCTTCGACACTGGCGCGACGTGAAGGAACTGCATCCGCCAAAGCGCGAGGTACAAAACCGCGCCGGCTAATCCACACAAGAGATAGAAGATGACGAACGCTTTTTTTCCAAGGGCGGGTTCAAGCAGCGGGCCGTAAAAGTAGAGCACCATCATGTTAAAGATCACGTGCCAGGGGTCGACGTGCAGGAACTGAAACGTCAGGAATCGCCAGAGCTGGACGTGATAGATCGCGCGGTCCACGGAAAAGCCGCCCCACCGGGTCAGCCGTCCAAAGCTCATTACATCCATGACGAAAATCGCGACGTTGATGGTGATGAGCCAGCGCGTTGCGGACCAGAACCGCATAGGCACGCGGGGCATCCTTGGAGGCGAGTTTAAGGAGCCACGGCGACGCGACGGGAGAATGCTCATGGGTGATGGATGGTAACGATTTGGGGCTATTTCGGGGAGGTTGGCATGTTGCGCTCAATTTCGAGAATGAGCGCGCTGTGATCGAGGTCCTTGCCACCGTTGTCATGAAGGTTTTGAAAGAGCGCGTGGACGGTATTGAGCATCGGCAGCGTGATGTTCAGGGAATCGGCTACTGCGTGGGCGGCGTTGAGGTCTTTGAGCTGGTTGGTGACGAGGCCTCCTGGGGTGAAATCGCGGGCGATCATGCGCTTGCCGTGCTCGGTGAGGATGCGGCTGTCGGCAAAGCCGCCGGTGAGTGCATCGCGGACGGCGGCGGGATCAACGCCGCCCTTCTCGGCCAGGACCAAAGCTTCAGCCACCGCTCCAATCGTCACGGCGACGATCAGTTGATTTGCGAGCTTACATAACTGCCCCGCGCCAACGTCGCCCACCCGGCGGGCGTTGCCCATGGGTTTGAAGACGGGGGCGAGGCGGGCAAAGATTGCTTCTGGACCACCGGCCATGATGGCGAGGGTCCCGGCGGCGGCGCCGCGCGTGCCGCCGGATACGGGGGCATCAACGAAGGAGATTCCCATCGGGGCGAGCTTGGCGGCTTGATTGCGGGCGGCGTTGGGGGAAGTGGTGCTCATGTCGATCACGACTGAGCCGCGCGCCAGAGCGCGGGCGGCACCCGATTCAAACACCGCTTCTTCGAAAGATTTGTCGTTGGTGAGCATCGTGATCAGTACGCTAGCGCCGGTTGCGGCATGCGCGGGACTTTCGGCGCTGGTTGCGCCCGCAGCGACGACCGAATCAGCTTTGGTACGGGTGCGGTTCCAAACCGTGACCGGGAAGCCGGCGTTGACGAGGCGAGTGGCCATGGGGTTGCCCATCAGGCCCATTCCGAGAAATGCGATTTTTTCCATGGTGTGCTCGATTGCGTCGAAGGTCAGGCGACGAATTTGCCGTTGAGGTCATCGGCGATGAAGGCTTTGATGATGTCGTGCATGGAAGCATCTGGGGTGAAGCCGAGCTTGAGGGCGCGGGTGGCACGGAAGGCAGTGGGCCAGCCGTACACGATTTTTTCGATGCGGGCGTTGGGTTCGAATTTCACACGGGCTGCAGCCTTTGGCCCGGCTACTTCCTCGAGCGCCGCGAGCATCTGGCAGACGCTGAGCGTGAGCCCGGGAAGCTGCAGCGCTCGAATCATTCCCCATTTTGTTGAAGGCGTTGCCTGGGCCGCGATAAAGGCTTCCACGACTTTTCTGGGGGAAAGAAGGAACATTGAGGTATCGGCCGGGACCGGGCAGGCCACCTCTCGGCCTTCCAATGGATCGCGGATGATGGAACTGGCAAATGTGGACGCGGCCTTGTTGGGCTTTCCGGGGCGAACGACAACCGTCGGCAGCCGGAGCGATCGGCCGTCGACAAAACCACGCCGGCTGTAATCGCTGATGAGCAGCTCGCAGATCGCCTTTTGGGTGCCGTACGACGTTTGGGGGGTTGGCGCGGTGTGGTCTTCGAGAATGGGCGGCATTTCTCCGCCGTACACGGCTACCGAGCTGGCGAAGACAAAGCTGGGAACTTTGCCGATGCGGCGGCAGGTTTCGAGCAAGGCGCGAGTCGTATCGAGATTGACACGCATGCCCAGATCGAAATCCTCCTCGGCGCCAACACTGACGACCGCCGCGAGGTGAAATACCGCACCGGTCTGATTTGTAACGATTCGAGAAATCACCTCGGAATCGGAAGAATCTGCTTCGACCCGTTCGACCCGCGAATCTGGAGGGAGGCCATCCAGAGCAAGATCGCAGGCGATGATCTTCGTAATTGGAGTTGGGTTCCCATTTGCATCGGCAACGGTACCGCGATCAAGAAGTTGCCGGACCAACCTTCGTCCGATGAATCCCCCGGCACCCGTGACTGTTACATTCATAAGTCCTCCACGCCATTTTCAGCAGCGGCTTTCAGTGCGCCGCGCTCCTGACGATCCAGAATTTCGCCTCCACTGAGATTAAAAGCAAACGCGGTGGTAGAACGGTCGGGCTAACGACAGGGCAATCGCATGTGCCGTCTTTGGGAGTGCGAGGCTCCCGCCGAGCGCATTTTTTCCAGTCAGATTGGCTCGGCAGGAGCCTCGCACTGATACCGTTCCCGACGTTATCCATGATGCTCCCGAAATGAGTCGCGGGCCCGGGAACATGCGACCGCCCTGACCATTGACGTTGGTTGATCGGGATTTTCTTTCGCGATAATCGGGATTGAGTTAATGTGATGTATTGGGGCAACTGCGATTCTGCGAGAATGGCCGTGGGAGTACTTGAATGATTGGCCGTGTAGTCGTTGCGGGCGTGGTTGGGCTATGCATGCTTTGCACTACCGCAAGGCAAGTACGAGGGGCGGAAGCGACGACGCGGCCGAGTTCGATCAGTGGGAAGATCGTGGTGGATGGGGAGGTGCCCTTATCGGAAATGGTGGTCTACCTGGAAGCGCCGGATCCTTCGCAGGCGGTGGTGGCCCCGGTTGAAAAAGCGGCTGTAAAGGTTTTGCAGAAGGGGGCGAAGTTTTCGCCGGCTTTGGCGATTGTGACGGTCGGGCAGAGCGTCGAATTTGTAAACGATGAAGATCGGCTGATCGAGCACAACGTGTTCTCGAATGCACCGGCCAAGAAGTTTGATCTGGGGATGTATCCGCCGGGGCAATCGCGATCGGTGATGTTTGATAAGCCGGGGCCGGTGCTGCTGTATTGTTCGATTCATCGATATATGGATGGGGTGATATTTGTATCGCCGACGCCATACAGCAGTTTGGTGAGCCCGGATGCGACGTATCGGATCGAAGGCGTTCCGGCGGGGAAGTGGGTGGTGAAAACCTGGCAAAGGCGGCGGCGCTTCAAGGAGGCGACGGTGCCGATCACCGCCGAATCGGGTGGAACGCTTTCTGTTAACCTTGAGTTGCACAAGCGATGAGAGCCATCACGGTCAATATTCTGGCGATGCTGCTGGTGGTCGGGTGCCAGAGTGGGCCGCGGCCAAATGCGGGAATGGCGGGGTTGCGGGTCAAGGTAATAGCCGAGCCGAAGACGGGCGTGAAACCACCGCCCGCGGCGGTTGGGACGTTCGACACGCCGGGTACGCAGGGATATGGGCCGTTTTCGCGGGTGGACTATTCCGAGGTGGACAACATTGTGGTTTATCTTGAAGGCATGACGAGCGCCACTACCCCGACGCAGGCGCCGTCGGCTTTCACCATTACCGTCGATCCGGGAAAGTCTTCGCATGGAATTGATGGGGTTGTGAGCGTGGGGCAGAAAGTGGTTCTGCGGAATGGTGGTTCGAAAGCACAAAGCATTTACAGTGTTTCGGATGGAAATGATTTCGAGATATCCGCGGTGCCGGTCTCGGGAAGCGGGGAGTATTCGGTTCGATCGGCGGGGTTGATCGAGATATTTGCCGATTCGTCGAAGGACATTGCGATTCAGTTATTTGCCGCTCCGACGAGTTGGGTGCAGTTGGGACGGGCGGGGCAAACGCTGAATTTCAATAACATTCCGCCGGGGCGTTACCATCTGGTATCGTGGCATGCGAGGCTTCCGGGAACCTCCGAAGAGATCGAATTGACCGCCGACCACGTCGCGGATGCCACAATCACGGTCGGCGTAAATTCATTGCCAAAGGTAACGGCTGATGCTGCACGGTGATGGGTGCAACGGGGGGCATGTCGGCGCGAACCGCAGGGCGATCTGTTGCTTCAAGTTCGTTGCACTGGTTCTTGCTCTGGCCAACCCCGCGATGGCCCAGTATGGCTCGACCAATTATTCGATCGAGCGCTGGTCGGAAGATTACTCGTACTTTAAAGACGCTCCGCACTCCACAGATCCACTCGACGCGATCAAGTACGTTCCGCTGGGTAGCGATCCGGACTGGTACCTGTCGTTCGGCGGCCAGGCTCGGTATCGGTTCGACTATTTCCGCGACTCCGGATTTGGCAGCGGCCCGCAAGACGACACAGGTTTCGATCTGGTCCGGCTGCTGGCTCACGTGGATGCACATCTCGGAAAGAACTTCAGATTGTTCGTGCAGCTTAATAGCGGCCTGGCGTTTGACCGCTTGGGCGGGCCGCGGCCTGGCGATGCCGATGATTTCGACGTTCAGCAGGCGTTTGCGGATGTGATGCTTCCGTTGACCGATTCGGGATCGCTTACGGTGCGAGTCGGACGGCAGGAACTCATCTACGGCGCCCAGCGGCTTGTGAGCCCCAATGACTGGGGAAATGTCCGGCGAAGCTTTGAGGGGGTGAAGGCTTCGATTTCCGTGCCGAACGATACTGTCGATTTGTTTCTGGTCCGGCCGGTGTCGATCGAGAAGACGCGATTCAACAGCGGGGACGATCGCACTGCATTCGCGGGAATTTATAACGTGGCCGAGTTCCCGCGGATTTTGCCCGGCAGCAAGGCGCGGCTCGATACCTATCTGTTTCTGCTGGATCGATCCAAATCCACTACAACGAACGTCGCGGCAAGCTCGGACACATTCACACTGGGCATTCGTCCACATGCCAATCCGGGGCCTTGGGATTTCGATCTGGAGGCCGACTGGCAGTTTGGCAACTACGACGATCACGCAATTGCCGCATATTCCATCGCGGCAGAGGCGGGGTATATGTTCAGGAATGTGATGTTCAGCCCGAGAATGGGTGTGGGAGTGGATCTGGCTTCGGGATCGGCCAACCCTGCGCATCGGTTCGATCAGTTGTTTCCGCCGCAGTATTTGTTTCTGGGCCATTTGTATCTGTTGGGGCGGGAGAACATCATCGACCTGCATCCGGAACTGACGCTGAACCTGACGGATGACATTACATGTGACGTGGCCGGACATTTCTTCTGGAGACAGAACGCCGGGGACGCGATTTACAACCTGACGGGCGGCGTGGTCAGGGCGGCGGCCGGGTCGCGATCGCTGGTCATCGGACGCGAGTTGGACATCTCGGTTAACTGGCAGATCTCCCAACATTTCTCGACATATGCGGGGTACGCGCACTTTTTTACCGGCTCGTTTTTACGCAAAACGGGATCCTCAGACGATCAGGATTTTGTATACGCCTCGGTGGCGTTCACCTTTTAAATTAGTCTCCCCCACTCAAGCGGAACGCGGCTTGCACACCTGGGGCGCGAGAGAGCCTCAGGGTCGAAGACAGGCCGTGGTCGGGGGCGCTTCGGGTTCGTCTCAGGGCGAGATATGTGAAAACCAACTTACCGGAACCGGGCATTCTCTGGCGGCAAAATCAGAAGGTTGCCCAACTGTCGAAACTTGGTTTTCCCTAATCGTACCCGTCGCCGGAGGTCATCTCCCTCGATCATGGGCTGGAAGCCCATGCCACCTATAAGAAGCGGAATCGCGCACGGTCATTTAGCTGTTCCATTCGCCGGTGAAAACTTCGGTGGCCGGCCCGGTCATATAAACATGATTGTTGGATTCCCGCCATTCGAGGTGCAGATCACCGCCGGGGAGATGAGCGAGGACTTTACGGTGATTGCGAGCGGTTAACACTCCAGCGACGCATACGGCGCATGCACCGGTGCCACACGCGAGCGTAATGCCGCTTCCGCGCTCCCAGGTTCGCATGGTGAGTTCCGAGGGGCGATGGACCTGCACCCAGTGAACGTTGGTGCGACGTGGAAACGCGGGATGGTTTTCGATCGGGGGACCGAGGCGCGGGAGGTCCAGCGGCTCGGTATCGGGAACGTAGATCACGGCATGCGGGTTCCCCATCGAGACGAATGTCATATCCACGGGGTGACCTTGGACATCAATCTGAAATTCATTGTCGCGCCGGGTGTTGAGCACCTGCGCGGAATCAACGGGGATCTGCGGAAGCGAGAGAATGGGCTCGCCCATATCAACTGTGACTTCGCGGACTTTTCCTTCGGAGACATTGAGTTCGAGAGTCAATACGCCCCGGCCGGTTTCGATTTGGACGGGGTTCTTGCGGGTGATGTTGTGGTCGTAGGCGTATTTGGCGACGCAGCGGATGCCGTTGCCGCACATTTCGGCTTCGCTGCCATCGGCGTTGAACATGCGCATCCGCACGTCGGCTTTTTGGCTCGGGAGAATGAGAATGAGGCCATCGGAGCCAATGCCGAAATGGCGGTCGGAGATGATGCGCGCTGTTTCGGCGGGGTTTTCGACCTGCTCATGGAATCCGTTGACGTACACGTAATCGTTGCCGATCCCGTGCATTTTAGTGAACCTCATGCGGGGATATTAGCTGGTTAAGTGTATGGGTTCTAGCGCGGCTTGGAGTGCGCGACTCATTTTGGGAGTGCGAGGCTGGGCTGATGAAAACTCGTCACTTTCGAAGGATTCCCTTCATCCAGGTTATGTTGCGCAATGAGACGAGTACCCTCTTGCCCCCTCTCCCTCCGGGAGAGGGCTGGGGTGAGGGCGAAGGACGAGAGACGTTCATTTCCTGAGGGCTGGATTTACTGCTCTCCACCTCATGGCGATCGATCTGTTTCTCAAAAAATGTCCGCAGACGCAAATAGAATGGAGCGCCGCCCTACGATCCCCCTCACCCCAGCCCTCTCCCGAAGGAGAGGGGGCAGTGCCTCGACGGTTGTTGCAGTTATGAAAGTTGCGCGTGCCCGTATCAGCGAGGGCGCAACAGTTCCTGGATGAACCCGGTTTGTCAAAAACGCTTGGTTTTCATCAGCCCAGTGCGAGGCTCCTGCCGAGCCAAGCTGCTTAAAAAATGCGCTCGGCGGGAGACTCGCACTCCCAGACACGGCACAAGCGATTGCCCTGCTTCGAACAATTGCCGACACCGGCTTGAAAATGCGGTTGGGCAATGCGATGCTCGCGATGATCCGTCGAAGTCGCTCGATCGCGGCAAAGTATCTTCCGACACCATTGAAGCTTCGATTGCGGCGGTTGAAGGCAACCGTTCGTGGTTATCGGCATGAATGCCCGCTGTGCCAACGGCGCGTGGGGAGTTTCCTTTCGCTTTCGCAGGCCCTTCCGGACCTGGTGGCGGATTTGGCGAAGCACAAGTTTGACATGCAGTTGTTCGCCCAGGGGGAGACGATGAATCTCCAGCAGTATGCGTGCCCATACTGCCGGTCCAACGATCGCACACGGCTGTATGCTTTGTTCATTCGAGCCGAGTCGGAGCGAATCACGAACGGCGTGAAAAAGCGAATGCTCGACATCGCACCGGCCAAGACGCTACGCGAACTGATATTGAGGCTTGGATGCTTCGATTATCGAAGTGCGGACTTGGACAGGCCGGATGTGGATGATCGAATCGACATCATGGACATGAAAACGTATGCCGACAATTCCTTCGACTGCTTTATCTGCTCGCATGTGCTAGAGCACGTGCCGGATGACCGGCGCGCGATGCGGGAGCTTTTTCGAATTCTCAAGCCAGGCGGCTGGGGAATTGCGATGGCGCCAATCGCCCTGAATCTGACTGCGACCATTGAAGATACCGAGCTAAAGGATTTGGCGGAGCGCGTGCGGCGATTTGGACAGAACGACCACCTACGGCTTTATGCGCGGCACGACTTCATCGAGCGGCTGGCGGGGGCCGGCTTTGAGGTATCGCAGTTGGGATTCAGTTATTTTGGGGGCGAGGTGCTGGATCGATACGGCATTCAGCAAAGCTCGGTTTTGTATATCTGCCGAAAGAATTGAAATCGGCTCGCAGACTAAATGACCATGCGCAATTCAGCGCCGTTGCATTTAAGTGGCACGGCTTTCTAAGCCGTGGACGGGGAAGCCGCGGGGACGGGGACGGGTGAGATGTGGGAAAACCCACTTTCCTTAAGGGAGCATTTTCCGCTGGCGAATCAGAAGGTTGTCCCCATGTGAAACTTGGTTTTCCCACATCTAACCCATCGCTGGTAGTCAGCCCCCACGATCATGGCTTAAAAAGCCATGTCACGAAAAGACGCGGAATCGCGCACGCTCATTTATCGCTTAGTGAGTGAGCTTGCGGATGGCGCGGACAGTCGATCGGAGATACGGGCGGCAGGGGCCGAGGGCGGCGTGCAAGGCGAGATGCCAGGAGTTGGGGCGGCTCGGACGGCTGCGGAGGAGGATCCAGGCATGTTTGCGGGCATCGGCGTAACGCCCCTGGTCCAGTGCCTGCCAGCCCCATTTCACTCGATTGAAACCAACGTTGAGATTGTCCCACTTCTTCAGAGTGGTGGGGAGCTTCATACCGCGACGTTCGTAGGCTTCGCGGAGGATTTCGCGAGCGTTGCGGGCCTGTTCTTGTCCGCGGGCCGCTCCGACGCTCGCTTCGTGCTCGCGATATTGCATGAGGAAATGAGGAACGTTGGCCAGGCGGCCGATTTCGGACATCCGAAGAAACAGGTCCAGATCCTGGGCGGTGCGAAATTTTTCGTTGTAGTTGCCGAGTTGTGTGAGCGATGCGCGGCGAATGAATGACCCGAAGTGCGGCATCGCGCTGCTGTCGCCGATCCAGAGCCGCTCCGTAATTTGATCGTGCGTGAGGCCGGGCCTGCTGCGGCCGCGCTCGGCGCCGTTTGCGTTGGTGAGGATCACCCAGCACCCTACCGCGGCACATTCGGGATGACCGCTCATGTACTCAAGCTGAAGTTGAAAGCGGGATGGATCGGCTACATCATCGGCATCCATGCGGGCGACGTATTCTCCTCGCGCGATCACCAGCCCGGCGTTGAGCGCGCTGGTGACGCCTCCGTTCGCGCGTGTAAGAACCTGAATACGCGGATCGCGCTGGGCATATTCTTTCAAGATCTCCGGCGAGCGGTCGGTGCTGCCATCATCGACACAGATGTATTCAAAATCGGCAAAGGTTTGCGACAAGATGCTGTCAACCGCCTGATGCAGATAGCGCTCGGAATTGTATACCGGCATCAGTACCGAGATCGTTGGAGGCAAAGGGGATGGAGGTGTGGAGTTGGGCATCAGTAACCCCGCACCGCGCAACATGCCGCTCGCCAGGCCGAAGTCGACAACGGCGCCGATTTCAGAGCGGACCAGGCATGCTTTCGCGCGCCGCGTACGTCGTTGTTTTTAAGTGCGGACCACAACCAATGAATATAGCGCTCCGAGATGGGTTGGTCCCATCCGCTGTGAAAATTCATGCCGGTGGGCATGGTACTCCCCCGCCGGGCATAGGCTTCGGACAGGAGCTTTGTTTTGTTTGACATTTGGATGCGATGGTGATTCCAATTGCTGCTGCCGGGATGGAGTCGGTATTGGACAAGAACGTCCGGCAGATTAGCCAAACGACCGGCCTCGGCCATTCGAAGGAACAGATCGAAATCTTCGGAATAGGGGTAGTTGTGGCGGTAGCCGCCCACTTTCAGCGCGATGCTTTTGCGGAGCATCGCAGTTGGCTGCGGAAGCGCCCAGCCGACACCGCGGAGGAATTCGGCTTCGATTTCCTCGTGGGTGAGTTTATGGTCGGTAATGCGCAGGGGTGATCCGTACGGCTCAATTACCTCCATGCGAGAGCCCACCGCGACGACTTCCGGATGGGATTCCAGATAATCAAACTGCTTTTGGAGGCGGTTTGGGAAGTTTAGGTCATCGGCGTCGGCGCGCGCGATCAGATCAGACCGTGCCGCCTTCAGCCCGGTATTGGCCGCGTCAACGATTCCGCCATGCGGGATGCGGAGGGGCCGGACTCGGGGATCTCGCGCTTGAAATTCATTAAGAATTTGGAAAGTGCGATCCTGGGAGCCATCGTCAACAACGATGAGTTCAAAATCCTCAAAGGTCTGGGCGAGCAGGGAATCAATCGCGGCGGTAAGAAACCGCTGCGCGTTAAATGCGCCAATCACCACCGAAATTCCAGGGTTTCGTGGCATCGGACCTAAAGGCGGTTAACCGGGTTCGGCTGGGCAAGCAGAAGCAACCATACGTCGGCCCGCCCTGCGGTTTTCGTGGCTACGGCGAGCATATCACCTGATACCCGCGACGCCAAAATACTTACCAAAAACGCAAAGCTTGCAGGCGGCCAGATCGATTGCCTTTGACAGTCGTGACGGTTCGGAGGGTTCAAGGACCCATAACCTCGCGGCGAGTTGACAGGCCTATCTTTGGCTGATGACGGAATCGAATGATGGTTGAGGTTGAGTAGTTTGATAGAATCCGGCGATCATGCCGGGGATACAAACCAGCCTGGAGCCGCAACTGCTGAAAGAGCTGCATCGCTCGCGGCACAAGCATTAGCCGCGACTGGCGATCTTCGTGATGACATATGTGTGTGCGGCGGGTTTGACGACCTGGTTAATCACTTCGCAACGGCACACTCACGCGATCAATATAGCCTGTATCCCGCTTTACCTCCTCGCGGCAGCGTCGCTGCATGGCATCAGCCTTTTCACGCACGAGGCGGTCCACGGCACGCTGTGTAAAAGTCGGTTCTGGAACAACGCGGGTGGGAGCGTTTGCGCATGGCCGGTGCTGCAGAATTTCGCGGCATATCAGGTGCTGCACCTTCGGCACCACGATCATCTCGGGCTCCCGGGCGATCCGGATCATTACAGCAACTACACAAGGTGGAGTTGGCTGGTCTTCGCGATGAACTGGGGAAGACTGATCCTTGGGTATCCGGCATACATTATCGCGATACCGATCCTGGGCTTTCGACAGGGCCGGGGCTGGGAACGATTCTGGATCGTGTTTGAGACCGGCTGCGTGATCGCAATGGTGAGCGTTGCGGTGCTGTCGCCAATTCCGCGAACGGTGTTGATTCATGGATGGCTCATTCCGATGTTGTTCATCAACACGCTCGTGAATATTCGCGGGATGAGCCAGCACACGCTGCTGGAACATCAATCGGATCCCATTCTCGGCACACGGTCGATCCTGACCAATCGCGTAACGGCTTTCTTTATGTGCAATGAGAATTACCACCTCGAGCACCACATTTATCCTGGAGTGCCGTGGTACAACCTGCCACGCCTGCACCGGGCACTGAAACAGGATCTCACCCAGCGCGGCGCGCCCTACATCGGGTCGTATTTCGCGTTTGTCTGGGCGTTTGTTACGGGAAGCATCCGTCGGAGCCCGTTGGGATCGCGGCGATGAAAACGGATGATGCGCTGCCGGGCTGGGCGGTGGAGGCGGCGCGCTTGCCGGTGGCGTTCGCGCAGGTGCGCGAAGATGCATTGCTGGACTTGCGGCTGCTGGATCGAATTGGCGGGAGCGACATTCGCGGGATCATGATTGCATCGGGGGGATGCACCGCGGCGGCGCTGGTTTCATCGGGGCGGCTTTCCCATCTGCATCTGGTGGACGCAAATCCGGCGCAGATTGCGCTGACGCGGATCAAACTACATCTTCTACAGACCACTTCCCCGCTGGAGCGTGCGAGGATATTGGGTCATGCGGCCGCAGGGGCGCCCAGGGCCCCTGCACTGACGGAACTTTTCCAGACGCTTGGATTGCCGGCCGACGCCCTTGGGCCGATGGCGAGGGTGGCTGAACTGGGGCCGGACCATGCGGGACGATATGAGGTGCTGTTCGCTCAGCTTCGCGCACAGATGCGGGAGTTTGCCGATGAGTGGACGCACGTGCTGAACCTGCCGGATGCGGGTGCGCGAATAGAGCAGACGAACCCGGGCACGCCATTGGGTCGGGCGATGGACAGTGCGTTTGATCGCGCGATGGCGCTGCCCATCCTCGTACGGCTATTTGGCGCGCAGGCTACCCAGAACAGTGTGATGCCGTTTTCACAGCACTTTGCCGCGAGGACGCGTCTCGCCATCGCCACGCTCCCGACCGCTGATAATCCGTATCTGTGGCAGTTGCTGGTCGGGCGGTTTCCCAATGCGGTAAGATATCCCTGGATGGAGGCCGCGGCGCCGGCGCGGATGCCGGATATTGTAACTTCGGTTGCCGCATTCGATCGCGTGCTGGGACAATTTCGTGATAGCTTCGATTTCGTGCATCTCTCGAACATTCTCGACTGGCTTTCGCCCGATGAGGCGCAGCGTGTATTGGAACGTGCGTGGAACGCGCTTCGACCGGGCGGATATGCGTGGATTCGTCAATTGAATTCGACACTTCGACTCCGCGAATTGTGCCCCGCGTTTGAGTGGCTCGACCAGGAATCGGAGGAACTGCACGCCAGGGATCGCAGTTTCTTTTATCGCCAACTGCATCTGGGGAGGAAGCGATGACGGTCCATGCGCTTCGGGACCAGCCGCCTCCCGACCTGGCGCGGGCGCTGGCGGAGTTTGATGCGCGTTTTAGTTACCCGCTCGGCCCCGATCGATCATTTCACATCAGTCACGGCGAGGATTATCCAAGATTTTTCAGAGCGATGGGCGATGCACGGTGCTTCGTCGCCGAAAAACGCGGGAGGGTCACCGGAGCGATCGCAGTTGCCATTCGAACAATCCGCTCGCCCGACGGAGACGAGCGACAAGCGGCTTACATTGGAGATCTCAAGGTTGATCCGACCTTGCGCGGCTCACTGGATTTCATTCGACTGGCGCAGGCGGCGGATGCATGGGCACGCCCGCAGGTGACCGCGGCTTACGGCGTGGTGATGGATGGCACCCGCGTCTCGCCCGAGACTTACACGGGAAGGATTGGGATCCCCGCGTTTGGCGTACTGGGGAAAATCATCGTGCTTCGAATCGCGACGACAAATTCCAGCGAGAATAATTGCGGGATCGCTCCGTCAATACAGGGTGAAGCGTGCTACCGCGCACATGCGCGGGGTTGTTACAGTTCGAGCGGCGGAAACGCGGCTGAGCGCTCTGAGATCGAACCGGTTTGGCTCATTCATCCCGCGGGGCTTGCGTGCGGAAGGCTTGAAGACACACGCCGGGCTAAGCGGCTGATCGACAGCGATGGACAGGAAATGCTCAGCGCTCATCTGGCGTGCTTCGCCTGGACAACACCCCGCGCCGGAGCGGATCTAATTCATGCCGCGCGCTGGCATGCCGCGACGCTTGGACTGCCGGCACTGTTTGTGGCAGTGCCGGCGGGAGATATTGAAGCATTGGAATCGGAGTTGGGCGCGGTCGACAAAGTAATCGCCCCCGCGACAATCTACGGCGCCGGCCTGCCCGGCCAGGGTAAATGGAGCGTTAGCAGCTCGGAGATTTGAGCATGAGCCGTGCATCACGCGTGACCGAGGCAGCCAATCGTGTGCTGAAGCAAACGGCATTGCTTGAAAATCCATACTTTGCCTCGCTGGCCAACGGGACGATGCCGCTTCCAGATTTCCGGTCGACGCAGGAGCAGTTTTTCTTCGCCGTCCAAAACTATGCACGGCCGATCGCGGCGCTGATCTCCCGTATTCCTGATCCTGCCCGGCGGATCGACCTGCTGCATAACCTAGTCGAAGAACATGGCGATTTCCGCGAGGAAAGTTTCCATCCCAATACATTCCGGAAATTCCTGGCAAGCATCGGCGGCCGCGATCCACTGGCGGCGGGCATCCCCCCCTGCCCGGCGGTGCTTGCATTCAACAGCATTTTAATCGGTGTATGCGGCAACGATGAAGTGGAAGTCGGGGTTTGCTGCCTGGGGATCATCGAGCAGGCCTTCGCGGGCGTTTCGGAATTGATCGGCAGAGTGGTCGTGGAACGCGGATGGGTCGCGGCAAAAGATCTCGTTCACTACGCCCTCCACGCGGAGCTTGATGTTCGCCACGCCGAAGATTTTTTCGCCATCGTCGAGGCAAGTTATGATGATCGGCGCGGCCGGGCGATGATTGAGCGCGGGCTGGGGCTTGGCGCATTCGCCTTCGACCAGCTTTATCGAAACCTCATGCTGAAACGGGAAGCCGGCTATGAATAAGCCGCCGGCTTCGATATGGGGGCGAGGGGTTTGCCAGTGGCGGTTGAAACTCGTGTTGGCCACCGTGTTGGTGGCTGCATATTGCAGTGGGTATTTGCTGATCGAGCGACATCTCTGGCGCGAACCTGTTCGATTCAACCTTTCGCCGATCGACCGGTGGATTGCTTTTTCGACCGGGTGGGTTTGGGTTTATCAATCCATTTACCTTTTGGTTCTCTTTCCCTTCCTGGCAACTCTGCGAGATGACCTTAAGCGTTACGGCATCGGATTTGTTTTGATGACGGCGGCGGCTTTCGGCTGGTTTGTATTGTTTCCGGTGCTGGGTCCGCGGGTGCCTGTGGCCAAGCCGTCGGGTATGTACGGGTTATTGATCGGAGTCGATCTGCCGTTCAATACTTTCCCCTCATTGCATATGGCCGTGGCAACGTACTCGGCTTGTGTCGCGATTCGGGTCACCGACGGCTCTTTAAATCGAATCTTCAAAATAGTCTTTCCATTGTGGATTCTTCTGATCGGCTACTCGGCGTTGGCGACCAAGCAGCACTACGCCATCGATCTACCGGCGGGTGTGCTGCTGGGTTGGATCGCCCAGTACGCGGCATGGGAGCGTGTAAGCCGGGCAAGAGACGCCGATTCAGTGCTGGAGGTCGCTTCGGCAAACCGATCGGATCACTAAGGTCGGCCAGCTTAACGGAGGATCCATATGACCTTTAGGTTCGTCTTCCAGTTGCCGACGCTCAGACTCTCAAGACTGACTGGCCGCAAAAAGTTCATCGAGTGTGAACAGTCCGACAAAATCTTCCGGCCGCTCTTCAGGCCTGGCCTTAATGAGTCCAACGGCAACCATGCCGAAGATAATTTCGCCGATGTCGTTGCTGGTTTTGAAGCCTAAGTCATTCAACAAAACGAACGCTCGCTCACTGTTGCCCCCCTGCCAAATGGCGTAATCTTTGATCTTAAGACACAGAGCACGCGCGTTAAGATGCAGTTGCGCTTCAGGTTGAGAAGTGAAGCGCCGACGAAAGATGTGCAGGCAAGCGGCCCGAATGAATTTTACCCGCGCATCGGTATGGCCGGTCGATTTGGCAACCTGCGATAGGGCCGCAAGAGCAACGGAATGGCCACAATGCGGGCATTCTCCGGTAACGCGCCGTCCCTTCAAATTGAAACTGCATTCCAGGCAGCTGACGTCGGCGATTATTCTCGCTTCATTCGTTACTGCGAGCTTGCGACGATGCGCCCAGGTAAGAACACCGCATTCCGGGCAACGCTCACTGATCCCGCGCAGGTCATAGCCACAGGACTCACATAACCCGTCGTGCCTGCGTTGCAGAATTCGTTGTCTGGAGCGGAGAGCGATACATCCCAAACCGATGGATGGCAGCATGAACATCCAATATGGCAGCCAGGCGAATACCGTATTGTCGTCGGACCACCAAACGCTGGGCGCGAGTAACTTGAAAGTCATCGGGGGGTCGATCGGCCACTTGGTTGTCCAAATACCTGTGTGATATGCATGACCCGCAAAAATGCGGATCTCCAGTGCCTGCGGTGCAGATTCAATTTCGAGAACCGTGTCTCGGTACGAGGTGACTGCCTGATCGAGCCACGCAATACTTCGCACCCACATAACCGCTGCCCAAATCGCGAGGAGGATCGATGCCGTTGTCAACAACATGGACGGGCTGAGAAATCTACGTCGTCTTATCGTCACAGCCGCTCCCCCAGCCCATATCTGGAGTTTTGAACACCCTTGTCTCGATATCGATCTCGTTCTGCCACACAGCCAAAGGATGAACGCCCACATATCCAGCCGCCTCGCATGCCTGCGGGATTTTGAACATCGACAAGGACCTCATGCGCCTATCGGCCTAACGCTCGCCTTTCACAACAGGTGCCAACTTTGAGCATTCTATATGTCGTATAGCGTGATCGTAAATGAATGATCGAAACCACGAACGGCCTGCAATGTCTATGAGTCCGCTCCACAATGGCTGGCACGACGTCGTACTCGCGGACTTGAGGCAGGTAAGAAGCCCGTCGCCGGGAGAACTATTGGGGCGAGAAGGATTTGGCGGGCAACCGCGAAGAATTCCGAAACGGGAAAGGGCATTGCACAGGCGTTGGTTTGACCGCTACCCCCTGTCGGCTGTACAAAAACTTCATGTTGGAACCGACGTCGGGTGAGCGGTCGCTGGAGCCGCTCCGGCAGCAGATTGACGCGTTGGACGGGAAAATCGTCGATTTGCTGAATGCGCGCGCACGGGTGGTGGTTGAGATTGGAAAGCTCAAGCAGCAGCACAATGAGCCGATTTATTCGCCCGATCGGGAGAAGATGGTTCTTGAGAAGGTTCGGAAGCTGAATCACGGGCCGTTGCCGGATCGGTGCCTGGAGGCGGTGTATCGGGAATTGATGAGCGGGTCGTTTGCGCTGGAGAAGCCGCTCAAGATTGGGTTTCTGGGCCCGCTGGGAACGTTTTCGCATTGGGCTTCGGTGCAGAAATTTGGCAGCAGCGTGACGCATGTTCCGCTGGCGGATATCCCGGCAGTGTTTGACGAAGTGGCCCGCGGGCATATCGATTACGGGCTGGTCCCAGTCGAGAACAGCATTCACGGCGGCGTGGTGGATACGCTCGATGCGTTCCTGAACAGCTCGGCGAAAATTTGCGCCGAGGTGAAAGTCACGATTCATCACAACCTGCTGGCGCA
This sequence comes from Tepidisphaeraceae bacterium, assembly GCA_036794395.1. Taxonomy (GTDB): domain Bacteria; phylum Planctomycetota; class Phycisphaerae; order Tepidisphaerales; family Tepidisphaeraceae; genus DASXMX01. The sequence goes on along the minus strand of DAIRGS010000101.1, from coordinate 5,132 downwards.
GGATTCCTGGGATCAGATCACGACCGTGTACTCGAAGCCGGAGGTGTTCAGCCAGTGCCGCAAATGGCTGAGCGCGATGGGGAAGGACCGCGACGTTCAGGCCGCGGCCAGTACGAGCAAGGCGGCGGAGATGGCATCGCAGCAACCGGGCGTGGCGGCGATTGGATCGAAGCTGGCCGGGCAGCTGCATGGGCTGCGGGTTCTGTTTGAGAACATCGAGGACGACCCGGATAACGAGACGCGGTTTTTCGTCATCGGCCGCGAGGGGGCCCGGCGCAGCGGGGATGATAAGACGGCGGTGATGTTTACCACCGCCCATAAACCCGGAGCGCTGGCCGAGGTGCTGGATGTCTTCAAGGAAAATGGCATAAACCTCACGGATATCGAGAAGCGGCCAAGTAAAAAAGTGAACTGGGAGTATTACTTCTTCATCGATGCCCAGGGACACCAGGACGATCCGGGGATGTTGCAGGCCATCGTGGAAGCGCGAACCCATTGCCTGCAATTAACCGTGCTGGGAAGTTATCCGCGGGCGATGGATGTGTTGTAGAAGAGGCACGAAGGCACGGAGGCACACAGGCACGAAGGGTGAGGAAGAGAGAGGGCGATCGAGGCGTCGGTGGATCAATCAATAGGGCTATAATCAATGAGTCGGAATTTTTGCACTCCGTGCCTTCGTGCCTTCGTGCCTTCGTGCCTCCAATCAAACCTGCTATATTGCTTTGAAGAATTCAATTACGAATCGAGGCGAAAACTATGCCCGCTGATGATATTTTGATGGATTGTGAAGAAGCCATGGAGAAATCCGTGGAGCACATGCGGCAAGAGCTGCGCGGGGTGAGGACGGGGCGGGCTACGCCGGCATTGGTTGAGCACATCAAGGTTGATTATTACGGGAGCATGACGGATTTGCGGTCGATCTCGGCGATCAGCGTGCCGGAGGCGACGCAGATTTTGATCAAGCCGTTCAGTCCGCAGGATTTGAAGGCGATCGAAAAGGCGATCAACGACAGCAAGATCGGCTTGACGCCGCACAGCGATGGCAAGCAGTTGCGGCTGGTCCTGCCCGCGTTATCTCAGGAGCGGCGTCTCCAGTTGGCCGGGCAATGCAAGGGATACTCGGAAGAGGCGAAGATCCGCATCCGCAACGCCCGCCGCGACGCCAACAAGATCGCCGACACCGAGCAAAAGGGCGGCCTGATGACCGAGGACGAGGGCAACGCCGCCAAGGAACAAATCCAGGAATTGACCAAGTCCTACGAGGCCAAGATCGACGATCTCATTGAGAATAAGAAAAAAGAGATCATGTCGGTGTGAGGCGGGCGGGATACACATATTCGCCTGCTCCCCGGGTGAAATCATGACAGATCGTCGAGTTCTCGATTATTGCCATGCGCCGGCGCGTCGGCGCCTCCCTTGGACCCAGATCTCACGTGCGGTTGCCATCGGACTCGGCATGCTTTGGATCATCTGCGTGGTTGTGCTCATCCTCGGCTTCGTTCTCACTAAATCCGCCAGGGATTGGTAAGAAGCTCACAACTCACACAAACGCCTTTGAGCAAAGTTTCACCTGCCATTCGGCGACGACCGCCTCGGTGATATCCTTCGCGGAGTGACAATCGCCGAGTCGGCAATTTCGTTTGGGGCAGGATGGGCATTGGCGGCAGCGCTCGCGCTGCTCCTGGCCATCGGACTGGCCTTCTGGTTTCGCCGGCCGGGGCTTACTGTTTCGACAACAGTGCTTGGCGGATTGGGTTTGGCACTCCTTGCTGTAGCCGCAGGATTGCCAAGCTGGAATCGCCCGACTCCAGGTTCGGTCGGCGTAATGGTCGATCTTTCCCCAAGCACCCGCACCGCAACGTACCGCGATCGGGCGCTATTGGATCGCCGGGTTCATCAGCTATTGGGTGACCTCCCCTACCGCATCTCATACTTCAGCGATCATGCCACCGATTCCGCAGCAGGCGCGAATGTCCTCTCGGACATGCCTTGCGAGCGCACGGTGTATGCAGCGCCCGGCGCCGAGGCGGTGCTGCTATTCAGTGATTGCCGCTTTGAGCTGCCTACGCAGACCCCACCCACATACGTTGTTCGCGACCCGGCCCTGGACGACGTCGGCGATGCATCAATCTCCGCTCTGGAAATCCGAGGCGCCGAAGCGAACATCCGAATCTCGAACCAAGCCAAACCGCGTGGCGTGAGCTTACGCGGCGTGGCGGGATCTTCTTTAACAACGGCAGCCCCTGGGTTGATTTCAATAGTCCGCCAAGTATCCGCGGGCGCTCACACGGTAGCCGCGGAGCTGACACCCGGAGATGCCTGGCCAGAGAACGATGCGCTCGCCGCAAATGTCCCAACTGCCGAACACGCCGAGCGGTGGTGGGTCGGCGCGGGCAATACTGCGCCCTCACAGGATTGGCGCACCATAAATCCCGGCGATTTGCCCGTGGATAGCCTGGCGTATCTTGCTCCGGCCGTAATCGTCCTGAATAACGTGCCGGCATCTGAACTGACCGAGATTCAACAACAGCATCTCACACAGTACGTTCGCGATGTCGGCGGCGCGCTGGTGATCCTCGGCGGCGATCATGCATTTGGCGCGGGCGGATATCCAGGGACGGCCCTGGAAACGCTTTCGCCCCTGGCGAGCGGGCCGCCCGAACCAACGACGCATTGGGTCATTCTCGTAGACGGCAGTGGGTCCATGTCGGGAGCAGCAGCCGCCGGCTCGACACGGTGGCAGCTCGCCACCGGAGCGGCGGCCGGATTGATCCCACACCTTCCGACAGGCGATCTCGTGAGCGTGGGCATGTTTGCCGAGTCAGTGACATGGTGGATCGAAAGCAAACCCGTGCGCGATGCCATGACCGTACCCATCCCGGCCAAGGATGCATTTCCACACGGGCCAACAAATCTACAGGCCGCCCTGGAAGCAATCGCCAAGCCGGAAGCCGGCGGGATGCCCGTGCAGCTCCTGGTGGTGAGCGATTTCGACGCGTCTATCTCCGCCGCGGATGACCTTGAGAAGCGCCTCCAATCCAAAGGAGTGCGCGTTCACGTGCTGGCCATCGGTGAAGGCTCCGCCCTCGACGTCATGAAGCACATCACCGCCGCGACGAACGGCTCAGCCATGACCCAGTTAGACCCCTCCCGATGGGCCGAAACCGCACGCGAACTCCTCGCCGGGTCGATGCCAAAGTTAATTCGCACGGACACGGTTCACATCACATTTCGAGACGCGGCTTCAGAAATTCGCAGTCAAGACGCATCAACCTGGAACCGGACCTGGATCAAGAAAGAGGCGCGTTCAATTGCCGACGCTCCGGATGCCACTTCGTCAGTTATGCCAATGGCGGCACGATGGAACCTGGGTGAAGGAGAAGTCGTCGCCACGGCGTTTGGGCCCGGCGCATCGCAGGTGGAAGCAATCGCGAATTTGATAGCCCGAAAGCCGCACGATCCGCGATATCGGGTGAGTTGGCAATCGGGTGCGACCGTTCATGTAGTACTGGATGCAACAGAACCGGGAAGGTCGATCAACGAGGCACGGGTAACCCTTGAGCTTCTGGATCAATCGGCGCCCGCCGCACGTGCCGAATTGACGCCGATGGAACAGACAGCGCCGGGAAAATATGAGGCAAGCGTGCCGGCCCCGCGATCATCACGCCTCGCGACCGTGCGCGTGGCCGGGCAGGCAATTGAGCGGGTGGCATTGCCCGGACGATATGCCGCGGAATTCGAAGCACTCGGGAACGATCACACGGCCATGGAGGAATTGGCGCGGAAATCGGGAGGGCGCGTCATCAGCCCCGCCGAAAGCGGCCAATTGAAGATCAACTGGCCGCCGCGATCGGTGCAACTCGCGTCGGAAACCGCACTCGCCGGGGCAGTCCTGCTTCTGGCGGCGCTATGCCGCTGGCGGATGAGTTAACCCGAATTATTCACCACGGAGGCACGGCCTTCGGCTCTGAGGCTCAGGCTCGAAGAGAGGACACGGAGAAGACCAACTCGCGAAAGCAATTAGACCTGAATTTTCGTCACCGTTATGAGTACAGGTTGTGTGGCTTAAAGAGTGATTTACGCTGCATTTCTCCGTGGCCTCCGTGGTAAGTCATGAATTTTCCGGTTTAAACTGTCCCTTGAATCATCCAAAGGAGCCGCGAAGGATCTGATCGAGATCGACTTGCGACAAACAGATCCTTCGCTGCGCTCCAGGATGACAAACATTCTCTTCCGCACGGAAACGATTGAGGACATCTTCAAACCAACTTGGCTTCAAGTTCAATCGGCGTGGCCGACAACGCCTGCGAGACCGGGCAGCCCGACTTGGTCGCGTTAGCGATCTCCTGGAACTTCGCCGGGTCGATATTGGGAACCTTCGCTTCCGAGACAAGCTTGATCTTGGTGATCTTGAAGCCTTCCCCAACCTTCTCAAGGCTGACGGCCGCAGTCGTATGAACGCTCTGCGGATTAAATCCATTCTTACCAAGGCCGGCCGCCAGCGCCATCGAGAAACAACCGGCATGGGCGGCCCCAATAAGCTCTTCAGGATTGGTCCCCGGCGCGCCTTCGAAGCGCGTGCCGAAGGAATACTTTCCTTCGAACGCGCCGCTGCCAAGCTTCATCGAGCCCTGGCCTTCCTTGAGGTTACCGTTCCATGTCGCTTGTGCATTACGTGTTGGCATTGATGCTCCTTTTGAATGAGGTTAGACAGGATACAGAAGACGGGGGTGATGAAAAGGGACAATCTTAAAGTGGTTTGGCACAGGGCGCGGAAAAGTCCAAGGTTATTGCCACAGATGGACACAGATGGACACAGATGGACACAGATGGACACAGATGAAATGCGAGATACATGGTTTGATGGGGTTACGCTATATGACCGTGCGCGATTCCGCGCTTTTCGTGACATGGCTTTCCAAGCCATGATTGAGGGGGATGACCGTCAGCGCCGGGTCAGGTTTGGGAAAACCAAGTTTCGACATTCAGACAACCTTCTGATTCTTCGGAAGAAAATGCCCGATTTGGCAAGTTGGTTCTCCCACATCTCACCCGGCGCCGGACCCGCAGCTCCCCCAAACACGGGTTAGAAACCCAATACCGTTCAACGCTCGTTACCAAAAATCGAGCCT
>DAIRGS010000100.1:0-22577 GCA_036794395.1 Tepidisphaeraceae bacterium | reverse complement strand
CCTACGCCACCGCGCCACGTCTCGACTCTACCTGTAGGGGCGGACCCCCGTGCCCGCCCAACACGATCCGCATCGCGAAGCGATTCCTTATTGTCTTTCACCCGCGATCTTTGATGTATACCCCACCCGCTCCAAATCGCCTCCTGTCTATGATAACCTGTCCCTCGCTTCCTTAAACCAAAAAAGGACCACGTCATGACCCCACCGCCCAACCGCCGTGAAATGTTGAAGATGACCACTGCCATCGCAGCCGCCATCGCGCTCCAGCCAATGGTCGGCCTCGCACAAGTCGATGCACCCAAAACCCGCACAATCAAAAAAGCGGTCATGTGGGACATGATCAAGGGCGGCAAATCCGTCCGCGAGAAATTTGGCATTCTCAAGGAAGCCGGTTTTGACGGCGTCGAAATGAACTCGCCCGGCGGCCCGCCCAACGACGAAATCAAAGCTGCCGCCGCCGATGCTGGCATCCTCATCGAAGGCATCGTCGATTCGGTCCACTGGAACAAAACCCTCTCCGACCCCGATCCCGACGTCCGCGCTATCGGCCAGAAAGCCCTCCAACAAGCCCTCCGCGACTGCAAGGCCCAGGGCGGCACCAGTGTTCTCCTGGTCCCCGGCGTCGTCAACGCCAAAGTCTCCTACGACCAGTGCTACGAGCGCTCCCAAACCGAAATCCGCAAGGCCATCCCCCTGGCCGAGGAACTCGGCATCAAAATCGCGATCGAAGACGTCTGGAACGATTTCCTCCTGTCCCCCATGGAAGCCGCCCGCTACGTCGACGAATTCAAAACCCCCGCCGTCGGCTGGCACATGGATCTCGGCAACGTCGCCGCCTACGGCTACCCCGAACAGTGGGTCAAAATCCTCGGCAAGCGCATCGTCAAACTCCACGTCAAAGAATTCAGCCGCAAGAAAATGAACGAAGAAGGCAAAGGCAAAGGCTTCGGCGTCAAGCTCGGCGAAGGCGACATCAACTGGAAAGCCGTCATGCACGCCCTCGACGACGTCGGTTACAACACCTGGATGTGCGCCGAAGTCCCCGGCGGGGGCCTCACAGAACTAAAAGACATCGCCCGCCGCATGGATCGGATTCTCTCCCTGTAGGCAATTGGCTGCATCCCTCTCCGATCGTGGCCTCCCTAATCCCAATGAAACATTCCTCCCGCTGCTCGGTAGATACGAATGTATCGACGCCCGGAATCCCCGGATACGTCGGGCGGTGCACGTTGCGTTTTTTCACATCCCTTGTCACAGGAGAGGCACCATGAACTCCAGCGAGAACTCCACCATTTCACGTCGCGAGTTAGGCAAGCGCGCGGGCCGGATCGCCGCGGTTTCAGCGCTGGCGGGCATCGCCATTCCGGCCGTGCACGCTGCGGGCGATTCGACGATCCAGGTCGTGCTCATCGGCTGCGGAGGCCGCGGTACCAGCGCCATCTCGCAGGCCCTTAACGTCAGCGTCCCCACCAAACTCGTCGCCATGGCCGACGTCTTCCAGGACAAGCTCAAGGCGTCGTACGACAACATAAGTCGCAGCAGGCAGATTGATAAGGCAAAGGTGGATGTTCCTCCCGAGCGCCGGTTCATCGGATTCGATGCTTACAAGCACGCGATCGACTGCCTCAAGCCGGGCGACGTCGCAATCTTCACCACGCCCCTGGCCTTCCGATGGGTGCACTTTGGCTACGCCATCGAAAAGGGCCTCAACGTCTTCATGGAAAAACCGCTCTCGGCCGACGGAGCGGCCAGCCGGAAGATGCTGAAACTGGCGGAAGATGCCTCGGCTAAAAACCTCAAGGTGGGCGTCGGTCTCATGTCACGCCACGCCCGCAACCTCGAAGAACTTCAGAAGCGCGTGATGGATGGCGAAATCGGCGACATTATCCTCATGCGCGGCTATCGCATGTCCCCAGGCGGGGCCAACGCAATCGCACATTCCCTCGATCCAAGGTTCTCGAAGGCGTCGGAACTTGAATACCAGATCCGCCATTTCCACAGCTTCATCTGGGCCAGTGGGGGCCTCTTCAACGACTTCCACATCCACATCATCGATCATCTCTCCTGGATGAAAAACACCTTCCCCATCAAGGCCCAGGGCGTCGGCGGGCGCCACTACAAGACCGATCGTAGCGGCAACCCGTTCGTCGATCAGAACTTCGATTCCTACGGGATCGAATACACGTTCGCCGACGGCACCAAGATGATGTACGACGGCCGAAGCATGCCGAACACCACCTCCCAGTACTACAGTTTCCTGCATGGAACCAAAGGCTGCGCGGTGGCTTCCCGGACGGGAGACTGCGGCGGACCTTCGAGCATTTACAAGGGGTTTGCCGAAGTTCCCGACAACCAGACGTGGAAATCTCCGCAAGACCTTCGCGGGCCTTATCAGAACGAGTGGGATTCGCTGGTGAACGCGATCGTCAACGACAAGCCGTACAGCGAAGTGAAACGCGGGGTTCAAGCCAGCGTCGTCGCAAGCATGGGCCGAGCCGCCGCCCATACCGGCAGGGAAATCACCTTCGACCAGATGCTCAACTCCGAACACGACTTCTCCCCCGACGTCGACAAGCTCACGGCAGATTCTCCCGCGCCTCTGAAGTCGGATGAAAAAGGAATGTACCCGGTGCCCGAACCGGGGCGAAAGAAAACCGAATTTTGATGGGAATGTCCACAACAGGAACCACCAAAGGGATTTCAATCATGCGTCAATTCTTGATAATCGTTGCGGCAGCACTGCTCGCTTCCCCCTTCCTCTCCCGTGCGGCGAACCCGCCCAAAGAAGACGAGGGCTTCGTCACCATCTTCGACGGCAAAACCATGAATGGCTGGAAGGTCGCGGGGAACCCCGACACCTTCAAAATCATTGACGGCGCGTTCGTCACCAAGGGGAAAACCGCCCACTGCTTCTACGTTGGCGATGAGAAGCCCTTCGTGAACTTCGAGCTCAAGGTCGATGTCATGACCCGCGCCAAGGCGAACGGTGGCGTGTATTTTCACACCAAATTCCAGGATACCGGTTTCCCGAGGGCCGGCTTTGAGTGCCAGGTGAACGAGACCCACAGCGACCCAAAGAAGACCGGCTCCCTGTACAACATCAAGAACGTCATGAATACTTCGCCGGTCAAGGATGACGAGTGGTGGGAGTACGACATCATGGTCAAGGGCAAGACCGTCACCCTCAAGGTGAACGGCAAAGTCACAGTGGAGTGGACCCAGCCGGACGATGCCAGGAAGAAGCTGAGCGAAGGCACTTTCGCCCTTCAGGCCCACGATCCCGGTAGCGAAGTACACTACAAAAACATCCGCGTGAAGCGGCTCGATTGAAGAGGTGGTGGGGCGGACATTCTTGTCTGTCTCGAATGGTGAGCGGGGGCATTCCTGCCCCCCGAACCGATTCGAAACCGGTTCACAGCAAAGCTGCCGGATTCAGACTAAAGTTCCTGGACAGCACCCGGATGTGTACCTTGCTCAATTCCCGCTCGCCACTGAGGATTCGATGGCCCAGGCTACGGTCGCCCAGCAGGCGGCCGAGGTCCGACTCATTCATGCCGTGTTCATCCATCAGGGCTCGAATCAGTTCCACCGGAGTCATTTTCGAGCCGCCGATGGCATGATGCCGGGCTTCATATTTCTCAATGAACGTGGCAATCGCCTCGAAATAGTCCTCCTGGTCCGCGTTCATTTTGAATCCGGCCATTGAATCCAACACGGCCAACGCGTTGCAGTAATCCACCTCATCATGCAGCGGACGCGGCATGAACCGCTTCACCAATGCGGTATAAGTCTTTGGCATCCTCTCGCGACTCGACGTTTTCGCCTTCACAACTGCTCCTTCCATTTATCCCGGTCGTATTCCTTGTGTGTCAGGATCATCAGCGTGTAAACGATCCGTATATTAAATGACTGTGCCGAATCACGCGCCACTCACTCGATTCATCGATTCACCCTGCGCCGCGTCCCGCTCAACCGCCGTGTCCAACCCCACAAAGCCCCCACGCCGGGGTATAGCGGTAACCCGCGCCACCCCGGATTCTCAGACCGCTGCAATTCGCCTCGCCAAACCACCCCGATACCGATTTCGCCTGCCGGCCAAGATGCCGGATCAGCGCCGAATCACGCACGATCATTTTAAAATGCACCGCCGCAATCAGGCGGAACCGGTTGTGAGCGATGTTAAACACCACGACCGGCCGGCCACTTGCCACGACAATCAAATCCGCGCTGCGGAACGTCGTGCGCACTCCTGGAAAGTTTCGCTATTCCGCGGCCATGGTTAGTTCCACCCACGTCCGCAAAGACGTTTCACCTTCACCGAGGGGTGCTTGCATCCGGTTACGGACGCGATTACAGCGGGTCAGTCTGATTCGCATCGATCTACCAAAGCAACTGCAATTGGCCCGGCTCAGCTTTGGGGACCTTCCCGGCCTTGATCATGTTGAACAGCAGTTGTGAGGTTGGATCAGCGTCGGGATTCGTGATGATGCGTTCGATGAACAAAATCGGAAGCACTGCGTACGCGCGATCCGGGCTTACCACTGCCATGGAAGCGGCGTTGTTGCTGGGGTCTTCCACCATCGCCCATTGCCAGCCCAATGCCTTGACGACGGATTCGCCCCATGCGATGCCAAACCAGAACGCGCGGTCCTTGAGCTGCTCCTTGTTCTTTTCGGAAGCGCGCAGTTTCTCCAGTGTCGTGAAGATCTTTTTCTGAACGTCGTCGGGAGTCATCCGGGAAACATCCCATTTCAATTCAGCCGGATATTGGCTAATGGCGATCTTGAGGGATTCGAGTTCGGCGCCGCGCGGCGGGCGGCTGGTGTATTTCGGTGCGGCCGCCGCTTTAGAGACGTGTGGTGACGTGCCCTGAGACTTCGCGCGACTGCCCTTTTTTGATTCCTGTTTGGCGAATTCTCGCCAGTTCACTTCTGGCGGCAGCGGCCAGACCTTTCTGGCGCGCAGGCCCTTGAGTCCGAGTTCTCGGACACGGTCAATAAAGCGGTTGGTTGCGTAGATATCAAATCGAGCATTGGGAATTCGGAAGATTGACAACTCAGGAACTATGCCGGCATCGAATTCGTAACGACTGATGGACTGCGCATCCCATGTACTATTCCGATTGAGAAACATGATGGATCGCTGCTCATCCAACACGTCTGCGACTGTCGTGACATTGTACGCCCAATAGGTCCCGACGCCCGGTGGCGTCTTTAGCGGTAGCAACTCGCCATTGGGCTCCAAAAGATCCTGCAGTCCATCGACAGCTCGTTGGCTGAAACCGGGTGTATCTGCGCCGAGCCAGACGAAATCGTTGCCGCGCGTCGCGATTCCAGACACTTCCCTGGGGCCGGGCCAGAGGTGGGCGAGCCGCCTGGCCTGCCAGTCGCGGGAGAAACTCGATTGCGTGAAATCCATCGTTGCGTGGGAGAGCCCCATGAGCGACTTTTCGTCAACGAACACCAAGCCATCGTTTTTCAGACGACCATTGTCAACCATGTCGAGTTTGAACACTTCCCGCAACGTTTCAGCCATTATTGATACCCCCGTTACAGGGCAGGCGCAATTTATCGCCCCGCCACCCACTGAGTCGCATTTCCCAACAGCGCTTTATACGCATCCAAATCATGCACCCGCCCATCATGCCCCAGCGAAATCGCGGCGATCCGCGCTTTGGGATGCTTCACAACCCAGATGCTCAGGAAAGTCTTGCCGGTCAGGGGGCTTGTGGCGGTGGCCAGCACTTCGATAGAAGTGCCTTTTGGATCGGGCTCCATGTGATAGAGTTCGTCGGTCACTTTGAACCTGGCGGGGACGCCTTTCATGAGCGGGTGATCGGGTTGGGTGACGGTGACTTCGAATTCGCCAAGCTTGTCGTGGCCGTGAGCGCCGCCGCCGACGTACGTGGAATTGTACTCAGGCCAGTCCTTGTACATGTACCATGTGCCCGCGTGCAGCAGCACGATGCCCTTGCCGGCATCCGTGTGCATCTGCATTGCAGTTCGGATGGCCGGGGCGGAAAAGCCCAATTGATTCACCGGCAACACCAACACATCCGCTTCGCCCATCAACTTCACCGCCTCGGCGGGTCGATCGGTGTACGTGGGCGAGAACACCGGCTCCTTCGATTCGGACAGAATTTTTGAATCGGCTTCTTTCCACCATTTGTTGAAGTCGTGGGACGAACCGCCGCCGACGATCAACACTTTAACCACCGGCGTCGGAGTAAAACCCGAAACCGCGGTCACGAGCAGTGCGATGATCGCAATCGCCACAATTCGCATGAGATGTCCTCCTGTCGCACGCCCGGGGCGTTCTATCGTTTCCCCATAAGCCGCCCGAACAGCGTGAGATTGCGTGCATCGACTATTTTCACGTCGACCAGTTCCCCTTTAAGGCCCGGCTCCCCATCGAACGCCACAACCTGATCGCCCCCGGTGCGCCCCGTGAGCTGCGTCGGCTCGGCAACGGCGGTTGCCAGTTGTTCACGTCGTTCCCACCCAAGCTCCACGCCCCCGGTCCTCGGGTACGCAGGCCGCTTCGTCAGCTTGCTGACGCCTTCGACCAGAACCTGCACCGTTCGGCCAATCATCTCCCGATTGTTCGCGTTGCAGACGCTTTGCTGCACGGCCAGAAGCTCATTATTCCGCCGGCGCTTCACGTCCTCGGGAACATCATCCGGAAAACGAGTGATCGCCGCCGTCCCCGGACGCGGCGAATATTTGAAGATGAATGAATTCTTGAACCGGCAGCGCTCGATCAGCCGCTGGGTGACCTCAAAGTCTTCCTCGGTTTCAGTGGGGAACCCGACAATGAAATCGCTCGCGATACACACATCCGGCATCATGCCGCGAGCACGATCGATGAAATCGGTATATTCCTCGACCGTGTAGCCGCGGTTCATCAACTTGAGAATCCGGTTGCTGCCCGACTGCGCCGGGACATGCAGGTACCGGCAGATGCGCGGGCAATCGCGCATGACGGCCAATGCATCATCCCCGAAATCCCGCGGATAGCTCGTGACAAATCGCAGGCGGCTGAGATTCGGCGTCGCTTCATGGATCTGATAAAGCAGCTCGGCAAAGGTCGTTTTGCGGCCATCGCCATGATCGAAGTGGTAGTGGTTGATCGTCTGGCCGAGCAGGGTGACTTCGAGCGCCCCGGCGTCGGCGAGGCGTTTCACTTCCTCGATGATGTTGGTGGGAGGGCGATGCACTTCGGCGCCGCGTGTGTAGGGCACGACGCAGTAGGTGCAGAATTTATTGCAGCCGCGTGTGATGCGGACATACGCCTGGCTGAGGTTGTCATCAGCCGAGATGCTGCGCGAAAGGTCGAGCAGCTCAAGATGATCCTCGGCGGCCTCGAGCGTTCCCGATCTGCGGACATTCGCCCCCATCAGCGCCACATGCCGCTGGCGTTTGCCACCCGCGTGCGGCTGGGCGTTGGTGATTGCCGCGTTATGAACAAGTTGCGCAAGCTTATCGAGCTCGCCCGGCCCACAAAGCACGTCGATGTGGGGATTGCGCTGAAAGATGTTGGTGCCATCGCGCTCGGCCATGCAGCCGATCACGCCAATGACAAGGCCAGGCTCGTTCTGCTTGCGGTCGCGCAGCTGGCCCAGCCGCGAATACACTTTTTGCTCGGCATGCTCGCGGACAGAGCAGGTATTGAAGAGGATCACGTCGGCATCGTCGCGATTCTCAACCGATTGGTAGCCTTGGGCGCGGAGCTGGCCGAGAACCAGCTCGCTGTCGAGCACGTTCATCTGGCAGCCGAATGTTTCGAGGTACAACTTGCGGGGCATTTCCTCAATAGTGTAGGCGAAACGTTCCGTTGCTCAACATGGCGTTGCGGGGCTTTACCGTGGGCTAACCCGGAAAATTCAGGTTCACCGCAGAGACGCGGAGAGCGCGGAGAAAACACAAGAAACGCCATGTATGGGCCGCGCAACGTGCGCGACAAACCGCTCAACGATTCTGCATTTAACCTCTTGTCACTTCTGAATTCTCTGCGTCCTCGGCGTCTCCGCGGTGAATAATTCGGGCTAGGCCACGAGGCTAACAGTTTCAATTGGGCTTTGGGCGCTTTAGGTGAGATTTGATGCCGGTTTACGGAAATCACTGTCAACGACTTGCCATGCGGGGTATAACTACTGTTAATGAAGAGCCCCATTCGCACTTCGCTTCGTGCTCTTTTGCTCACGGCTGTCGCGGGATTGGTGACGTTGAACGTGGTTGATTCCGTCGTTCGGGCGGAAGCCGCGAGTTCAAGCAACAATCCGGCGGTAAAGGGAGCAGGATTCGCCCATGTCATTGACCGGCAGCCACCGGACGTGGCTCAGCCCGGCTGGATTCGCAATCCCATCGACCAGTTCGTGATGTCGCGCCTTGAGAAGCAGGGGCTTGCGCCTGCGCCCCCGGCTGCGCCTGAGGCGCTGATCCGTCGCGCGTATCTCGATTTGATCGGTCTGCCGCCGACCGCGCAGGATGTGGAAGAGTTCGTTAACGATGCGTCACCTAATGCCTTTGACAAGGTGATCGATCGGTTGCTCGAATCGCCCCAATACGGCGAACGCTGGGCGCGACATTGGCTGGATCTGGCGCATTATGCCGAGAGCGAAGGCTTCAAGGCTGACGAAACCCGCCCCAATGCCTGGCGCTACCGCGATTATGTGATTCAATCGTTGAACGCGGACAAGCCTTATGACCGGTTTGTGCGGGAGCAGATCGCCGGGGATGAGTTGTATCCCGATGATGTGAATGCGCGGATCGCCACCTACTTTCTTCGCACCTACCCCGATGAGAGCAACGCCCGCAACCTGCTTCAGCGGCGACAGGAAATGCTCAACGATCAGACCGACACCGTGGGCGCGGTGTTCCTGGGCATGACGATGGGCTGCGCCCGTTGCCACGATCACAAATACGATCCGATTCTCCAATCCGATTACTACCGGCTTCAGGCGTTCTTTGGGAACATTCGAGCCGATGACCAGATTCCGGTGGCCACGCCGGAGCAGATCCGCGCGTATGAGGCAAAGCGAGCGATCTGGGAAGAAAAGACCGCTGCCATTCGGGCTGAGATGACCAAGCTCGAAGAGCCCAAGCGCAAAGCGGTGCTCAAGGAATACTTCGATAAATATCCGACCGAGGTGCAGGAGTCGCTCAACAAAGCCCCGGCGGATCGCACGCCGATGGATTGGCTGTACCACTACAAAGCCGCTCAATATATGGAGGCGGGGTCGTATCAATATCTCGCGTCTCCGGCGACCTGTGCGGCGGCCCTGAAGGGCGAGGCCAAGAAGAAGTATCAGGAGTTGGCCGATCAGCTCAGTGAATTCGACAATATCAAGCCGAAGGCTCTTCCGCTTGCCACCGGCGTGATCGATGCCGGCGAAGCAGCGCCCAAAGAGTACGTGCTGCGTCGCGGGGTGTTTGACGCGCCCAAAGATGAAGTGGCGCCCGGCTTCCCATCGGCGCTGGATGCGCATGAGCCGATCATTCCGGCACTTCCTGATCGGCATTCGAGCGGGCGGCGTTCGGTTTTGGCCAACTGGCTGGCCAGCCCGGAAAATCCCATGACGGCCAAGGTCATGGCCAATCGGGTTTGGCATTACCATTTTGGCAAAGGGATTGTGGCGTCGCCGAGCGATTTCGGTGTGCAGGGCCAGCCGTCGTCAAATCCTGAATTGCTGGACTGGCTGACCACGCGGTTCGTGAAAGACGGATGGAGCCTTAAGAAGCTTCACCGGCTGATCATGACCTCCAGCACCTATCGCCAATCGACTGTAATCAGCGCCGACGCGGCGAAGAAAGATCCCGACGATCGCATGTTTTCCCGCTTCCCGTTGAAGCGATTGGAAGCCGAAGTCATCCGTGATTCGGATCTTGCGGTGGCGGGAATGCTGAACCCGAAGATGAGCGGGCCGAGCATCTTCCCGATCATTCCCAAAGGGATGGAGGTTCGTGGCGGATGGGCGGTGACGGCGAGCGAATCCGAACGGAATCGGCGGAGCATTTACGTTTTTGTCCGGCGGAATACGCGCTATCCGATGTTCGAAGCCTTTGACATGCCCGATCCGTACGAAAGCTGCCCGCGAAGGTTTGTGACGACGACTTCGTCTCAGGCGCTGATGCTGCTGAACAGCGATCTGTCAATTCAATGGGCGCAGCATTTTGCCGGCCGGGTGTTGAGCAAGGCGGGCGCGGATACGAACGCGATTGTGGATGGGGCGTATCAACTGGCATACAGCCGCCATCCCCAGGCCCAGGAAGTGCAGAAGGCACGCGAGTTCTTTGACAGCCAGGCGGATGTGATCGAGCGGCGGCTGAAGGAAGGGAAGGACGTTGCGCTGCCGGAATATGCCGACGATAAATTTGCACCCAATACACTGCCCAAAGCCCGGGCCGCGGCGGTGGTGGATTTCTGCCACGTGCTGATGAATTCCAATGAGTTTGCGTACAGCAACTAATGGCGTGGTCGCTTCAGCGACCATGTCTGGAGTGCCTTGGAGAGTCTTACAGGGTCGCTAAAGCGACCACGCCGAGGAGCGAATGAACTTATCCCCCCATGTGAAAGCCGCCGCGAGCCGTCGCGAATTCTTGATGAAGGCCGGCGGTGGCTTTGGCGCGCTGGCGTTGAGTTATCTGATGTGCCGGGAGGCATCGGCGGGGATGGTGCGGCCGGCTCAGTTGTTCCCACGCGCCAAGAGTGTGATCTGGTTGTTCATGGAGGGCGGACCGAGCCACATCGATATTTTTGACCCCAAGCCTTTGCTCACGGAAATGAACGGCAAGCCCATGCCCAAGAGCTTTGGCAGGGTGATCACGGCGATGGGCACGTCAAACAATACGTTGCTGGCATCGAAGCGAAAATTCACCCAGCATGGCCAGAGCGGACTGTGGGTTTCGGACTGGCATCCGCAGGTCGCCAAGCATGTCGATGACATGTGCGTGATCCGCTCGTGCTGGGCGGATGGGCTCAATCATGTGGGTTCGGTCTGCGAGATGAATACCGGATCGATCCTGGCGGGACGGCCTTCGATGGGCGCGTGGATCAATTTTGGGCTGGGTTCGGTGAACGACAACCTGCCCGCGTTCGTGGTGCTGACCGATGCCGCGGAAGTAAATGGCGGCCCGACGAATTGGAGCGCGGGGTTCCTGCCCGCGACGTATCAGGGGACGCATTTCCGCCGGGAAGGCACGCCGGTCTTCCATTTGACGCCGCCCAAGGCCGTGGGCGATCGCCAGCAACGCGGCAAGCTCGATTTGCTGCGAGACATGAATCAGAAGTTCGACAGCACCCGCGGCGATGACAGTGAACTGGCCGCCCGCATTAATGCGTACGAGTTGGCGTATCGCATGCAGACCGCGGCGCCCGAGGCGGTGGATATCAGCAGTGAGTCGGCCGCCACCAAAGAGCTGTATGGGCTTAACGATCGCAAGACCATGGTCACCGGCTCGAACTGCCTGCTGGCGCGAAGGCTGGTCGAGCGAGGCGTGCGGTTCGTTCAGGTTTATTCTGGATCGGGATCGGGGTGGGATGCACATGCTGATGTGGAAGATAACCATTCGAAGATGTGCCATTCGGTCGATCAGCCGATCGCGGGATTGCTGACGGACCTCAAATCGCGCGGATTGCTGGACGACACGCTTGTGGTGTGGGGTGGCGAGTTCGGCCGGACGCCATTTAACGAGAATTCAAAGGGGCGGGATCATAATCCGTGGGGATTCTCGATGTGGATGGTCGGGGGCGGTGTAAAGGGCGGCAGCACGGTGGGCTCGACCGACGAGATCGGCCTTCGCGCACAGGAGCGCCCGGCTCATGTCTCAGACGTCCATGCGACCATCCTCTACCTGATGGGGCTCGATCACCTGAAGCTGACCTACCCACACAATGGTCGGGCCGAGCGGGCGACGGTGAATAGTGGTGAAGTGATTCGGGAAGTGCTGGCTTAGGCTGCACGATCCGGATTTGAAATTTCAAATTTGAGATTTCAGATTCTGAGATTGGGCGGTGACCGGCGAATGCGGCGCGCGATCCTGCTTGCGGCGCGCCGCAACGGATCGCCTTCAATTCATAAAGCGAATCAAAAGCTTGGCTTAAGTTCAGCATTCTTGATCTTTTGATACTTGCAGCGCGCCGGATCGTCCTCCCTGGCGCGCTGCATCTCTAAATCGATTAGAGAACATGAGTTATCGTCTTTATCTGACGAAAATGCAGCGCGCCGCGGATTATTTTGCGGCGCGCTGCATTTTTTGAAAATGTCGATCATGGAATGCGGATGCGGGTCGCGTTATGAAGCGTGCATGGGAAGGCAATTGCGGGTGGGGGTGGTCGGGTGCGGGCCGGCGGGGTTGACGGTGGCGCTTTTGCTGGGTCGGCGGGGGCATCACGTTACGTTAATCGAGCGCGCTTCGAATCTGTGTCCGGTGGGGGCGGGGTTGCTGCTTCAGCCTTCCGGGCAACTTGCACTGCGGCATCTGGGTTTGCTGGATGAGGTCGTCGCGGGGGCCGAGCCGATCGAGGGTTTGCATGCGGTGACGCATCGGGGGCGAACGCTGGTTCGGCTGGACTACCGGCGACTCGGTCCTGATCTGATCGGGTATGGGGTGCATCGGGGTGATCTGTTTGAGATTTTGCGGAGGCATGCCGGGCGGGAGGGCGTGGGATTCGAGTTGGGAAGGATAATCGTTGGCTCGCGGGAAACAGCAGGGGTGATTGAGGCGATCGATGATTCGGGGCAGGCGTGGGGGCCGTTCGACGTGTTGATCGGGGCGGATGGGGCTCGCTCGCGGCTTCGTGCCGATCCGCGCCTGGGGGCGTCAGTACGACAGTTTCCGCTTGGGGCGGCGTGGTTCAGCGGGCGATCGGATGCCGTGCGCGGCCGGCTGCATCAGGTGACGCGCGGGAGCCGGCAGTTGATTGGGATGCTGCCGGTGGGGAAGGGGAGATGCAGTTTGTTTTGTGCGCTGCCGCGCGATGGCGTTGCGGCATTGGGTAATGGGGGGCTGGATGTGTTGAAACGCGAGATTGTGGGGCTGTGCCCGGAGGCGCAATCGCTTGTGGAGCAGATCACGGGAGTCGGTGATCTTGCGACAGCGCATTATCAAATTGTGAAATTGAAGAGATGGTCCGCGGCGCGACTGGTTTGCATTGGTGATGCGGCGCACGCGACTACGCCGCATCTGGGGCAGGGGGTGAATCTGGCGCTGTTGGATGCGGTGGCGGTGGGCGAAGCGTTGTGCGAAGACGGGGATATCCAAGCGGCGCTTGCGAGGGCGTGTGCGGTTCGAAAGAAGCTGACGATGTGGTCGTGGCGATTGTCGAATTTGCTTGGGCCGGTGTTTCAGAGTGAGGGGTGGGCGCTGGCGGCGGCGCGGGATCTTGCGCTGCCGATTTTGCCGCATGTCCCGTGGCTTGGAAGGTTGATGGTGGGCACGATGGCGGGAGTGCGGACGGGGATTTGGCGTGGGGCGACCCTGGATATGCGCAGCTGAAAGCCGCTCGACAAACGCCCTCACCCCGGCCCTCTCCCGGGGGGAGAGAGGGGGACAGAAGGTGTTCCTCACCGCAGACTTTCTGCTGTGAGAAACGCGCTCAGTTTACGTGATGGTATTGGCGGCTGGGACGGGGACTTCGGCGGGTTCGGGGAGCTTTTCGATTTTTAGGCGATTGATGCGTTGGGGCTCGGCTTCCAGGACGGTGATTTTGAGGCCGTTTTGTTCGAGGATCGCGCCTTTTTCAGGGATGTTGCCGAGGGTGGCCAGGACGTAGCCGCCGAGGGTGGCGTAGGCTTCGTCTTCGGGAAGATTGAGCTCGGCCAGGCGGTTGAGTTCTCCGATGTCAATTCGGGCGTCGGCTTCGATGATGTGGTCGTCGATGCGCTGGAAAACGCTGGCGTCGGGTTTTTCGTGTTCGTCGGAGATGTTGCCGACGAGCAGCTCGAGAATGTCTTCGAAGGTGACCAGGCCGGCTGTGCCGCCGTACTCGTCGAGGACGATGGCGAGGTGGACCTTGCGCCGGCGGAAATCGCGAAGCAGATCGCCCAGCGGCGTGGTCTTGGGGATGAAGAAGGCGGGCCGCATGATGGAGCGGACGCTGAAGGTTTCGGGGGGCTGGCCGACGCGCTGGAGGAGGTCGCGGGCGTAGAGGATTCCGATGATCTGATCGGGGGTGGATTCGAAAACGGGGATGCGTGAATGGCCGCTCTCGACGATGGTACGGACGACCTGGTCGAGGGTGGCGGTAGCGCCGACGGCGACCATATCGGCGCGGGCGGTCATGACCTGAGAGACGGCCGAGTCGTGGAATTCGATGACCGATTCGATCATCTCACGTTCGTGCTCGTCGACTACGCCGCGTTCTTCGCCTTCTTCGACGGCTGAGCGAATTTCGTCTTCCACCTGCTGCTGAATCTGCTCGGGCTCGGGAGCGATATTCACGCCTGCGACACTTCGCACGAAGGCATCGCTCATGTGCATGATCCACAAGAGAGGGAGCATGGCCACGCGCAGGGCGAGCAGCGCCCCGGCGGTGGCGCCGACAACCGCGTTGCCGGCATAGTGGGTGATGGCCTGGGGAAAAGTGACGGAGAAAAAGAGCGTGACACCCGCCGCGAGAATGAAGATCAGTGGATCGCGAAACAGCATTCGCGAGACGGTCTGCTGGCAGATCCAGACCGAACACAGGACGATCAGAGTGTTGGCGAGCAACCGGCCGACAGCGGTTACAAAGATCAGATCGCTGAAATGCTCGATAATTCCATCGAGAAGATGAAGCCGGCCGTGCCGTTCGAGATAATCGGCCAGTCGGGGACGTGAGAGGTCGCGCACGGAATAGGTGAGCGTTGAGAAGATCAAGCTTCCGAGGGCGCCGACGCACATCGCCGCCACGGCCCAGGGCAGTGGCATCATTTCACTCCGGTCCAATCAGCACGTCGATGGTTCCCGCGACCGGCCGTTTGAGGAACGAAGACCGGGCCCACTCCAAGCCGCTTGAGTATCTGATCCTCGATCCGGTGCATGCCTTGATATCCCGCAGCGGTTCTATCGTCGAAGCCGCAAAGGTGCAACATGCCGTGCAGGGCATAGAGCAGTAATTCACGTTCGATGGCAGTGCCCATTTTACGGGATTGACGGCGGGCTTCCGGAACGCAGATGACCACTTCGCCGGCGATTATTCTCCCTCCGGCTCCTTCTTCAAGGGGAAAGGTCAGAACATCGGTCGGCCCGGCGATTGACATGAACTGTTCATGCAGCCTCGACATTTCGGCATCGCCGACGAAGGCGAGGGACAGGTCAATTAGCGCGGGGTGAAGTACCCGGTGCGCGGCGATCAGGTGGCTTCGAACATAGGAGACGTATTGCTTGCCGACGTTTGCTGTTATTTGAAGATGCAGGGGGCGCCTGGGGGATTTCCGGTGGTGGGAATGACGCGTCAGTCTGATGGACGGAGTGGACATCTAAATCGAATGGTTGACGCTTGGAGTGAAATGTGCAAGTTGCGCGGAGGGGGAGATGAATCATTGTCATGTCATCGTTGAAGTGGGATTTTTCGACTGTCGCCGATCATCTGGGGGAAGCCCTGACTGCGGCCGAGGCGGATCTGCGGTTGGAGCAGGCAGTTTATGGCCTGGATGCCAAGGATGAGCGGCTGCTTCAGGCGCTGTTGGCCGAGCGATTGGCAGGTCGCTATGAGGTGGCGCGCGAGGGGCATTATCCTTCGACGCAGGGGCGCAAGTTGAGCCATCGAGCGCGATGCGATCTGGTGCTTACGCCAAAGGGGCGGGCGCTTCAGCCGGCAAACCCACCAGAGGCGAACTTGTTTACCTTGGCGGACGGCGGGGCAAGCATCGATTATTGTGCGGCGGCTGATGCATTGTGGCTGGAAGTTAAAGTGGCGTGCCAGTTTCGCGAGGGTGGGGCGCGGCATCGGGGATATGGGGCGCAATGGCGTCAAAGTGTTGTGGCCGATCTTCGGAAGATGGAAGCCGAGCCGCTGATCCATGAGGCGGCGCTGGTGCTGTTGGTTTTTACCGAGTCGGCGGACATTCTTGCCAAGGACTTGGAGCTGTTTGAAGATGTTCTGGCATTGAAAGAGGTATTGGCGGGGTTTCGGCATGTTCGGAGCGTGCCGATTCTGGATCGGATTGGGCACCGGCTATGCACGGCAGCGCTTTGGCCGACGATTCAGCGATAGCCCGGAAAATTCAGATTCACCGCGGAGCCGCAGAGATCGCAGAGAAAACGCCAGAGAAATAAGACATATGAGCTGCGCAACGTGCGAGACAAACTCCTTTGCGTTTTTGCATGTAAGCTCTTGCTGCTTCTGAATTCTCTGCGTCCTCTGCGCCTCTGCGGTGAATAATACGGGCTAGTTACTTGCCATCTCTGAAGTCGGCCCTAATCGGCACGGAGTTTGCTCGACTACCTCGCCAATGGCCGACGCGTGGTGCGGAGGCAAATAGATAAAGTCATTCGGTGGCTTTGGCCAGCCGGTTTTTGAGGAGTTGCATATGCTCGCCGTCATTACACTGGGATCGTTGCTGCTCTGGGCGATTATCTTTTTTGTTGTCGCGATGGTGGCTTGGGCCATGGGATCGGCTGGCGTCGCTGGTTTAAGTGCCAGTGTCGGAAGGGCGCTGCTGTTCATTTTCCTGATTCTGGCGGTCATCATGCTGATACTCAATTTCACGATGGTGAGCGTCGGTTAATGAGCTGACTTGAAACTGTGGGACGGTATTGCTAGAAGCCGGTGATGGCTCGAAACGAGCGATCTGCCGGCTTCGTCCTTTTCCGCGTGCGGCCACACACTGGGGCGCGGGAGTATCTTTTGTTGGATTACGGACGGCATTGGGATTTCCCCAAGGGGCATTTGGAAAACGGGGAAGATGATCTGGCCGCGGCATTGCGGGAGCTGAGAGAAGAAACGGGCATTGCCGGCCCGCGCATCGTGCCGGATTTTCGCCATGAGATCACTTACTTTTTTCGGGATCGCAAAAAGGGACTTATCCGCAAAAGCGTGGTGTTTTTCCTGGGCGAGACCCAAGCGACCGACCAGGACATCGTGTTGAGCAGTGAGCATGAGGGGTTTGCCTTTGTCCCCTTTGATTTTGCGGTGCGACAAACCACTTACGCGAACGCGCGCCACGTTCTACGATTGGCGGAAGAAAAACTGGCGAGCTCGATCCGAACGCCCGAGGGCGACAGCTTGTCGCCCGACCCCGTCACGGGATGAGCTCGCACGCGGGAGCAAGTCATGACCGAGCGCAATTCTGAGGCGGGAGGGGATCCCCAAATTCGACCTGACCAAAAGCCCGACGGCGGGGCACCTGGGAGCGTGCCGCCGGTGCGCGTCGCGGGGCGGAAGCGTCGACGGAGGTGGCCGTGGATTGTGGGTGCTGTGATCCTCATTTTGTTTCTGTTTGTTGCACTTTTGCCGACGCTGGTGAGTTCATCGGTGGGGCGATCGATCGTGGTTGGACAGGTCAATAGCCGGATTAACGGAAAACTGGAAATCAGCGATTTGTCGATCGGGTGGTTCAGTGGGATCAGCGTGGACGGGGTGGTGATCAATGACGCTTCCAACCGGCAGATTCTTCAGTTGCCACACTTTGAAACCAAGCTTGGTTTGCTGGCAGCCATTCGAGGGAATTACAACATTGGCCAGACAAAAGTCGAGGGTTTGGATGTGCTGGTAAGCCGGGAGGCGGATGGGTCGCTGAACTGGGCGCATCTTGCGAAGGCATCGGAGAGCGCGCAGCCGGCTGGGACTGAACCCAAAGCGCCGGCTCCCGCGCCTGCATCGGGCAAACCGGAGCCGGCCAGGGAAATCAAGCTGCCGGGCGTTTCGGGGGAGCTGATCGTAAGCAATGCGCGGATTACGTATGAGGATGCGACGCATCAGGCGCAGCCGGTTTACCTGCGGAATATGCAGGCTTCGGTGAAGATTCCGGATATCAATCAGCCGATCACGGATTCATTTTCGGCGGAGGCGCAGATTGGAACACAGAAGCCGGGGACGCTGAATGTGGACGGGGCGATCGCCGCGATTGCGAATAATGTTCTGCAAACCACTCCGTCACAACTGGATCAGACGATTAAGTTGAACGGGTTGGATGTGGGCGCGGTGATGGGGCTGCTGGGAAAGACGACCACCGCCGATTTGACCGGCCGGGCGCAGGGGCAGGTCGTCGTGCATCTGATCAAAGGGAGCGGCACGGCGGACGCATCGGTTGAGGTCGCGAACGTGAACCTGGCCCATGGACATGGGCCGGGCGCTCGGCCGATTTTGACGAACGATACGTTTTCGTTTGTTACCAACGCGAAGTATGCCGAGAGCCCTTCGGGACGGGAGATTCGGATCAGTCAGTTGAAGGTGGGCGACAGCGCGGGCACGTTCTCGGTTCAAAAATCGGCTGAAGGGGACGTGGTTGCGGTGCTTCCGCAGACGGGGAACCCGACGGCCCAGGGTGGGATTGATATCGCGGCTAATCTCAAGGCACTGAATGATATCGCCCAGGCGTTTTCAGCACCTGCGGTGGCGGTGAAGGATCCGAATGGCTTGGAATTTCAGAGCGGTAAGGTCGCGGGAAAAGTTGTGCTGACACAGGCCACAGGCGATCAAATTGCGGTAACGGGCGATCTGGCGATCACGCAGATTACGGTGGGCAATTCGACCAGCGCACCACTGAAAGACCAATCGATCACCATCGCATTGAAGGCGCAGGCGAATCACGACTTGTCGAAAGTGACGCCGGAGGTGCATGCGACGGGGGATTTGTTCACGGCGGATGTGACCATGGTCGAACTGAACATGGGAGGCCAGCCAGGCGAGTCGCCCGTGGACATGCTGAAGAAGGCGACGATCACAGCCAAGGTGCCTTCGCTGCCGAAGATGCAGGCGCTGATTAAGTCGTTTTCTTCGCCGAAGCCGGCGACGGTTGCGCCGTCAACGGTGGCAATGCGGCCGGGGCCGGCGCTGGCGTCGGTGGGGCAACAGTTGCCTCGCGGTGCAGTGCCCGCGCCGGCGGGAACTCAACCGCTCAAAGAGCTACCGACAGAGGTGACCCAAGGCAGTCTCGCGGCAGAATTGGGCGTGTCCACCTCCAACGGCGTCATTCGATTTACGCCACATGTTACGGTCGCGGACCTACAGCTAACATCGGGCAATAACCAATACGCGATCGCAGCGATAAATTTGAAGGTCGAGGGGTCAGCCTATGTCTCGGGAGCGGCCCCGGTATCCCACGGCGAGGATATCGCGGTCGGAAGTTATCCAAAACCAGCCGAGGGCGTCTTCATATCGAATACAGACATCACGATCGGTGACTTGGTCATAAACAATCGGCCATATCCCGAAAGACAATTTCGAATCACCGGGCGCGGTGCTCTAATGAAGAGCCAGAACAGTTTGGGACTGACAGATTTCAAGATTGAGGCTGTAAATACAAAATCACTTGTTGCGACGCTTAACGGGGGGATTGTCGATCTAGGAGCTTCTCAAAGGATCGACAACGTTTTCACTTTGGATCTCACCTACGACGCCGGCGGGTTGTTGAACCTGGCGATGCCATTCCTATCGGCGGATTTACAGAAGCGATTGTCTGATGCCAAGGCGGCGGGGAATCATCAGGAACGGTTTGAAGTGCGAGGAGCCTATCCGGCAGGTAAGCCGTTCAACGAAGCGGTGCAGCAACTGGCGATGAGCGGGCGACTTGAGGTGGAGTCGTTCGAGGGCGCGGGCGTTGCGATGACCAAGCTGGATCTGCCGATCACGATGGCAGGCGGGTTTGCGCGGATTATCTACGCGGATAAACCGACGGGCCAGAATTTGCCGCCGGCGGCGGGATTTAACGGCGGGAAGCTTACGTTGGCGGGATCGCAGGTTGATCTTCGCGGCGCTACTCCACTTTTGACGACGGTTGGTAATTTGCGGCTCATCGAAAACGCGGGGCTCAATCCTGTATTCGCGGCCTGGTCGTTAGGCACGATTCTCGCCAATCCGATATTTGTTGGAGCCGACAAGGCAACAGGGTATTTGACGATCACGATGGTGAACTGTGAGGGGTTGCCGCTCGATTCGACATTAACCGGTACGAACAGTGGGACGGCTACGCTGGATTTATCGATCGCGCAATTGAGCGTGGTGAACGGATTGATTGAGAAGCTTTCGACGGTTGCGCGGTTCGATAAGGACAGCATTCGAGGCGACATTCCGAAGTGGAGGATCATGATTAGTCAGGGGATCGCGGATCAGGATCTGACGATGACGATCGGGCAGAATCAGAGGCCGCTCAAGATGTATGGGAAGGTGCGGCTATCGGATAAGGAACTGCTGCCGCTCACGATTGATTTGCCGTGGAAATTGTTTGGGATCAAGGGGGCGCCAAAGGAAGTGGCGGCGGCTTTGCCCGATGGGATTCAAATCCCGATGACTGGGACGATCGATAAGCCGCAGTTTTCGTTCGACTTTAATAAGCTGGTTGCAGATTCGGCTGGAAAGAACCTGGGAAATCTGGTGCCCGGGATACTGGGGGGAAAGACGGATCCTAAGAACGGCGGCACAACGCAGCCGGGGGAGAATGATCCGCTGAAGGCGATTGGTGATTTGCTGGATCAGGCGACGAAGAAGAAAAAGAAGAAATAGAAGAGGTTGCACCACGGAGGCACGGAGGGCACGGAGAGGAAAAGAGATTTAGCCGCAGATGACGCAGATGGCCGCAGATGAAGACAAGCACAGCGGAGGCTTGCACGCGAACGTATGCAAATTGTTCGCAATACGTTCGAATTCTTGCATTTATCTGCGGCCATCTGCGCAATCTGCGGTTAGATTCTTTCAAGCTGATCCGGAAATCATTCTCACGCGGAAAGCGGAATTGGCGGAACAGCGGAGGCACTGATGTGGCGACTTGCGTGCATTTTGACCGTGTTGTTTGGGTTGTTTGGGACGGCGCCGATGGTTGCGGGGGCGGCGGAGGGGCCGCCGAATGTGGTGTATATTTTGGCGGATGATTTGGGGTACGGGGATGTGTCGTGCTTCAACGGGGGATCGAAAATCCAGACGGCACACATTGATGGGCTGGCGCGGGAGGGGGTGCGGTTTACCGATGCGCACAGCGGGTCGGCGGTTTGCACGCCGACGAGGTATGGGATCATGACGGGGCGGTATGCGTGGCGGAGCCGGTTGAAGAAGGGGGTTTTGAACGGGTATTCGGAGCCGTTGCTTGAGCCGGGGCGGATGACGGTGGCGGGGCTGCTTCAATTGCATGGATATGAGACGGCTTGCGTGGGGAAGTGGCATCTTGGGTTGGGATGGGAGCAGAAGGCGGGCAGCATCGGGGCCGCGTCGGCAAGGAATGTGGACTTTACGAAGGCGGTGACGGACGGTCCGAATACGCATGGGTTTGATTATTCGTTCATTATCCCGGCGTCGCTGGATATGCCGCCGTATTTGTACATGGAAAATGGGAAGGCGACGGAGGCGGTGAATCGACAAGTCGCCGATTCGCCCAGGCCGGCCTATTACCGGGCGGGGCCGACGGGGGCGAGTTTTGCACATGGGACGACATTGCTGGAAGTGACGAAGCACGCGACGGCATGGCTGGATGGGCGGGCGAAGGATGGGAAGCCTTTGTTTTTGTACGTTCCGCTGACCGGCCCGCATACGCCGCACATGCCTCGGGCGGAGTTTGTGGGCAAGAGCGGGGCGGGGAACTATGGCGATTTTGTGCTGGAGGTGGATTGGAGCGTGGGGCAAATTCTCGATGCGATTGCGCGAAACGGAATGGCGGCCAATACGCTGGTGATGGTGACGAGCGATAACGGCGCACACTCCGAGCCCTTGCACCTTGAGGAGAAGTACGGGCATAAGGCAAACGCCGACTTCCGCGGGCAGAAATCGGATGCCTGGGATGGCGGGCATCACATCCCGTTTGTGGCGAGGTGGCCAGGGCATATCGCGGCGGGGAGCGCGTGCGATCGGACGGTTTCGCTGGTGGATTTGTTTGCGACGAGTTGCGAGCTGGTGAAAGCTGAAGTACCGCATGGGGCGGCAGAGGATAGTTTCAGCCTGTTGCCGCTGCTGCTGGGAATACCTGATGCGCCGCTGCGGCCGGCAGTGGTGATGCATTCGAATGATGGGTTTTTTGCCATTAAGCAGGGGCCGTGGAAATTGATTATGGCGCGGGGGTCGGGTGGGTGGACGTTGCCGGAGGCAAAAGCGCCCGTCGATGCGCCGCCGGTGCAACTTTACAATATTCAGGATGATCCAGGGGAGAAGGTGAATTTGTATGAGAAGCATCCGGAGATTGTGCTGGAGTTGAAGAAGGTTTTGGGTGGGTTTGAGAAGAGTGGGAGGAGCAGTGCGGGGGAATGATATTTAAGAATGTGCTGAGCGGGATGCGAAATTCGAATGACGAAATTCGAAATTCGAATCAAATCCGAAGCTCGAAATTCGAATGACGAAACGGGAGGCGCGAAGCGCTGACGTGCGGTGTGCGGTATATTGGGGCGATGGCGGCAGCTTTTGATATGGGTGGGGGGGATGAATTCGGGCGGCTGCATGCGCTGGGTCTATCG
>DAIRGS010000415.1:0-5407 GCA_036794395.1 Tepidisphaeraceae bacterium | reverse complement strand
GACAGGGAGACAGGGAGACAGGGAGACAGGGAGACAGGGAGACAGGGAGACAGGGAGACAAAAAATGCGGGCGGGCGCTGGGTGGCGCCCGCCGGGTGCATTTACTTTACTGCCTACTGCCTACCGTGCTCCGCTCTCCGTGCTACACCCACTTGTCGCGAAGGGTTTTGATTTCGTTGAAGACTTCTGGGGTGAAGTATTCGGGGCAGGGGCCGTGGCCGAGGATGGACGGGAAGAAGACTTCGGCTTCTTCGGACAGGCTGTCGCGTGGGACGCCCATTTCCAGGCGCATGGCGTAGCCGTCCTGTTCCTGGCGGGCGAGCCGGCGTGCTTCCTGGCTGGCGTAGCGGCAGATGAGATCGTGAAGTTTTTTGTAGAAGAGCTTTGTGTCTTCGTCGGCGTCGGACGGCGCGACTGTGTGGTGCTTGATAGTGTGCTTGAAGTACTTGGCTTTTTCTTCCCAGCCGCGTTTTGGATCGATGCCGAGTGTAACGTACTGGCCCACCTTGTGAGCATTGTGGGCCATGATATCGCCCACTTCGTCGGCCTGCTTGATGTGCTTGGCGTAGTATGCCTCGGGGTACCCGATAACCGGAAGCGGGTGAAAACGCTGCGGCTTCTGCGCGATCGCCATAATGTGTTCCTCGCTCGTTGCCCGGCAGGCGGGGAGATGTGAAATGCCCGCTAGGTATGGCAAAGATGATAACCAGATGAGAGCGGGTGCAAAAGAAAAAAAGTCGCAAAATTGACAACAACGAGATCATTAGACGGTTGTACGCGATCCCCATTAAAACCATCGGGCAGCGCAAGTTATGCGCTGCCCGATGGTTATGTAATATTATGGCCGAACGGGTTCGCCCGTGGGAAGCTATTTTCGAGTTGACAGGAATTCAACAAGGTCGATGAGTTCCTGGCGCGAGAGGGACTGACTGAGGCCGTCGGGCATGATCGAGATGGTCTGCTTCACCTTGCGATCGACCTGGGCGGCGGGAATGTCGTGATATTTCCCGTCGGGGTCGAGGATCGTGACGTGGTCGTCGGTGTCCTCGGTTTTGCGGCCGGACAGGATGTCCCCGGACTTCGTGCGGACGATCCAGTTTTCATAACCCATCAGAATTTCGGCGCTGGGATGAAGCACGGCATCGTAGATCTGAGCCTTGGTCAGCTTCTGAGCAATCGTAGTGAGCGGCGGCCCAACAATGCCGCCCTCGTTGCCGATCTGGTGGCACTTGATGCAGTTTGCGACGGCGGCGTTGCGGTAGACCTTTTCGCCGGCAGTGGCGTTGCCAGTCATGGTGACGAGTTCGGTGATGGGCGGGAGCGGCGACCCGTCCTTAGTCATCAAGGGGCCCGTAGACGGCGCGCCGCCAGGGATCATGGCGACGGCATTGGCGCCGACCGGTTGGGTGCCCGCGCCGAAAGGCCGGGTGCCCGGACCGCCGCGCCCGCCGCGACGGCCGAAGCCTGCCGGCGGCTCGGGGGTCTGCGGGTAGTCGAGCTTTAAGCGCCAGGTGATTCCTTCTTCTGATTTTGGATCTTTGTTGGTGTGAGACTTCTGCCAGGCTTCGAGAGTCTCGGCTTCGCGATCGTTTGCGCCGATGCCGAAGGCTTCAAGGTACCAGCGGTCGGTGCCGTCATATTTGTCGGCAAGCTTGACGAGAAGTGGGATGGCGCGGTCGTTGGGTTCGTAACGGAGCGTCAGGCACAGCTCGCGCAGGACGGCGGGCGAGGGATCGGAGAGCATCTGCGTGACGACCTTGGTCGTGTCCATCTTGATTTGGTGAGCGGCGCGGATGGCGGTGACGCGGATGTTGGCATCGCCGTCCGTCATCGCCTTGGCTACGGCCTGTTCGCCGGCCTTGCTGCGCGCGAGCAACCAGAGGGCGCGGGCGCGGAAAAACGCGTTCTTTGAAGTGGAGTAGACTTCGTTCAGGGCTTTCACGGCCGCAACACCACCGGCGGCGAGCTTGGTGTATCCGAGGTATCGGCGGGCGAGGTTGGGCGATTCGAGGGCGGCGATTTGGCCGGGGATGGTGTTGATGTCGAGCGGCGGGATGGAAGGCTTGTATCCCGTCGGGGCAACGCGAAAGATGCGGCCCCTGAGAGTATGCCAGTTATGGGTTTTTGCGCCGGTGTCGTTGGTGTTGTGGCCACCGACGCCGGGGTCATACCAGTCGGAAACGTAAAGAGCGCCATCGGGGGCAACCGCTACGTCGTCGGGGCGAAACCATTTGTCGGACGCTTTGATCACTTCCTCGAAGTCGGTTTTGTAGCCCGCGCCGTCGGATTCCTTGACGTTTTCGTCGCCATCCTTGTTGAAGAGGCCTTTTGCGACGTGCTCGCTGGCTTGGGGGAAGTAGGCGCGAACAACGTTGGGCCCGGCATCAGCGTGGAGGATGGCGCCGCGATATTTTTCTGGGAGCAGATCACCTTCGTAGAAGGCGATGCCGCAGGGTGATCCCTGGCCGGTGTGGAGCATGTTGGGAACGACGCCGGGCCAGTGCTGGTGCCATTGGGCTTCCTGATGGGTTTGGCCGGGATACGCCATCTGATCGCGACCCCAGCTTGTGCCCTTGGGGCCGGTGTAGCCGAAGTTGCCCCCCTCCATGACGTAGTTGATGACGGTGCCCTGATTACCGTCGTCGTCGTTATCGGATTGCCAGATGGTTCCGAAGGAGTCGAGGGCCAGCTCGTAATTGTTGCGAAAGTTGTAGGCCATGATCTCGAAGTCGGAGCCGTCCGGGTTGAAGCGGAAGGCCATGCCTTCGCGCGGCCCGGGGAAACCTTTGGGGCGAGGTTTGCCTTTGTAGATTTCGGATTTGGCGCCGATCTGGCTGCCGAAGACATCGATGATGGGAGTCTTGTCGCCGCGGAGCAGGAGTGAGCCGCGGGTGGCTTCATTGCCGCAGTTGAAATAGATCCGGCCATCGGGCCCGAAGACGGCGGCGTGGACGCCATGGTCGTGGTTTACGCCGCCAAAGCCGGTAAAGAGAATCTCGGGCTCGCCGATCGGCGTGTCGGTCTTCTCGTCGATGGTGTAGACCATGAAATTGGGCGATTGGGCGACGTAGAGTTTGTTGCCGATTTTGCAGATGCCCAGGGGCGATTGGAGTTTTTTGTCTTGAACGAAGACTTTGACGGTATCGCAGTGGCCGGTGTGATGGGCGTCTTCAAGGATGAGAATGCGGTCGCCTTCGGGGCGGGTGGTGAAGGCGCGGTAGTTGGCGCCTTCGCAGACCCAGATCCGGCCGCGTTCATCAATGTCCATGTCGGTGGGATTGACCATGTCGGGCTCGGACGCCCAGACAGTTGCTTCGAGACCGGGACTGATTTTGAACGACGCGGCGGATTCCTCCGGGGATTTCTGGGCGGTCGCGGGTAAGGCAGACAGTAGACCGGCCACAGCCGCCAGAGCTAAATTGCGCGGGAACTTCATTTACAGACCATCCTCTCGAATTCGGGTTATCGATATGTACCGGTGATGATGAACGGGGTTGACGAGTCAAGGATTGGTATCGCGAAATTCCTTGACGAGCTTGAGGGTATCGCCGGTGTCTTCCATTTCGAAAATGTGGGGTTGGGAGTTCATGTTGTTGGGGGAATGAAGGACCATCATGATTTTCCCTTTGAAGGTTTCGAAGAGCATGGGATGGCCTCCGGGGGCAAAGAGCGGCTCAGGCTGATGTTCCCAGGGGCCGGCGAGCTTGCCGGAGGGCGAGATGGCGATGCCGGTGGTGTAGCCACCGTTGCCGCCGCTGGTCCAGACCATGAAGAGTTTGCCGGACTTACTTTTGCGGAGGTATGGGCCGTCGGTGACGTGGTTGGCGTAGCGTTTGTCGGATTTGCTCCATGGTGCATCGCCGCCGTGGAACATGGGCATGGGCTCGCCGACGGCTGCGGAAAGATCCTCTTTGAGTTTGATGTACTCGATGCCGCCATTGACAATCTGGACCCACTCATGGGCGAAGACCATGTAGGGCACGGCATCTTCCACCCAGAAAGTTCCGTCGAGCGTCATCATGTCCGGGGGCGGGGTCGAATGGGGTTGGAACGAAGTGAAGGGGCCGTTGGGAGAATCAGACCACAGGATGGTTGAGCCGCGTGTGACGCGAGGGACCCAGCGGCGCCATTGCTCAGCAAGCTGGTGTCGGGTGTCGAAGGTTAGGAAGAGGTAATACTTACCTTTGTAATAGTGCATCTCCGGTGCCCAGATGCTGACGATGGGGATATCGCCCCAAACATCATTGGGAGCGCGGTAGATGACTGTGGGGCCGGTCCAGTTGACCAGGTCTTTGCTGGTGTAGGCGCGGACCGTGCGGCCGCCGGGCCCGACCATGTAATGTAATAGGTTTTGGAAACGGGGTCGGGGAGAATGCACTGGTCGCGCCAATGAAGTTGCGAAAGCTTGACGGTTCGGACGGCGGACTGGGTGGCAGGGGCAGGTTGCGCCTGGCCGCGAGCCGGGCCGACTCCAATCATGGTGACCCATATGACAGCAACGGATTGTGCAAACCGGTATGACATGACGCGGACCCTGCCAGAGGAATATTCGAAACGGCCGAAACACCATTTCCGCCGCGGAATTTATCCCATATCACGCATGACGCCGCCATGCACTTATTGCGCAAATCGAGGTGGGCAATAGCGGTTTTGCGGCAGGCTATCGCAATGCGCGACGCACGTGAGTTAACATAACGGCGTCACCGATGATCAGAGGAACGTTCAAGCCCTTCGCGTGGAGGATCGTCAAATGAAAGCGACTGCTTTTGCGATATTAGCGATTTTGGGTGCTGCTCAGATCTGCCCGGCACAGGCGACGCAACCCGGCGCGGATTCGAAGCCGGCGACGACCAATGAGCCAGGGCAGCAATACCCGCAGATCGATTCGGAACTGCATGCGACGTTTCGCGTGACCGCTCCTCAGGCGCAGAAGGTGCAAGTGCGTTGCAGCAAGACATACGACATGGTGAAGGGCGACAACGGCGTATGGACGGTGACGACCGCGCCGCTGGTTCCGGGATTTCACTACTACTGGCTGATCATTGATGGCGTCATGGTTTCTGACCCGGCCAGTGAGAGCTTTTACGGTGTAGGCAAGATGAGCAGCGGCATTGAAGTGCCGGAGAAAGAGGGCGGGGAATATTACCAGCCACAGAACGTGCCACACGGAGAGATTCGCGAGAAGTGGTACCACTCGAAAATCACCAATGCCTGGAGGCGGGCGTTTGTATACACGCCACCTGACTATGACACGAATCAATCGGCGCGGTATCCGGTGCTGTATCTCCAGCATGGCGGTGGAGAAGACGAGCGCGGATGGGCGATTCAGGGTCGCGTGAATTTCATACTCGATAACCTGATCGCGGCGGGAAAAGCCAAGCCGATGATTATCGTGATGGATAATGGG
>DAIRGS010000099.1:6612-22754 GCA_036794395.1 Tepidisphaeraceae bacterium | reverse complement strand
GAATGGGGCTGGGGGCGTTCGGACGTGGTGGGGGGTTGTTTTTTGGGACGGTGGATATTGACTTGGGGGAGTGGACTTCTAGAATGTTTCAAATCGTTATCAACGACGAACTAGCATTCAATTAGGCCAACCCAGAACGTCTCCGCCCTGCGGGGTGGGAGAGGTTCTGTATTCGTTTTGTCGGTTGACCTTGAGAATTGGATGGCTATGATCGTCGGATTACGCTTGGCCTGAGAACTCGACGCGGGGCAGTGCAGAAAAAAACAGCGCCCGCCGTAAAAGCCGCTTAACTTTGGTAGGCGGCTAATTTTATCGACACGTTGAAGAGGAAAGCTGGACCCGAGACATAAAGTGCGGAATGGAAAGGCTTTCCGCAGGGAGTGACCCTGGCCGGGATGGCTGATTGAACCGGATTGTCCGGCCTTGAGTCACGATAGAGACCCCGCCTTTTTTCGGTAGAAAAGGATACGCTGATGCGAGTGCACGAGGTGCGCGATTTTAGCAAGCGCGGCGACGCGCTTCCCATTCCAAACTTGATCGACGTTCAGGTCACTGCTTATCAACATTTTCTTCAAAAAGATGTTGAAGCGGCCAAACGAAAGGGGGAAGGCCTTGAGGCGTTGCTCCGCGAAGTGTTCCCCATTGAGAGCTACGACGGGAACCTCCGGCTGGAATATATCAGTTACGACCTGTCCGAGGCCCGCTACACCCCCGACGAATGCCGGGCGTTGCGGCTGACCTTCGGGATGCCGTTCCGTATTCAGGTGCGCCTTGTCCGCAAGGACAAGGACGAGGTGATGGAAGACTCCATCTATCTGGGCGAAATCCCCATCATGATTGGCGGCGGCGAGTTCATCATCAATGGCGCCGAGCGCGTTATTGTGAACCAGCTTCACCGTTCGCCGGGCGTGGACTTCCTGGTCGAAGTCCAGGAAGGCGACCGCCCGCTACACGGCTGCCGCGTCATCCCTGAGCGCGGAAGCTGGATCGAATGCTCGGTTACGAAAAAGGACGCTTTGGCCGTCCGCATCGACCAGAGCAGCAAGATTCCCGCAACCACTTTCGTTCGGGCGCTGGACAAGAAGTACAGCACCACCGAAGCGATCATCAAAGAGTTCTATCAGATCGAGAACGTCAAGGTTGCTCAGCTTCAATCGACCTACTACGCGGCGTCTCCGATCATTGATGCCGAGACCGGTGAAGAACTGGTTAAGGCTGCCGCCCAGATCGGCGAGGCTTTGAACAAGATTCAGGCATCGAGCCTGAAGAGCATCGCGGTGGTGACGAAGGTCGCGGACCCGCTGATCCTCAATACGCTGGCAGATGATAACTCGACCAGCCATGAGGATGCGTTGATGCGGATCTACGCCCGGCTGCGTCCGGGCAACCCGCCTCAACTGGAAAAGGCGCAGACGCTCTTCCAGGAAAAGTTCTTTGACGAAAACCGCTATCGCCTGGGGCGCGTCGGCCGGTTCCGCATCAACCGCAAGTTCGATCAGAACGTGCCGGAAACGGTGATGACGCTCCGCAGCGAGGATCTGGTCAACTCGCTGAAGTACATGTTCAAGCTTCGCAGCGGCGAAGGCTACATTGATGACATCGATCATCTGGGCAATCGCCGGCTCCGCACGATTGACGAGCTGGCCGCGGAGGAACTCCGCAAGGGCTTCCTCAAGCTCAAGCGCACCGTTCAGGAGCGCATGAGCCTGAAGGACCCGAATGAACTGGGTCGAATCGCCGAGCTGGTGAATTCCAAGAGCATCAGCAGCTCGATCGATTTTTTCTTCGGTCGCGGCGAACTCTCGCAGGTCGTGGACCAGACCAATCCTCTGGCTCAGCTTACCCACGAGCGCCGTCTATCAGCCCTTGGGCCTGGCGGCTTGAATCGCAAGCGTGCCGGCTTCGAAGTGCGCGACGTGCATATTTCGCACTATGGCCGCATCTGTCCGATCGAGACGCCCGAAGGCACCAACATCGGCCTTATCGCGTCACTGTCCATCTACAGTGACATCGATGAATACGGCTTCCTCATCACGCCTTACCGCGTCGTGAAAGATGGCAAGGTTAACGGCGATCACAAGTACCTTCGCGCCGACGAGGAAATGAAGTCGATCCTCGCACCGCCGGACGTTGTTGAGAAGGAAGGAATGCTGCGCAAGGGCTTCGTTCTGGCTCGCGTGCAGGGCGATCTCGCGACCGTCAACAGCAAGGAAATTCAGTACGTCGACATCAGCCCCCGGCAGACCGTTTCGGTGTCCGCGGCGTTGATTCCTTTCCTTGAACACGACGACGCCAACCGCGCGCTCATGGGATCGAACATGCAGCGCCAGGCGGTTCCGCTTCTGCGAACCGATCCGCCGGTGGTTGCCACCGGTATGGAGCGGCCGGTCGCGCAGAACAGCGGGATGGTTGTTCGGGCCGAGCGCTCGGGCGTTGTGACCTATGTCGACTCGATGCGCATCCTGATCGACAACGCTGACGAATACGTTTTGCGTAAGTTCGTCGGGTTGAATGAGCGCACCTGCCTTAACCAGAAGCCCATCGTCAAGAAGGGCCAGCGGGTTAAGAAGGCGCAGATCCTTGCCGACGGCGCGGCCGTCCATCAGGGCGAGCTGGCGCTGGGCCGCAATGTGCTCGTCGCGTTCCAGACGTTCGACGGCTATAACTTCGAAGACGCCATCGTCATCAGCCAAAAGCTGGTGAAGGAAGATATCTTTACTTCGATTCACATTGAGGAATACGACGTCGAAATTCGCGAAACCAAGCTTGGCCGCGAAGAGTTCACCCGCGACATTCCGAATGTGAGCGAGCGGGCGCTGGCCAATCTCGATGAGAATGGCGTGGTTCGCGTTGGAACGCGTGTCGGCCCGGGCGAAATCCTGGTTGGCAAGATTGCTCCCAAGAGCAAGAGCGAGCTGACACCGGAAGAAAAACTCCTGCATGCGATCTTTGGTCGGGCCGGCGAAGACGTGAAGAACGATTCGCTGGAAATGCCTGCCGGTGAAGAGGGCGTTGTCATTGGCGCTCAGCGTTTCAGCCGTCGCATGCACATGACGGAAGAACAGAAGAAGACGCTTAAGAAAGAGATCGACAAGTACGAAAAGGACATGAACGTCCGGGCCATCGATATCTTCAAGCAGATGGTCGGTGAAGTGAATGAAGTGACCGGCCAGCAGATGGTCGACCCCGGCACCCGTCAGAAGGTCGGCCAGAGCGAGATCACCGACGTCATCCTCGAGCAGATCGAAGGATTCAGCGTCGAGTGGATCAAGGGCAGCAAGGAATCCAAGGAGCAGGCGGTCAATACGCACTCGCGATTCTGGCCCCGCGTGCAGGCCGTGCTGAAGGAAAAAGTTCGCCGCATGGAGCACATGAAGCGCGGCGACGAGCTGCCTTCGGGCGTGCTTGAAATGGTCAAGGTTTACGTCGCCACCAAGCGTCAGTTGTCGGTCGGTGACAAGATGGCCGGACGCCACGGGAACAAGGGCGTTATCGCCCGCATCGTTCCCGAGGAAGATATGCCGTTCCTGGAAGACGGGACGCCGGTCGAGATCCTGCTCAACCCGCTGGGCGTGCCCAGCCGTATGAACGTCGGACAGATTCTCGAAACCCATCTTGGCTGGGCAATGGCGGTCCTCGGCCAGCAGGCGATTACTCCGGTCTTCGATGGCGCCACTGAAGACGAGATTCACA
This sequence comes from Tepidisphaeraceae bacterium, assembly GCA_036794395.1. Classification (GTDB taxonomy): domain Bacteria; phylum Planctomycetota; class Phycisphaerae; order Tepidisphaerales; family Tepidisphaeraceae; genus DASXMX01. Next base: position 19,061 of record DAIRGS010000099.1, on the reverse strand, counting down.
AGACCATCGAAGAGGCCAACAAGGCTGTCAAGGAGCGTCGCAAACAGCGCAAGACCGATCACGGCGTGCTGGATTGGCGTTCGCTCGATGTGGAAATGCCCTACGGGGGCAAGATCCAGCTTCACGACGGTCGGACCGGCGAGAAGTTCGAGCAGAAGACGACGGTGGGCTACATCTACATGATGAAGCTCCATCACCTGGTCGACGACAAGATTCACGCCCGCGCCACGGGCCCGTACTCCCTGATCACTCAGCAGCCGCTCGGCGGCAAGGCCCGCACCGGCGGCCAGCGCTTTGGTGAGATGGAAGTCTGGGGCCTCGAAGCGTACGGCTCGGCTTACATCCTCCAGGAGCTCCTCACGGTTAAGTCCGACGACGTTGAAGGCCGGACGAAGATCTATGAATCCATGGTCAAGGGAACCAACACCCTTGAAGCCGGAACTCCTGTGAGCTTCGACGTGCTCTGTAATGAAATCCGCGGATTGGGCCTTAATATCCAGCTCGAAAAGAAGAAAGGGCTGGGACCGACGGATGAAGATGGAGAGTTGATGTGAGGGTCGTATGCGGCACGCGACGCTGGAATTGGTTCGACAATTTCTGCATTGCAAGCCATTTAGCCCGTTCCGGATTGTGATGCGGTCGGGCGAGCGACACGAGATTGTTGACCCGGTGAAGGTTGCGGTTGGGAAATCCAAGGTGATGACGTTGACGCCTCGACTCAAAGAGTTGGCGGAAAGCGAAATTGAACTGGTGTACCAGCCGCGACGAGCACGCGGCATTTAGCTCGGCGGTTGCTGGAGAAGATTGTGGATTGGGATCAAATGGGTCGCGAGAACCTGAAAGCGTCACAACACGCCAAGGCGGGACACCATTGGCGTGCCAGCGTGAACCGCGCGTATTACGCGGGATTCGACGCGCTCAATCATATACTCCTTCCGCTCGAGAATCCGCCGCGGCGATATCGCACTCATCGGCACCAGGACTTGACGGGCTTGGTACGCCGACATTTAAGCGGACTTTCAGTTGCGAAGAATCGCGCATTGAGGGCGACGATTACTCGCCTGCGTACCGCCCGACTGGCGGCGGATTATGACGAGCGAATTGCGCATGATGAGTCTGTGGCACTAAGTGCACTGCGCGACACCCATCGAATCTTCCATCAATTGGAGGTGAGACATGGCTGAGCGCCAAAGTACACATTCGTTGACTGAGACAGAGGTTGTGGATTTAGTCCGCCGCTATCTTCAACCACACCAACCGAACGACTATCGGCTGGACGTGTTAGTGGACGGAATCAAGAAGGATGACGACTGGTGGTATGTTTTGGTTCGTCCGAGCCGCGATGACGTCCCCCCATACGACTACTACAGCCGCCTGGCGGAGGCCGAAGTATCAATGCGGGACGAGGAAGATTTAAACATTCTATTGGTGCCCGTGCTTCCTGAGTGATGCGTGGATTTTGACCAAGGATTTCAACCGCGGGTTTGCGCCCGTGGGATAAAGGAAAGACAACGATCATGGCAGAAAGCGTCTACGATCGTATTAACGACTACGGATCGGTTCGAATTCAGCTCGCCAGCCCGAACGATATACGTTCGTGGTCGTTCGGCGAGGTGAAGAAGCCGGAGACCATCAACTATCGCACGTATCGGGCCGAGAAAGACGGCCTGTTCTGCGAGCGTATCTTCGGTCCCGAACGCGATTGGGAATGCTCGTGCGGCAAGTACAAAGGCACGAAGTACAAGGGCATCATCTGCGACCGTTGCGGCGTGAAGGTTACGCATAGCCGCGTCCGTCGTAAGCGCATGGGCCACATCAACCTGGCCGCCCCGATCGTGCACATCTGGTTCTTCAAGGCTCTGCCCAGCCGCCTTGGCGCTCTGCTGGATATGAAGACCAGCGACATCGAAAAGATCGTTTACTTCCAGGACTACGTCGTTACCGCTCCGGGCAAGACGCCGCTCAAGAAGAAGCAGCTTCTCACCGAAGATGAGTATCGGGCGGCGTATGAGAAGTACGGCGCTGAGTTTGAAGCCGAGATGGGCGCTGAGGCCATCAAGAAGCTTCTGGGCCTGCTCGATCTCAATATCGAACAGCAGAGAGTTCGCGCCGACATCGAGAAGACCAATAGCAAGCAGAAGATCAAGGACCTCACCAAGCGCCTCAAGATGATCGAAGCCATCCGTGGCTCGGAAAATAAGGCCGAGTGGATGGTGATGGACGTGATCCCGGTGATTCCGCCGGACCTTCGTCCGCTGGTGTTGCTCGAAAGCGGCAACTTCGCCACGTCAGATCTGAATGACCTGTACCGCCGCATCATCAACCGCAATAACCGCCTCAAGAAACTGGTCGACCTTAACGCCCCCGAGGTCATCATCCGCAACGAAAAGCGCATGCTCCAGCAGGCAGTCGATGCGCTGTTTGATAACGGTCGTTGCCGTCGCCCGGTGCTGGGCAGCAGCAACCGTCCGCTCAAATCCCTGACCGACATGATCAAGGGCAAGCAGGGCCGGTTCCGCGAGAACCTGCTCGGCAAGCGCGTCGACTACTCCGCCCGTTCGGTCATCGTGGTCGGCCCGGAACTCAAGCTTCACCAATGCGGTTTGCCCAAGAAGATCGCGCTCGAGCTCTATCAGCCGTTCATTATCCGCAAGCTCAAGGAGCATGGTTTGGCTGACACGATCAAGTCGGCCAAGAAGATGCTCGAGCGGCGCGATCCGGAAGTCTGGGACATTCTCGAAGAAGTTATCTTCCAGCACCCGGTCATGCTCAATCGCGCCCCCACGCTTCACCGCATGGGCATCCAGGCATTTGAGCCGGTGCTGGTTGAAGGCAACGCCATCAAGATTCACCCGCTGGTCTGCAAAGGCTTTAACGCAGACTTCGACGGCGACCAGATGGCCGTTCACCTTCCGCTGTCGATCGAGGCCCAGACTGAAGCTCACGTGCTGATGCTGGCCCCGAACAACATCTTCTCCCCGGCCAACGGCAGCCCGATCATCACGCCGTCGCAGGACATCGTGCTCGGGACGTTCTACATCACCGCGGATCGCGAAGGCGACAAGGGCGAGTTCATGCTCTTCAACAGCCCTCAAGAAGCGATGATGGCGTACGACCTGGGCGATATCGCGATGCACGCGCTCATCTACGTCCGGTTGTCTGACCGCGCTGAGGTTGTCCCGGATGACAAGTCCGCGGCTGTTCCGATTGAGGACCAGGCCTGGAAGCAGCTTGAAGAAGCCCGCAAGCGTAAGGACGCGAACTACCCCGGTAAGACGCGCAGCAAGCACTTTAAGAGTCGCGTGATTCTCACGACCGTGGGCCGGTGCATCTTCAACGACATCCTGCCAAAAGAGATGCCGTTCTATAACTATCCTTTGACCGCCAAGGGCTCCAGCCGCGTAATTGCCGACACGTACGAAAACCTCGGTCGCCCGGCCACCATCGCGCTGCTCGACAACATGAAGGCCCTGGGCTTCAAGCGCAGCACGCTGGCCGGGATGAGCTTTGGCATTACCGACATCCGTTCGCCCGATACCAAGGAAGCCATCCTTGCCGCCAGTCAGAAGACCGCCGACGGCATCGAAAAGTCGTACCGCATGGGCGCCATCACCGATCAGGAACGTTACAACGCCCTGGTCGACACCTGGACGCACGCTCGTAAACAGGTCACCGAAGACCTGATGGCCGGTCTACAGAACGATTACCGCAACGAGGAAGGTCGCCCAATTCCCGCCAAGACCGGCGGAATGCTCAAGTACCTCAACCCCATCGCGATGATGGCCGTGTCCGGTGCCCGCGGTAACGTTGACCAGATTCGTCAGTTGGGCGGCATGCGCGGCCTGATGGCTAAGCCGTCCGGCGAAATTATCGAAACGCCGATTAAGTCGAACTTCCGCGAAGGGCTGTCGGTGCTCGAGTACTTCTCGTCCACCCACGGCGCGCGTAAGGGTTTGGCCGATACCGCTCTGAAGACCGCCGACTCCGGGTACCTTACCCGCAAGCTGGCCGACGTCGCTCAGAACGTCATCGTCAACCAGATTGAGTGCGGCACTTTCAACGGCGTGACCAAGACGACCATCTACAAGGGCGAGACCGTCGAGGTCGAGCTCAAGGATATGATCATTGGCCGGACCGCCCGCGATACCATCCGCAATCCAATTACCGATGAGGTGATCGTTTCCGAGAACGACATGATCACCAACGAGATGGCCGATCGTCTCAAGGAACTCAAGCTCGAGAGCATTCGCGTTCGCTCCCCGCTTACCTGCGAAAGCCCGCGCGGCGTTTGCGCGCGGTGCTACGGCATCGATATGTCGACCAATCAGGTTGTCGAAGAAGGCCTGGCGGTTGGCATTATCGCCGCTCAGTCGATCGGCGAGCCGGGCACGCAGCTCACCATGCGTACGTTCCACACCGGTGGCGTCGCAACGTCGGCATACATTGAAAACGACATCAAGGCGTCATCCGAAGGCATCGTTCAGCACCGCGATATTAACGCAGTGCACACGATCGATGCCGAAGGCATGAAGCGCCTTGTCGCCCTCAAGCGCAACGGCGAAATCGCCCTGGTCGATGCCAAGGGTCGCGAGAAGGAAAAGTACAAGGTTCCTTACGGTGCGACCGTCCTTGTCGCCGATGGCGAAAAGGTCAAAGCCCGTCAGCAGCTTGTGATGTGGGACCCGCACATCACGCCCATTCTGGCTGAGAAGGGCGGTACCGTCCGTTACGAAGACATCGAGGAAGGCGAAACCGCCCGCATGGAGGAAGAGCGCAAAGGCGCTGGTTCCACCCCGGGCGAAGCCAAGCTTGTCGTCATCGAGCATCGCGGCGAACGCCATCCGCGAATCACCATCGAAGGCTCGGATGGCAAGATCCTCGACTTCCATTACCTGCCGGCCAAGGCACGTATCGAAGTGCGGGATGGCCAGAAGATCGAGGCTGGTCATATGCTGGCCCGCCAGCCGCGTGAAGCGTCCGGCACGATGGACATCACCGGCGGTCTTCCCCGCGTCACGGAAATCTTCGAGGCTCGCAAACCCAAGGACCCGGCTGTTCTGGCCGAGATCTCGGGCAACGTCGAGCTGCGATCCGATAAGCGTCGCGGCAAGATGACCATCAACATCAAGAACGAATCCGGCATGGAAAAGGAGCACCACGTCCCGCAGGACAAGGAGCTTCAGGTTCACGCCGGCGATTATGTCGAGGCCGGCGACCCGCTCATCCGCGGGCCGATCATTCCTCACGACATTCTCCGCATCAAGGGCGAGGAGTCGCTGTATCAGTACCTCCTCACGGAAGTGCAGAACGTCTACCGTTCGCAGGGCGTGAAGATTAACGACAAGCACATTGAGATCATCCTTAACCAGATGCTTCGCAAGGTGAAGGTTGAAGACGCCGGCGACACCAAGTTCCTGCCGGGCGAGGTTGTGGACAAGTTCCGCTTCCGCGGCGGCAATGACCTGGTGGCCCAGAGCGTTCGTGTGGCCGATGGCGGCGGCACGAACTACAAAGAGGGCGACGTCGTCACCAAGGTCGAGCTTCGCGAAGCCAACGAGGCCTCGGAAGCTGCCGGTAAGGATCCAGCCAAAGCCAAGAAGCCGCGGCCTGCCCGTGGCAAGACGCTCCTCCTGGGCATCACCAAGGCGTCGCTCCAGAGCGAAAGCTTCATCAGCGCTGCCAGCTTCCAGGAAACCACCAAGGTACTCACCGAAGCGGCATTGGCCGGTGCGATCGATACACTGGTTGGCCTCAAGGAGAACGTCATCCTGGGTCACTTGATCCCCGCAGGTACGGCTTTTAACCCGCACCTGAACCTCAAGATCAAGCACCTGGCCGAGCCGCCCGCATTGCCGGAGGTCGAGATCCAACGCCTGCCGCGCGAGGAAGTCTCGATGCCGACTCCGCGGGAAACGGTTCCGCAGGCGGGCAGTTAAGCCGATTTATTGGTTTTAATTTGACATCAGCTCACACGCCCCGAAGTTGCGGCTTCGGGGCGTGCTGCGTTCAAACCCGCTACCTGCTTTCATAGGAATGTGGTAAAATTCAATGACGATATGACCACCGTTCAAGCCAACACCCGTTTCACACCAGACGATTTGCTTCGGATGGAGGACGATGGCTTGTTTGAACTGGTGGACGGAAGGCTGGTCGAAAGGCACATGGGCTACTTGTCGAGTTTGACGGCAGGCCGTGTCACAAACGCATTGTTTACGCATGTTTCCAAACAGCGATTGGGTGATGTGCTGCCTGAACAATCGTTCCGTTGCTTTCCGAATGAACCAGATCGAATCCGTCGACCGGATGTGGCATTCATCCTTGCATCGCGTGCCTCGGGACTGCCAATGGAAGGCCACGTTCCGATCGCACCGGACATCGCTATCGAGGTGGTCTCGCCCACTGATCTCATCTATGATTTGGACGAGAAACTTGCCGACTATCGCGCCGCAGGCATTAAGCTGATTTGGGTCATCAATCCCAATTCGCGAACATTGCGCATCCATCGACCCGACCATAGCGTTACCGAGCTTGATGAATCGGGGATACTCAAGGGCGAATCGGTCCTTCCCGATTTTGCGATCGCCGTCGCCGAACTCTTGCCGCCGAAATCTGAGACTCGCCCCGCGACCTGAATGAATTGGCGCACACTCCGCAGCCGTCGCGAGGATGCGCACATCGGCGAATCGACTGCTGGCTTCCCCATAACTCCACCGATATATTTCCCGCCGGTGTCGTCTTCTCCCAGATCCTTTCCGCTGCTGCTCATTCTCGCTATTGCGATGTTTACGATGTTTCTTGGCCGGCGCGAGTTTGCCGCCAGCCATGAGGCGCGGGTTGCGCAGGTGGCCCGCGAGATGGCCGAGTCGGGGTGGCCTCTTGGAGCGGGCAAGGTTGAAGTGCCGGCGGCCCACTTGGTGCGGAAGCAGGGCATCCTCCGTCTGGCGGCAGATATTGATGCTCCGCCATTGCATGTGAACCCATGGATCGTCCCAGTTCTCAATGGCCAGATCCGGCTGCAAAAGCCGCCGCTGCCATACTGGGGCGCCGCCATCGTGTATCGAATCTTTGGCGTTTCAGAAGCCACCTCGCGTCTGGTTCCTGCGCTGCTCGGTGTCCTGGCCACGCTTCTGTTGTTTGATCTGGCCAGAGTTCTGTATAACTACCGCGTTGCCTGGGTTGCGACAGTTATATGGCTCACCATGTATCTTGTTGCCGAGCAATATCGGCTTGCGATGGCGGACCCGTATCTCGCGTTTTTCACACTTGCATCGATATGGGCGTGGATCAAAGCGTGTCTGCCTAACAGCACACGATGCCGGGAGTGCGAGGCTCCTGCCGAGCCGGATGCGCCTGGGTCACGCGACACCGGCTCGGCAGGAGCCTCGCACTCCCGTTTCATCGTGCTGTTTTACATTTCGCTTGCCCTTGGCGCGCTGTCCAAAGGTCCGCTGATCTTTCTTCATACCCTGATTCCATTGGTTCTGTTTCACCTGTGTTTTCGCCGCGGGCTCCCACGCGGATGGCGGGCGCACACGCTAGGCGTGTTGGTATTTGTGGCAATCGCGCTCCCCTGGCCGATGGCCGTGCTGAAGCAGGTTTCGAATGCGACGGAATTGTGGCGGTACGAATCTGTTGGCGAAGTGTCGGGTGAAAATCAGGAGAATGTCAGGGAGTGGTGGTATTACGCGATCAATCTGCCGCTCATGGCGGCGCCGTGGATTCCGTTGTGGATGTTCGCGGTTGCGTACCCGCTGCTCCGCAATCGCTCGCGCTGGTTTTTCCCTCTCCTGTGGTACCTCATCACGATCGGCTTCTTCTCCATTGCCGGGCAGAAGAAGCTCCCGTACCTGTTGCCGATGATGCCGGCTCAGGCCTTGATGCTGGGGGTGGCAACTGTTCCGTTGCTTCGACTGGCGGTACGCGCGCGAATGGGTGGATTGCCAGGGACCATTATCGTTATTCAATCGCTCATAGCCGTCGCTTGGGCGATTACACTTCTATTTCTTGCCCGCTCGGCGCATTCTCTGACGGTCACGGCGATGCTCCTGTCCGGGCTGGCATTGGTATTCGCGGTCTATTCCATGCGCGAGATGCACGCCGTCCGGCCCGTGAAGTGGCTGGCATATCAAACAGTGTCTTACGCGTTTGTGCTGTTGGGGTTTGGCGCGTTTTATCTGACGCCGATCAACAATGCCCGTTCGCCTGCGCCGGCGGTGCGGGAAATGGTGCAGATGGCCGATGGGTATCACACGGCCATCCTCCAGTCCCGTATGCCCGAAGAGGCATCGTTCTATCTGCCGTTGCATCCAAAAACCGGTCCCGCGCCCAGTGTGTATCTGGTCATCTTGGACGACCATGTAGAAGTGGATCGGCGTGCTCGCGCCAAGCATCCGGTGCCCATTCCGCCGCCGGATCGGGAGCTATTTCAATCGTGGTTTCCCAACGCCAAAGTGATTGCTGCGCGCAGGATCGAACTCCAGACCGCCCCCGGCGACGCGCGCTGGAAAGCGTATGAGATCACCATCAACCGCACGGCTTACGCGATCGTGCCGTGATGCCTCTCAGTTTTTCTTTGACACCCAACCATCGAACAGGCATTCTTATACTTGCGACTTGCGCTGGGGTCCGCGGCGCGATCGGCCGTTTGGCATTTATCCGGGCCGCACTCCGCGGAGGGTCCTGTTCATGAAATCCCTTGCATTCATCTGCCTGGCAGTCATATCGTTCATGAGCGTTGCACGAGCCGACGAGGTGACGCTTCAGGCCGTTCCGCCCGTCGTCACGAAAACTGTCCCCGAGGCGGGCGCGGATAATGTGGATGCGGCACTGACCGAGATTCGCGTGACCTTCAGCAAGGACATGCATGACAACAGTTGGTCGTGGACGACGTTATCCAAAGAAACTTTTCCCGACGCCTCCGGCAAGCCCCGCTACCTGCCGGACAAGCGCACGTGCGTTCTGACGGTTCATCTCAAACCTGCCACGACCTACGCTATCTGGGTGAACAGTCCGAAGTTTGGAAACTTCAAAGACGCGGAAGGACACTCAGCGGTGCCATATCTATTGGTGTTCAAGACCAAATAAGTCGCTATTTCAAAGTAAGGGCGGATTCATGTTCTTGGAGCGGTTGTTTGGCAGGCGCTCGATTATCTCATCTCCAAACGCGATCGTCCGATGTGGCAAGACTCCTGTTGGGCTGAGGGTGTCGCATTATCCCAACCAAGTGCGGGCGGCCGTGGGAATTCCTTCTGGTTATGAGTTCACGTGGGTCTACTCGACCACTCTGGCCGCGACTGACGAAGACGTGACGATTCAAGAGTTCGGCTGCTTCAGCTGGGTTGCAGGTCGATGGGTGTTTTCCAATTTTGCGCGCAAGCCATTCGGGCGTGATGAATTTGCAGAATGGTATTCTTGCCCCGAGGCACGAATCCGCACGGGACGTGACTATGTGGACCCAAAGAATTGGAGCGGGAACCGATACTTGCAGGCCGGTCGTGCAAGGTGGGTCTACATCGGCCGAACAGATGCCGGCAAATTGGTCCGGGGAGATTCCGAGTTACAAGCGCTTCCAGAACGTGTTGATTAGCCTGACTTAGGCTGCCCCGGTCTTCACGTCCCGCGTGTCGTCGCTTAGCTCGGCGCTGCGATCCAACTCCGTCGCAACCTGATAGTTCAGCAACCGGCTCTTCATCCACCGAATCGCGAGCAGATCGCGGAAGCTTTTGAAGAGGCGATTCCATACGCCGTACTTGCTCTCGCCGTGGATTCGCGGATTGTTCGATACCGGGATCTCGGCGACGGTGTAACCTTCCATCTTCAGCAACGTTGGGATGAAGCGGTGTAGTCCGCGATACAGCTTGATCCTGGCCATGCACTCGCGCTTGAAGGCGCGATATGTGCAGCCGGCGTCGCTGATGTTTTCGTCGCTTAGTTTATTCCGCACCCAGTTTGCGATCCGGCTCGAAGCGACACGGATGAATTTATCACCTTCGCCGCGTGTCGACACGCGCGTGCCGCACACGCAGTCCCACCCCTCGGCCAGCTTCGCAATGAACTTGGGGATGTCCACCGGATCGTTCTGGAGATCCGCGTCCATCGTCATCACATATGTTCCCCGCGCCGCCCGCAATCCGGCATCGCTCGCGGCGGTCTCGCCGCAGTTATTCGTGAACCTCAAACCCCGCACCCGCGCATCCTTCGCCACCAGCGCCTCGATTGCTTCCCACGAGCCATCCTTCGATCCATCGTCAACCAGCAGGATCTCGGCGTCGATGTCGTTGGCGTCGATCACCTTTGCAATTGCCGCGTGCAGGAGCGGCAGATTCTCGGCCTCGTTGTAAACGGGAACGCAGATACTCAGGATCGGTTGCATGGGGTTCGTCAGTTTCACGTGCCATCCTTGGCGCTAGGGGTTAATGCTCAGAATCAGTGGAAATGACAGGCGTGAAACCACGAAGCTCCGCCTCGCGATCGCGCCGTTTTTTGGAGTATACGAGCATCAGGTTCCGCGTATAGGGGATCACGTTGAGTACATACCCTGCAATGCCCACTGAATCCTGCTGCCGTATAAAATAGGCAAGGCACAGTATCGTGCCAATCAGGCTTTGCCACCAGAAGATCGGCGGGATTTTGCTCTCTTTGAGCCGCTCGCTGTAGATCCATTGCACCAGAAACCGCGTGCCGAATGTGCCGATGCCCGCAAATCCAATCACTTTCCAAAGGATGTAGTTCTCCTGGAAAGGCATCCGGAACAGGGCCAGCGACGTGTAAATCAGCAAGAGTTCGGTCATAGCGGCTCTTACGCAACCCAATCCAGGCGAGTTCTCCTGCACAACGCGAAAGCCTCAGCCTCATACCCGATATTATCGGACGAAGAACTCCTAAAACCCTACTTTAAGTTTCCGTCAGATTCCGTTGGAGCGGTCGGCTCCGAGCCGCAGATAGCGCCCGGAAAACTTTTTGCCACAGATAGACACTGATGAACACAGATGAAAAAATGTTGGGAAATTGCCGAAACACAATTCTTCGCATTATCTGCGGCCATCTGCGCTATCTGCGGTTATATCTCCTCGCATTGTCCGTCGTATCGTGAATCAGGAAATCTTCGAACTTATGGCTTGATCATGAACGTTTTAATTCCTTCGCAGACCGTCTTCACTTCCTGCTCGGTGATCGACGGAAACATCGGCAGGCTCAGAATCCGCTTCACGTAATCTTCGGTCTTTGGGAGCGTGGGCAGCGTGCCGTACAACTCGTGAATGGCCGGCTGCTGATGATTTGGCACGGGGTAGTGTACGCCGGTTTCGATGCCCAACTCTTTCAGTGAACTGCCAAGCCCTTCTCGAATTGCGTTCGTTTCGAGCCGGATGACGAACATGTGATAAACAGTTTCGGTTTGTCCTTCGACATCGGTAGGGGGGAGCGTCACGCCCTTCACGCCGGCTAGCTCGCGCCGATACCACTCCGCCGCCCGGCGGCGCCCGGCATTCAGGTCGTCCAGCACCTTCAGCTGCTCGCGCCCGATGGCCGCCTGGATTTCATTAAACCGCAGGTTGTAACCCACCTTCTCATGCAGGTATTTATCCTTCCGCCCATGATTCCGCAGCATCGACACCTTGCGGGCAATCTCATCGTCGTTGGTCGAAATCGCGCCGCCGTCGCCGTACACCGTCAGATTCTTCGAGGGATAAAAACTGTACGCCCCATGGTCGCCATAACTCCCGGCTCGCTTGCCCTTCCACTTGGCGCCGTGCGATTGCGCGCAATCTTCAATGATCCACAATCCGTGATCCCTGGCCAGCTTTTGGAATGCATCAATATTCGCCGGTCGTCCGTATAGATGCACCGGCAAAATGCCCACGGTACGTTTGGTGATTCGCTTGCGCGCATCTTCCGGATCGATGGTGTAAGTGTCATCAATATCGCAGAACACCGGCCTCGCCCCGACATGAATCATCGGCTCGATGCTCGGAAACGCCGTCAGCGACGGGACCAGGATCTCATCGCCCGGCTTAAGACCCTGCGCGATATGCAGCAGATGCACCGCCGCCGTCCAGCTTGAAGAGAGCACCACATGCTTCACACCAAAGTACGCCGCGAGCTCTTTCTCAAATGCCTTGCACTCCGGGCCCAGGATGTAGTTCCCCCCGCGAACCACTTCCAGAATCCGGCGATCAATTGTTTCACTCTGATAAACACGCGACAGCGGTATCTTCCCAGCCACCAAAAGCCTCCACCGGAATAGAGATAAAGAAGTTGATTAGATTTAGATGCCTTCCTTATTTCCCTCCACCGGTACGCCGGGGGAGGGTAGGGAGGGGGTTTTCAGTGTCCAATAGATATTGCTCACACAGCGTCAGGATACTCTTGAATGTCGTCGTCAGAAGTGGCGCCGGTCAACCCACGCCCCCTCCCCAACCCTCCCCCGGCATACCGGTGGAGGGAGAGGT
>DAIRGS010000099.1:0-6602 GCA_036794395.1 Tepidisphaeraceae bacterium | reverse complement strand
TGCCGCCTTACCATCCCGCTCAAGATCAGCCAACAATTCCGCAAACGCCTCGTCACCATCGAAACTCTCACCCCGATCAAGCTGTTCAAGACCCACTGCAATCTTCCGGCGGACCTCGTTAAGTCCCTCCTCATGTTCCCGCGAACGCTCATCAAGGAGGCGCAGCCCCGCACATATGACATCATCGGCAGAAGCAAACCCACTGACGCCAAGACGCTCCTGAATCTGCTTCTCCGTTTCCGGCTTTAGTCGGATGCTCATATCCTTGCCTCAGTTTTGACAACAATCATACCTCATCTACCTGGGTTCACCACTCTTCCCATAAACAAAACCACCCCACTCATATTCTCCCGAATCACAATCATGAACGGATGATCGGCATTGAACGTCCCCTGCACCGCGGACATCGCGGTGGCGCGCATCACCAGCCCGGTGGCCGCGGCGGCTTCGGTGCCTTCCTCGTTCACGTCGACATACGCCTTGTGATACGCCTCGCTCAACGTCACACGTTCGTGAGATCCCGTCGACACCATTCCCGAAAAATCCGCCGAGCCGGTGAATGACTGCTTCATTCCCATCGCAGCCAGCGTCTGCCCCAGCGCCAGCTCGCGCGTCATCTTGAATTTCGGAAATGAAACAACCACGCCACCCGGCGGTTGCGATTGCAGCTTTCCAATCCAATCTTCCAATTTTTCATACGTCAGATTCTTTTCCATCGCCGCCAATCCCTCCACCTCGTCCGGCAGCAACACGATCATCGAAAGCGCTCCATGCCCATATGGCATCTCAAGCGCGCTCATCCCATCGCTTTTAAGCAGATGAAAATGGCCCATCTGGTGCATCGTCGGAACGTCGGCCGTCTTTTCCCCGCCCAGCTTGAACGGTTCTGGACGGGTGCCGCCTTTGTTGAACGGCTGATCCCACGCCGACTTGAAGTACACGGCATTGGTCAGCACCAGCCGCGTGGCGGGCGTTACGCCGCCCTGCGGAATCAGATTGGTGATCTTCCCCTTGGTCTGATCCTCCACCCACTTGTTGATTTCCATCCGCGCCGGCTCCGGCTGGCCAAAATCCAGAAGGTGCAGCCCCGCCCCGTAATCCCGCGCCATTTCCGCCCCAAACGCGCGTGCGTACGGATACCCCTTCTGCCCCCACATCGCATTGGCCACCGCCAGTTCATATCCCCGCTTGTCGTCCCCATCGTTCCAATCTCTCAAAAGCTTCCCCGCCTCCGTACCTAGCTTCGCAGGCGGCGCATCGAATCGCATCACCCGCGCAATCTCATCTGCCGTCTGTCCCCGCGCCCCCGCGTACGCCATCCCAAACGCCGTAGAGATACTTGCCGGGGAAAAAAACAAATTCTCTCCAGCCGGCAGCCGCTGATACAGATCCACCCCAAACTGATCAATCCCCTTCGCCATCCCCGAAGTTCCAGTTGCGGGGGGGGCGGCCGCGTTTGTATTTGGTGCTGGAATCATTAGGCACATCATCGCCAACACAGCCATTATTCGCATGGGGCATTCCTTCAATTCTTGCGTATTTGCACATCGGCGTGGTCGCTTCAGCGACCATGTCTTTTAGGACCATCTGCAATGACAAAACCCAAAAGAGACATGGTCGCTGAAGCGACCACGCCACCATCTCAATATTAGACCTTCCACGGCCTCGAAAGTTTTGTGGAATTCGCATTGAGTGTCGAAGATGATCACACGCGTGGAACAAAGCCCGGCAGACGCAACTGTTTCAACCCCAACGTCCGACACGCTCATTTGCCCCGAGTGCAGCTACGATCTCCGCGCCATCACCAGTGAAAAATGCCCGGAGTGTGGCCTGCCCATCGACCGGGCCGCGCTGTCCGTCTCCCACATCCCCTGGGAGCATCGCAAACAAATCGGATGCATTAGGGCCTATTGGCGCACCCATCTCATCGTGCTCTTTCGCCCAAGCCTCTTTGCCGAGGAGATGAATCGCCCCCTCAACTATCGCGATGCCCGCCTCTTTCGTCAGACAATCGTGTGCTTAGCTTCACTTCCGTTAATAGGAACGGCCATCGGGTTCTATGCGAGTCGGTTCGGCCCCCGTTATCTCCCAACATCCGACATGCTTGGCTGGTTGCTCGAAGGGTTAACGCTTGTTATAGCACTGCTCTCGATCTGGCTTTTTATGTTCGCCTCAACCGGCGTCGGCAGCTATTTCTCTCACCCAAAGAATATGCCTGTCGTCCGGCAGAATCGCGCCATCGCGATCAGCTTTTATGGATGTGCTGCTCTATCCTGGGTTTGGCTGCCTGCGACCCTGTTGGGAATGGGTAGGGCGTTGCTAAATCAGTCCAACGCCCTCGATGACTTGCCCAGACGCGTTGCGATTCCGCTGATTGTAGGAGCCATCGCGTTGTCTTGGGCGGTCTTGATCGCTTGGTGGGCGCGAACTATTTCACTCATGCGAAGGAGCACCCATTGCAGCTTGCCGCGCACGCTCGCCTTCGCCATTTTTTTGCCGGTTTCATGGCTGACACTTAGTGTCTTGTGCTGCGCAATAGTGGCCGCGTTTGTGTTGATCTCACTTATGATTTTGAGCTTGACGTGAAGCGGGAGGCTTTTTTGGAGGTGCGGGTTCGAGCGGGAAAACGTCAGGTGCGTCCCAAGTGACGCGGTCCTTCCTGTTGTATTGGCTGGTGTAAAGGATCGGCGGGTGATTATCCGGGCGATAGCCAAGCGGGCGGCCATCCGATGTCATTGCGTCTCGCGGAACCAACGGGAGATATGCCGGCACCAAATCATCAAGGTTGCGCGGATACTGCAATCCGTGATCAAACCTGTACAGCCGGATCGCAAGCTCGACAGCGGCCGCACGCCGTGCGACAGCCGCCTCATAAAATGCCCTGATTCGACTGTAGATGGTAGGCTCATGGATAACGCTTATGAGTCTTGTGGTCCTGAACAAGCTCGACCCATACGGCTCTTCAATCGAAGGCAGTTTCGGGAATGCCTCAGGCCAGGTTGCCGCGATGGTCGCTCGCGCAAACGCGCCCGACCGAACAGCTCCCCTCGCGATATCAAACTTATACATCGGGAGGAGTATCGCATCTTCAGGGTCCGTCATTATTTTGCCCAGCTCAGCCGTCGTACTCATGTACTGCATGCGCATTGCAAATGTCGCACGCACGTCCGCACGGTGGTACAGGTCCTCGGTGAGAAGCAGAGCGATCAGGTCGTGGGCTTGCTGCCTGTATTCAGGCGTTAGCGACGCGCTGTCAAACTTGGAATCCCTTGCCACCCGATGGACGATGTCTACGGCATTAGACTCCATCACCATCTCAATCAGCCGATTGAGAAACCTTGCCGGCCCTGACTCCATGGCGAAGGACTGTTGCAAAAGATCCCTCGTCAGCAAAAACGACTCTCGATCATCCGACTGTTGATGACTGTACAATGCCGCCAGATGGATTAGCCGGTAAAGCTCCCTCTGGCCCGATCGCCATGTTCGTATCGCTGGCGAGTTCTCTGGATAGTTCCAAGAGGCTGACGGTCTGGTCGCGGCTTGCCGAGCCAATTGCAGCGCCCGGCGATTGGCGGACACGGTGCTGGCGATAAGCTGGAACTGTTCTGGTTGTAACGGCGTCTCGATACGATTTCCCAGGCGATCGAACTGCGGAGTTGTCACCATCGCCCCGGCGGCTTGTGAAAATAGTATGGCTGCATTATCTGCATCAGCGACCTTCGCCGGTTCAAAATCCTCTGTCAGGATCGGCTCCCCCCGCGCCTTTGCATCGGCGACGATTGCCGCCAGTTTCCTGTCTGCCGCACGCGACCACAGCCACCAGAGCGTGCTCAATAGAACGATCCCAAGCACCATTGCCAGCGCGAGGCGTTTTAACCACCAAAACCTCCGCGGTGGTGTCCGTTCGTGCGAAGCAATATCTGCCGTGGGTAGCATCATTGGAGTTCAGGTAAAGGCACTCCCATGGAAATAGTACCTCAACCTCATGGTGCGCCGTCCCGGCAATCAAGGATTTTAAGTTCTCCCGATAACTTTGGTGGAAATGAACCTCAGGTCCACCGATGATGGACGCGTGGAGGAACTATCAACCAACGCACAATCGCCTCCCGTTACCGTCGAACCCGAATCGCTCGTCTGCCCCCAATGCGGCTACGATCTCCGCTCCATCACCAGCGAAAAATGCCCCGAATGTGGCCTGCCGATCGACCGCTCGGCCATGTCCGTCTCCCGAATTCCATGGGAACACAGACGCGAGATCGGCTACTTCCGCGCCTTCTGGCGCACGACCCGACTGGTCATATTTCATCCCAAAAAACTTGCCGAGGAAATCAATCGGCCGGTGACCTATCGCAGCGCCCGGCAGTTTCAGTTCATCACCGTATTGATCGTCTGGACGTCACTCTGCCCGTGGCTTGTCGCGGATAACTATCGAATAATTAGCGATGCACTCCGCCCGCATGCTTCGATTGGCTGGTGGATTGAACTGATCATTTTCGCCCTCGCTCTGCTTTCGATCGGGCTGTTCCTCTTCCTGGCCACCGGCGTCGCGAGCTATTGGTTCCATCCCCGAAGCATGCCCCTCGTCCGGCAGAACCGCGCCATCGCCCTCAGCTATTACGCGGCAGCGCCACTGGCCTGGCTTTGGCTGCCGTCAGCACTCTTCGTGCTCGATTACGTGGCTGCTTCAGGCAATGCGGTCTCCGAACAATTGGGTCTTGTGTGTCTGATCGTAGCGAGTTTGCTTTTGGGAGCGCTCTTATTTGACGTGTATGCCGTCAGCGTCAACTTGATGCGAAATGTCACCCATTGCGAAATCGGCCGCACGACTGCCATGGCGATCCTGCTTCCGATGATATGGGGCGTATGCATGTCCTTGGCCGCGATAATCCCGGTTGCAGCGCTGTATGTCTCATTCGTGATTCTCAGCTTCCGGTGAAGGCTGTGTCGCCGGCGGCGGCACGGTTTCCAGCGGATACACCATGTCAGGGCAATCCCAGCGCGGAACCCAATTACCTTTGGGATCATTGTGTTGGAGGATGGTTCCACCATCGTCCATTCCGTTTGTCCCAACACTGTATACAACCGGCGGTTTCGCCTGGGGCCGGTAGGTCATCGGACGGCCATCGGCCGCGAATGGATCGACCGGCACGCCTGGAAGATAAGCCGGCGCCAGCCGCGCCAATGTATCGGGGTAGCTCCCGCCATGATCCACGCGATACATCCGAATCGCCAACCGGATTGCCGCGGCGCGACGCTCTACCGTGGCTCGAAACTGCTGCTCGATTCCGCGACCGGTGGTGGGGGTGATAATGCGGCTCAACATTGTCAATGATTCTTCAATCTGCGAATCGCCTGGTTTTTCACGCGGTATCATTGATTGTGCAGCCGGCCAGTTCGATTGCATCGTCGCCGCCGCCCCGGCAACTGGGAATTTGACCGCGCGAAGAATATCAAGTTCGAGTGCGGCGCTGAACAATGCAGCCGGGTCACCGCGCGAGCCCCGCAGGAGGCCGGCGGTGCCACTCTTGCTCGCGCCGGCGATCATGCTGAATGCATCAAGCTCCATCATGCGCTCGCCTTGCCATCCGCGCAGCATTGCACGCTGCCAATATCCTTCATCTATGAGCCAGGCGATGAGCTCGCCCACCTGAGCGCGGCTCGCCGATCCTGTGAGCGCCGAGCCTTCCCTCGGCTCGTTGGACTGCCCAATTGTCAAAGCGGGCGCAATCTTCTCGATCGTGTCGGTCGCCATCGCAGTCAGACCAATTCCCACGAGATTCACGACAAGCGCGGTAGGGCCGCGGGCGATGCCATCTATCAGGTTGAAGATGTCGCGTACCGCCTCAATCGATTCACGGTCGTTGCCAATGGAGTGGTTGTAGAGTGCCGAACATCTCAACAGCTTTGCCAGTTCCCGCTGCTGGTTGAGATGTATGAAGGCCGTCGGCGAACTGATCACCGGCGTGCGCAGCGGCGCTTTCCAATCGACGCCCGTAGCCGATCGGGCCCGCCGGGCAAGGTCCAAAGCAGTCGCGTTAGCGACAAGGGTTTTCTTGATCAGCGCGAGCTGTTCGGCGGTCAACGGTTCATCCGAATCGAAAGACCTCTGAAACGCGACATACGCCGGATCGAGTGTGATCGCTTTCGCCGCGTTTTGCAGAAACAACGCCTTATTCTGCTCATCCGGAACCGGGCTCGCATCAAAATCCGCCGGCAGGATGGGCTCACCCCGCGCGTGTGCGGCATCGATTACGGCCTGATATCGCTTGTCCGCCGTGTGGATCCACCACTGATTCAAAATCAAAAGCCCAGCAATCAGCGCAACCAACCCAATCGCAAACCGCGTCAACCACCAGAACCGCCGCGGAACGGCTGACTGCCGCATCGAATTGTCGTTTAATTCCCCGCTCATGGGTCCCGATATGATACCACATCCCTAACACGGGAAATCATGATTCACCGCAGAGTCGCGGCCTTCGGCTCTGAGGCTCAGGCTCGAAGAGAGATCGCAGAGAAAATTGCAAGAAAGGCTATGTGTGAGCTGTGGAACGGGTAGAGTCGAGACGTGGCGCGGTGGCGTAGGAGCGGCCTATCCGTTTCCG
>DAIRGS010000414.1:0-5423 GCA_036794395.1 Tepidisphaeraceae bacterium | reverse complement strand
GGTTTTGATTGCGTCGATTGCTTCGATTGCGGTGGGGGTGTTGGTGTTGGGGCCGGGGGTGTGGAGGAAGGTGTTTGGGTAGGGAATGGAAAATGGAAAATGGAGAATGGGAAATGGGGGGAGGAGACAAGGAGACAAGGAGATAGAGAGATTGCAGATTTTCGAATGAGGTTCGAATGACGAAATCCGAAATTGGGAACGAGGGAATTGAGAAGGCCGAGCGTCCTCCTTCCTGTCGTCACCCCTGAGTGCAAGGCGCGGGGAGAAGGGGTGAATCGTTGACAGCTATTGTGGGTCACCTAACATGCGCGGGCATGTGGCGTTTGGTTTTGATTGTGGTGTTGGCGGCGAGTGGGTTTGGGTGTGGGGGGGCGGAGCCTCGGACACGGTCGGTGATGGATCAGCAGATGTTTGGTCCTACCACGATTCGAATTCATCCGACGTTTACGCAGGTTCGAGATTGGAGCGGGACGGGGAAGCCGGACGGGATCGAGGCGACGCTGGAGATTTTGGATCAGTTTGGGGAGCCGACGCGGGCGACGGGGCAGGTTCGGTTCGAGTTGTACAGTTATCGTAAGGATGCGCCGGATGTGAAGGGGCAGCGGTTATCTGAGCCGTGGATCGCGCCGATGGATACGCGCGAGCAGCAGCAGGAGCATTGGAATTCGGCGCTGCGGGCGTACACGTTTCAACTGCATTTTCCGACGATCTCGACGAAGAATTATTACGTTCTGCTGGCGCAGTTTGATTTAAATGGCGGGAGCGCCGCGGTGGGCGAGTCGGCGACGCGCTCGTCGACGATGCCTGCGTCGTCGCAAGTTTCGGGGCGTTTGTTCGACCAGTTGATCATTCAGCCGCAGGGCGAGGAAAAAGAACGTGGCAAGTACCGAGCGCCCACCCGGACCCCCGGACATTGACCCGGTCGCGACGCTGGTGTCGCGGGTCCGGGGTGAGCTGAGTGCGGCATTCGATCCAGGCCGGCCGATTCGAGTCAGCCGGGCTCCGGGGCGGCTGGATGTGATGGGGGGCATCGCCGATTACACGGGATCGCTGGTGTGCGAGATGCCGCTGGCGCGCGTCGCGGCTGTCGCGCTTCAGGAGCGCGACGATCGATCGGTGCAAATCTTTTCGTTCAATCTTCTGGACGAACACAAGCCCTTTACATTTCAGATTCCGCTGGCGGCATTGGCGGACAAAACTACGGAAGAATTGCGGCGGGAGTTTGGGGCAGATCCGGCGCGGCGTTGGGCGGGGTATCTAGCGGGGTGCCTGGTGGCGCTTAACGTGAGCCATGGCGTGATTGGGGCGATGAGGCGCGGTTTGAATATCGCAGTGCTGAGCAACGTGCCATCGGGTGCGGGGGTGAGTTCGAGCGCGGCCATTGAGGTTGCGACTATGACGGCGATGGTTGATCAATTGGACCTGCGACTTTCGCCGATGGAGTTGGCCGAGCGATGTCAGTGGGCGGAGAATCATGTGGTTGGGGCGCCGTGTGGCATCATGGACCAGGTGACCAGTTGCATGGGCGAGGCGGGCAAGTTGCTGCGGATGGTGTGCCAGCCGCATGAGGTGTTACCGGCTTTGGAGTTGCCTGAGGGCATCGCGGTGGTGGGGATCAACAGCAATGTTAAACACAGCGTGGGCGGAGGGGCGTACGAGCGGACCCGGTGTGCGGCGTTCATGGGGCATCGGATCATTCTGGAAAAAATTCGCGAGATGGGGGCCGCGGCGGGAATGACGATGACTGCCGATCCGACCAACGGTTATCTGGCGAATGTGGAGCCGGATGATTACAAGGCGTTGTTCCGGTCTCACGTGCCGGAGGTGATGATGGGGCGGGAGTTTCTGGATCGATATGGACCGACGGCTGATGGGGTGACGCGTGTTGAGGCGGATGTGGAATATCAGCCGCGACATGCGACGGATCATCATGTGCTGGAGCCGCGGCGCGTGCGGCGGTTTGTGGAGTTTCTGGAGGCGGCTGGGAAGCTTCTGCCGGGCGTGCGTGACCTACCCGCTGGGAAGGGAATCCAAAGCCAACCCCCTCCCTACCCTCCCCCGGCGTACCGGGAGAGGGAAAAAAGGTGGCCGCCAAATCTGTCACACACCCTTCCGCCGGGGCAGCGGAAACTGGATCTGGATCGGGCGGGGCACCTGATGTATGCGTCGCATCAATCGTATGGGATGGATGCGATGCTGGGAGCGGCCGAGTGTGATGTGCTGGTGGATCTGGTGCGACGGAATGAGGCTGAGGGGTTATACGGTGGGCGAATTACCGGTGGGGGCAGCGGGGGGACGGTGGCGGTTCTTGCGGATGTGAGCGAGCGCGCGGATGCGGCGATTGATCGGATCATGGACGAGTACGAAAGCCGCACCGGGAAAAAGCCGGAAGCGTTTCGTGGATCGAGCGCGGGAGCGTGCTACACGGGCTCGGTGCTCTCGTGAGGGGCTGCTGAATCGAACGCGGTTACTTTGTGCTTCTGGGACTCAAGATAACGGCCATTTTTCCCAGCCGAGCGGCGCTGGAGGAATTCGACCATTTGTTTGACGTAGGGGTTCAGACCATTGAGGGTGTCGAATTCGGCCATCGCCAGGGACATGGGTTTTTTGCGGTTGAACAGGCGGCGGTAAGCATTTTCCAGGGCTTCGACATCGGATTCGGTATATCCCGAGCGGCGGAGGCCGACTTTATTGAGGCCGCGAATCATGTCAGCGCCGTCGACCTTGCAGAAGGGAGGCACGTCGTAGTGGATGCGTGAATAGCCGCCGATGTACGACCCTTCGCCGAGCGTGACGTAGTGGTGAACGCCGACGCCGCCCATGATGGCGACGTTGTTTTCGCAGACGACGTGGCCGGCGATCATGACGTTGTTCGAAAGGACCACGCCATTGCCGATGTTGGCATCGTGGCCGATGTGGGCGTTGACCATGTATAGGCCGTTATCACCGATGCGCGTGACGCCGCCGCCTTTTTCGGTGCCGACGTGAAGGGTGACGGCTTCGCGGAAGACGTTGGCATTGCCGATGGTGAGTTCGGTGGTTTCGCCCTTGAATTTCTTATCTTGCGGTGCGGCTCCGATGACGGCGTTGGGGAAGAAGACGTTGTCTTTGCCGATGGTGGTGCGGCCAAGGATCGTGACGTTATTCAGGAGACGGCAGCCGGTCTCGATTTTCACCTGGGGCCCAATCACACAGAACGGGCCGACCTCGACATCCTCGGCGATCTCGGCGCTAGGGTCGATGACCGCGTGGGGCGAGATCTTGGGCATCTCGTCGGAGAAAAAGCGGAATGTAAAAAGCGAGAGAAACCAAGGGGCCCGCCTGCCGGCTGCGGCGGCTTTGGTTTCCTTCGGCTTTGACGTCTCAGACTTCATTGCTGTCACACGGGCTCCGCGTCTACGAGCATAAACTTAATATCGGCCTCACATGCCAATTTATCTTCGACAAAGGCTTTGCAGCGTACGTGACCGGTTCTGCTTTTAACGCGCACGGTGACGGCCTCGAGCAGCAACTGGTCGCCGGGGACGACCGGTTGGCGCATTTTGACCTTATCCATGCTCAGGAGTACGGCAAGCTTACCGGTATGTTCCAGTTTTTGGCTGAGCAATAACCCGCCGAGCTGTGCCATTGCCTCGACGATGAGAACGCCCGGCATAATCGGGGTGCCGGGGTAGTGGCCCTGGAAGAAGATATCATTGAACGTAACGTTTTTAATCCCAATGGCTTTGCTGTCGCCAATGATTTCCAGAACGCGGTCCACCAGGAGCATTGGATAGCGATGCGGGAGGATCCGCTGGATGCGGCGGATGTCCATTTCCGCATCGCGGTGAACCAGGCTTTGGCGGTGCCAATCTTCTTCCTGGGCGAGCAATTTCCGGGCGAGCAGGTGGTTGAGTGCGTGGCCGCTCTTGCTGGCGACAATCCGCCCGCGTACCGGCCGGCCGACCAGGAAAAGATCGCCGATCAGGTCGAGGACTTTGTGGCGGACACATTCATCGGCGAAGCGAAATTCGTTGTCGATGGGGCCGGTGGGGGAGATGACTAAGAGTTCGCGGGGGGTTAGATGCTGGCCGAGTCCGCGGGCGCGCAACTCGCGGGCTTCGTCTTCGAATACGAAGGTGCGAGCGGGGGCGAGGTGGGAGATGAAATCGTCGTCGCCCAGGTGAAAGCTGAAAAGCTGGCGGCCGATGGGGGCTTTGGCCTCGAAGTCGTAGATGATTTCGAGTCGATCGGTTGGACCGGGGAGGGCGGCGAGCGTGGCGCCCTCTGCCGCGACCTGAATGGGTTTGCGGATGACCAGGGGCCGGACCATTTCGTCCTGTTCGACAACTCCTGCTTCCTGAATGACTTCGACAAATGGGCGGCTGCTGCCATCACCGGCGGGAAGTTCACCGATCGAGCCGCCGGTGACTCTGACGATGGCGTTGTCGATCCGCATGCCGGCAAGGGCGGCCATGCAGTGTTCGACGGTTTCGACGAAGAGGGTGCCATTTTTCAGGCAGGTTCGTCGAGGGCGGCGCGCTACATTCAAAACGGAGGCTTGAATGGTGGCGACTTTGCCGTCCTGTTCGCGGATGAAGGTGATGCCGGTATCGGGCTCGGCGGGCGCGAACGTGAGCGTGGCGGGTTCTCCGGAAAAGAGTCCCAGCCCGCTGAGCGATGTCTCCTTCGAAACTGTCCGTTGTCTTTCGCTGGCCAACGACTCTCCGCGCATTTCTCCCGACAACCGCTCCCCCGAGGGAACAGACGTTCATTTTAGTATATCGGACGTGCGGTAAACAGAAAGAGAGGGGTTTTTTGGGGCGAGAAGGGCTTTGCCCATAAATTGCCTTAGCTAATCGAATTTGTGGGCAGGATCGGGGTTTTGTGGTTAGGCGCGACCGCTAAGCCGCATTCGGGACACACGCCGCTGACATTGGCGGTCAGGTTGTAGCCACAGGCGGTACATCGCCCCATCCGTGACATCGCGATCCGCCTTCGCCAAGCCAGAATGGCCGATATCACTGACGGCAATGCGAATAGTAGTACGAGCGGAAGGAAGGGAAAGTCAACCGACCAGTGGGTTCCCACATGCGTAAGCCCCTCACTCCCGTCAGCCCTCCATGACCCCTTAAACCAAGGATAATGAGCAACTTGAAAACCTAGCGCGTGGAAAACGGGGCCGGAAGGGAGTGCCATTTGCCAATTTACGAATGCACGAACATTGTTCTGTGGGGGGCTAACGACGGGTGAAGCCGTGGTCCGAAAGACGTTCACTCGTAGGACGTGATGCGTCTCCACAGAGAAGTAGAACGTCCTTCTTCCGTTGTCCCGCCACGGAGGAACCGGTGCAATCCAGAGCACTAGCGTCACCACACACATTAGCAGGGAGAAGCTCCATCCATAATGCCTCCATTTCGACAGCATTTTCATGATCCGCTCGG
>DAIRGS010000098.1:0-22764 GCA_036794395.1 Tepidisphaeraceae bacterium | reverse complement strand
AATTCCGCCGTGCGTGCGAGCATACATGCATCATGGGCAAAGATGCCCATGTCACTCAACGCCGTGAGCTCCTGCTTTCAGTTCCGCATTTTACAGGGAACGGATTATTCGCAAAACTTTGGGCGAACTTTGCTCCAATTGAACTTGAAAAATGTCGAGGTGTTCAGAAAACAACCCCGGCATGCAATGATCGCACCGACCGCCGCACCGGCCAGATGCGCCCCTGGTACCGGCACAAATCCGGCCCCAGCGCTGTCTGCGAATACCGCCACATGAAAGAATTGCTCGTAAAACACCTTCAGCCCGAACGCGATTATGAGCGTGGCCGCCGCGATGGCGATTCCTGGTTGCGAGCGCAATCGAGTGACGACCAGTTGGAATGCAAGCAAGGCAAAAAACGCAGAATCGATCCCACTCATCCCCCGATAGGATTTCACTCGAGGTTCGATCACCACGAGCAGCAGCGGGATGACGGTCGCACTCAGTGCCGTGCACAAGGCAAATGTGCGGCGGTCGCGTAATTCGCATAGCGCGCCCAGCGCGGCGAACGATCCCAGGGACCATCCCACGTGAGACCATGACCAGTGGGCAAGGTGACACGCGATTATTCGGTAGGGCTCCGTGAACGGATGCGATGGTTGAAATTCGAGTAAACGGTCCAGATGCAGTGTCGATGCCAACAGGCCGGCAATGCAGATCCAGAAAGTAATCCAGGGGAAGCTAACGCGATTGATCTTGTACGTATTCATAGAGCAGATGAAATAAGAGCGGCGAGGCGCTATTCGCGTCTCGCCGCCACCGGAGGCTTCGGCCCGAGCGACATCGCCACGGGTCCGACCGAATTACGCTGCCTCCGTTGTCCGGGCCCCCCTGGCCCGGGTGTGACTGATAACAACCAGCACGGCCAGCGCGATCACCCCAACCGAACTAAGCGGGCCGAACGCCCCGCCCCCGTTTGATCCGCCGCCGGTTTCAATATCAGTGCTGTTATGGCTGCGCGGTGCGGGCTGATTCTGGCGGGGCGCAGGAGATGGCCCCGTTGGCGTCACCGAAGGCGTTGGCATCGGTGCGCTTAATACCGGAGCCGCGGGTTCGGGTGCTTTTTCCGGCGCAGGTCCAAGATCGGCCGCGGCTTTGTCCCGCAATGCTGCCAGTTCATGCGCCACGGTTTCCTGAGCGGCTCGATCGCGCTTCAGTCGAAGCACGTTCTTTCGGTCGATCTGCCAGCGCTGATACTCGGCGTCGTTTTCCAGCACGATAAACGACGTGTATTGAGTCGCGATGGAATACGCTTCGCCAAGGCGGACGATTTCACCGCTGACGCTGTTGGGCGAGCTGCCGGCATCTCCAGCGGCAAGCAACTGGTCAACCTTCTTCATCGCCCACATCCGCTCGATTTCAGGGTTGGCCACGTCTTTGGCGGGAAAGTCGAGATCGACCGGGCGCGATAGTTTCTGGCCTTCGATCGTCGCAGTCAGCATCAATTTGGCGGGCCCGGAATTGCGGTAGCGCCCGTACACGCGAACCGGCATTCCGAAATACAGATTGGGAATCTGTTGCGGCTCCAGGTCGTAGACCTTGGCTCCCTGGAAATCGAGCTTGATATCGCCCGCGACCGGGTGCATGAGCTTCCGGCGAAAAGCCTGCGCCTGGCGGTCGAGGTTGTCTTCCGACGAGAGGAAGGCACAAAGGCCGCCGGCGTCAGTGGCCATCTTATTAAGAAGCCCGCGATCGACGTCATTGCCAACGCCGATGCAAAACACCCGGCTGCCGGTGGGGCGATGTGCGATCAAATCGATTAATTGCGCCCGCTCGTCGGCTTCAGTCAGCCCGTCGCTAAGAATGACAACGTTCAATGGACGTGAGGGCTGAGCGTATTTATAGGCGGAGGTCAGCGCCGGATGAAGAACCGTTCCGCCCCGCGCTTCCTGGGAAGTTAAGAACGCAACCGCTTTCTGTTTGGATTCGGGCGTCGCGTCGGTGAGCTTATTGAACAGCCGGTGCGGCTCGACGTTGAATGTCATCACTTCGAAATGATCTCCGGCGCCCAGGGCATTGATAAAAGCGTCGAGCGATCCGCGGGAAATCTTGAGCTTGCCGTCGTCGTTCATACTGCCGGAGATATCCAGGACGAAGACGTAATCCATGCCGGCTTCTTTGGCCTTAAGTTCCTGGCCGGCGGTGAGGGTAAGGCAGAAGTAGCCGTCTTCATCGCCCTGGCGCGAGGTGATCATGTCGACGCCGGTCTTGGGCCGCGCGAGGTGATACGCCAGAACCACGTCGCGACCCAGATCTCCATCGCGGCGTTCGAAGCTAGCCTGCCAGTAGTCCTCGCGATGTTTGGCGAAGGCGAAATCGTTCGGGTGGCTGGGGCTTTCGATGGCCGAGACGGGGATCTGAGACTTCACATCGAAGTTCAGGGAGAACTTGCCGGCAGTCTGCTGGCGAAGTTCCGGACGCGTGGCGGTGGCGAGCGGGTAAACGTACGTCGCCCAATCATGATCGAAATCCAGCTCCTGGTAGTAACTGATTTCGACTTTCTGCTCGGCCAGTGGCGCGATCGGGAAAACGCGCATCTCGAAAGTGCGGAAATCAGTCTGTTCAAGCAAGCCCGGATCGCGGCGGCGCTGGCGGTAGCTGTCGTAGATCTGGCGGGCGCGAGCTTTCTCAACCACTTCGCCGACCATCTCCTTTCCATTGATCCACATACTGAAGTTGGCGACCGATGCGCCCTTGGGCACTGGGAACGTGTAGAGCGCTTCGACCTGGCGGTTCTCGGTGTTTTGGAAAACCTGAGTGACGTGAGTCACCGCAACGCCATTGTTGATGGTGACCCGCACATCCTGCTGTTTGATGGTGAGAACCCCGCCGTTGCCGCCATCGGCGATCAGCAGCCCCGACGCGTTGGCGCGAAATGCCGGAAGCACCGCGCACAACGTGAATGCTGCGATGATAAGCGTAAACGATCTCCTAATCCGTACATGAACTGATTTTGTATCCGGCGATTTCATGAGTGAGCTCCTTTACTGGATGGAGTGACTGTGCTGTCGATGAGCCCCGCCCGGCGATGCACATCGGCAATGAACTGGTGGGTGAGCCGCTGATATACCGAATCTCGGATGGCGCGAATGAGCTGATCTTCCGCGCCGGCATTCACGACCGACGGTGCGAAAGTTTTGTTGTGATCGGCGGCGCTGCTGGTCATGACGATCCGCTCGGTGCGCAGATCCAGCAGAATGGCCGAGGCGCGGGCCTGCGCGCTCAGATCGTTGCTGGGCACGACATAAGCCCCGACGATGGTGAGATCGAGAATGGACGCGGGCGTCGGTCGCGAACGCGAATCGACGGTCGCGCCGACGAGCAGCAGATAGTCCATCCCCGTATCGCGTGCGAGGCGCTCGAGCCTTCGAAGGGCGACGCGCGTCGCGGCGAAGGCCTGAGGGGTTTTGCAATCTGCATCGGGGGCGTAGGGATCGGAGCGAAAGTCGCCGTCGGAGATTCCCGGGATCCCGGAGATCCGGCGGAAAACGCGCGTGTCGGTGCGTAGCGATTCCAGAAGATCCGTCGGTGGAGAAAGTTCGCCGATCTCTGCGACCGCAAGGTTGAGCGGAAATCGAGGGGAAGTAGTCGAAGCCGTCGCGCCGCCGCTTGGATCGTCGTAGAGCGCGTAAACGTATTTTGCGTAATCCGCGCCTTGCCCGCTGCGTTTGGACTGATAGGAGCAGCCGACCAGGAGCGACAGAGCGCATCCTGCGCCGGCAATTCGAGTGAGCCGCATTGAACCTCCCGTATGTAAGACTTGTGACCGAAGGGGGCAATGCACAAGGTGTGCCCGCGAAGAGCGGCGTTGTAAGTGGTGCTATGCGAGATGCTTATCTATCAATCTTCAATGAGTGCGCTTCGGTTTTATGGTAAAATGTACCAATGCTGTACATTTTATGTACTCACGGTGGAGATGCCCATGTTATTTGAGTCGTCGGCGGAGCGATCGTTCGCAGGGGTCATGTCCCGTCTCTCGCATTGCAATCCGTTCCTGCCGGAGCGAATCGAATACGAGCGGGAAGCGCTCGGCGAGCAGTTCGTGATGATGGATATTGTTTGGAACGTAGGGGCGGATTGGGATGGTAACAGGCCCAACATTGGCAAGCTGCGCGAGCGCGCAGAGGCGGTGGTGGATGGCGTGCGGGTGCGATTGGCCGCGGGCGTTCGCGGCTCAAATCAGGAACTACAGCTTTACGAGGATTTGGCGGTTTATGTCTTGTATTACGGAATACAGGAGTGGCTGCGGGAATATGTGAAAGGAACTAAGCCCGCGCCGAAGCAGGATGTCGCCACGTTGTTTCGTCGGTTCGTGATCGACTTTCGACGGTTGCTGGAAGTGCCGGATGTGGCGATGCCCAGCGGCTATGAGGCCGCCCATCTCTTTGCGTGCTTCTTTCAGGTGCGGCGCGCGTTTCATTACGTATTCCGGCACATCGTTGGCGCTTCCATGCCGGCGGCAAAACTGCGGGCGGCGGTATGGCAATCCATCTTCACCCACGACATGAACCGCTATCGCCGGCTGATGTTCGATCGCATGGCGGACATCACAACGCTCATCACCGGCCCTTCGGGAACGGGCAAGGAACTGGTCGCCAGGGCCATTGCCCTATCTCGATACATTCCACTCGATCCAAAAACAAAAACGTTTGCGGCTCAATCCGAGGAATTGTTTCATCCCCTGAACCTCTCGGCCCTGTCGCCAACCCTGATCGAATCGGAACTGTTCGGGCACCAGCGGGGGGCCTTCACCGGCGCGCTGGAGGATCGCACGGGGTGGATGGAAGTATGCCATCCGCTGGGCAGCGTGTTTCTGGATGAGATCGGGGATCTTGATCCGGCCATTCAGGTGAAGCTGTTGCGCGTCTTGCAGACCCGCAGCTTCCAGCGACTGGGCGATACCCGCACGCGTGAGTTTCGCGGGAAGATTGTCGCCGCGACCAATCGCAACCTGGTGGAGCGGATGAACCAGGGCAGCTTTCGCGAGGACTTTTATTACCGGCTCTGCTCCGATCTGGTGACCACGCCATCGCTGCATGAGCAGTTGGCAGCATGCCCCGAGGATTTGCACGGGATGGTGCTATTCATCACTCGCCGGTTGGCGGGCGATGAGGCTGATGCACTGGCCGAGGAAGTAGAGAGCTGGATTCACAACCATTTGGGGGATGAATATGCGTGGCCGGGCAACTTTCGCGAGTTGGAACAGTGCGTGCGGAATGTGCTGATTCGAAAGGAATACGTCCCGCCGACGAGGGCGAGCGCAGATGCGGGAACCTTGCTGGCGCGCGAACTTGAAGCGGGATCGCTTACCGCCGATGAACTGCTCCGCCGGTATTGCAGCCTGGTGTATTCACGCACCAAGAACTTCGAGGAAACAGCCCGACGATTGAAATTGGACCGACGGACGGTGAAGGCCAAGGTGGATGAATCACTCCTAAACGATAAGGATGGTATTGGGTTGCGCACGCTCGCGATTAAGAACGATGAGTTGTAACCTCTGCCCATGATCGATGGGCGTGAGTGCCGGTTTCGTTTTGCAAAAGTCGTACTTGCGGGATTGTTGATCGCTTCGTGCTGCCACGCCGCGGTTCAGGCGGGCAGTACCAGTGCACCATCGACGAGCGTTCTCTCGCGGCCGGACTTTTTTCCCATTGGCGTGTGGCTTCAGAATCCCGCGAATGCCGCCAGGTATAAAGCGATCGGGATTAATATTTACGTCGGCTTGTATGGCGGACCAACGGCCGTGCAGCTTAACGCGCTGCGCACGGCCGGCATGTACGTGATCTGTGACCAGAACACCGCCGGCCTCGTGCGAAAGGAGCAGGGCGCGATCGTCGGCTGGTTGCACGGGGATGAGCCCGACAACGCCCAGGCTATCAAAGGAGGCGGGTACGGGCCGCCCATTCCCGCTGAAAAAGTTGTTGAGCACTTTGAAAAGCTGAAGCAGGCTGACCCCGTACATCCCGTTTTGTTGAATCTCGGGCAGGGCGTCGCGTGGGATGGATGGTACGGCAGGGGCGTTCGCACAAATCATCCGGAGGATTACCGCGCGTATTTGAAGGCCTGTGATATCGCATGCTTCGACATATACCCCGCGACGCACGATGCCCCGGCGGTGGCGGGAAACTTATGGTACGTGGCGCAAGGGGTTAAGCGACTGGTGGAATGGACGGATGGCACAAAACCGGTCTGGTGCTGCATTGAGGCGGCGGGGAATGAAAAGGTCACACCAACGCGATCGCAGATTCGAACCGAAGTATGGATGGCGATCACCAGCGGGGCGAGCGGAATCATTTACTTCTGTCATCAATTCAAGCCGAAGTTTGTCGAGGCCGCCTTGCTGGCAGATGCGGATTTGACGGCGGGGGTGAAGGAGATCGACGCCGGAATCATGCGGCTTGCCCCGGTGCTCAACTTGCCCACAGTCGCCGGTGTAATTCAGGCACGGCCATCGGATCCAAATATTCCGATCAACACCCTGTGTAAACGGCAGGGCGATGCCACTTATATTTTTGCGGTTGCGATGCGAAATCAGCCGGTTGAGGTGAGCTTCGATATTGCAGGATCGGCCCAATCAGCGCGGGTGGAAGTTTTGGATGAAGCGCGCGAACTGCAGGCGGTTGACGGGAAATTTGTCGATCAGTTTAAGGGGTATGCGGTTCACCTTTACAAGATCACTTCGAGACAATGAGCAATTACCTGGCGTGGTCGCTTCAGCGACCATGTTTTTCGATGTCTCGCAGACATGGTCGCTGAAGCGACCACGCCAAATCTTCCTCGCCAATAGAAACCCGCCAGCGGATTTTTCAGCCGGACTGAATGGATTGTCGCCGGCGGATGGTCCCGGCCAGCGCGATAAAGATAATCCCCATCCCTGCCGGCTCGGGCACTGCGCCAACGGCAAAGAGTGTGGCATTGTTGATGGCGTAGACGGTTCCATCCGCGCCGATCACGGTGGGGGTGTAGGCCTCGCCAATGCCGGGCGTGAGGCTGAGGGATTCGGTGAATGTGTTGGTGGCGAGGTTCCAGCGGTAGAGACGTCCGTCTTCGCTGTTGGCGAGAATGGAGTCCGTAGCCGGGTCAACCACCGCCGTGTTGATGCACCACTCGCGGACGGCATCGGGATGGTTGGCGAGGAATTCGGCGTCAGGGGTAACGCCGGCGATCGATAACACTTCCGACATGACAGTTGCGCCGGAGATTGGATCGGTCTGCGTGGCATTGGGATCAACGATCGCGATCTTGTTGACCCCATTCCCGCCGAGGCCGGCGTAGTTGTTGTATTTGGTCATCAGGAGGTAGCTGCTCGTTCCGTGGTACGAAGGGACCATGGAAGCGGGAACGACGGAGGCTGTGTCGTCCCAGCCGAACGCGCCGGGCGTTTTTGTGGTCGAAAGGTCCGAGGAAAAATGGAGCAAAAACCCCCGGCCATGGTTCGAGCCGAAGCTGTTTTCGAGCGTGCCGATGTACACATCGCCGTCCGGGCCAACCGTTGGCGAGGCGGTGCCATCATTGCTGAGCCAGGAACTGTTACCAGAAGACGGATCGACGAGGCTTACCTTCGATTGAAACGCCAGATTGGAGCTGTCGAGCGATAACAGGTAACCGCTGAAGCCGTTGCTTACCGTCACGTAAACCGACTTGCCATCTTTGCTGATCGCGGGGGCGCAGTTCTGGACGACTTGCGAGATATTGGCATTCCCTGACGCAACGTTGGCGGCAACGTATGTGGCGCTTCCATTAGGCGCGATGCGTGCGATTCCGCTCGAAAGGCCTAGTGGGCTTGCACCCGTCACCTGGTATCCAAAATAAACGTTGCCCGCCGCATCGGACGTGATGGGGGTATTTATGAAAACACTGGAGTTGAAAAACGATTTGTTGGCGGTGTATGAGGCGGTTCCATAAAACGCGGTCTGCGTTACCGCGCCGGGATTGGCGGAATCCGGGCTGCTGACGGAGTACACAGTTCCCCCAGCGCCCGCATAGTACATCTGATTGGAGGGAGTCAGAGTTGGCGAGTAGCTCGGTACCCAATTGTGCGCGGGGAGGATGTAGTCGGTTGGAAGCGTCCAGCTTGCCGTGCCGGTGCTTCCGTTGAAAGCTGAGAGTTGAAAGCCGCCGCCGGCTCCGGTCTTGACCGGTACGATCACGGTGTTGGCCTGCGTGATGAGCGGCGAACCATAATGAATGAGCAGATCATTGCCGCTGAACTGCGGATTCAAATCCACCGGCGTTTGCCAGTGAATCGTCGATAAAGGCTGCGAAGCAACCGACGAAAGGGCCGTGTGCTGAGCATCGCCCGCATACCCGGCCCAGACGGGGTCGGCGGCGGCCGCTGGCTTTGCCGTTGCGAGGGCAAGACAAGCGCCCCATGCGATTAAATAGACCTGTGAAAAACGCATCTTCCCTCCGAGAGCTGGCGATCTTACTGCAACGGCGCAAGAACAGTGATGAAATCCCGTATCATGTGTTGGTCGGGTGGAGCGACGGATCCAGAAGATTTCCCAGCTTGCCCAGATGTAAGTAATGTCCGTGGAGGCGACTCCGCTGTTGAGGGAATCAAGCATGTTTCGACTTGGTAATGTTATCGCGTGGGGTGTGGCGACTGCACTTTTTGCGATTGTCGCTCCGGTGATGGGGCAAGCGCCGCCAGCAACCCTCCCTTCGACATTCTTTGGAATTGAAGTCGTTGATGCCCAGACGGGACGGGGCGTTCCGCTGGTGGAATTAAAGACTGTCAGCTCCGTTCGATATTATACCGACAGCGCGGGGTGGGCTGCGATTGATGATCCAGCCCTGATGAATCACCTCGTTTATTTCGGCGTCTCCAGTCACGGCTACGAATATCCCGCCGACGGCTTCGGGAGCCGGGGGACGCGCGTAAACGTGAAGGCGGGCGGATCGATCCGAATCAAGATCAAACGCATCAACATCGCCGAGAGGCTCTATCGAATCACCGGCGAAGGAATTTACCGGGACAGCGTCCTGCTTGCTCGCCCGGTGCCAATTCGCGAGCCGCTGCTCAATGCACAGGTAACCGGGCAGGATTCAAATCAGCCGGTGGTTTATCGCGGAAAGATTCATTTCTTCTGGGGGGACACCGGCCGACAGAGTTACCCGCTCGGACATTTTGGAATGGCCGGCGCGACCGCCGACCTTCCGGAGAAAGGCGGACTCGATCCGTCGCTTGGAATTGATTTGCATTACTTCACGGGGCCGGATGGATTCAGCCGGCCGATGATTCCCGAGCCCGCCAACCGCTTGCGCTGGGCGGATGGGATGACGGTACTCAAGGATGGAGCGGGTAAAGAAATACTCGTTGGCCGCAATTCGATCATGAAGAGCCTGGGCGAATGTGTGGGGATGCAACTGATTATTTACAACGATTCAATAGATGTATTCGACGTTTTGAAGGAAATCCCCAAAGACGCTCCGCTTCAGCCGACGGGGCATCCGATCCGCGTGGAGGCGGATGGGGCAAGTTGGTATTACTACGGCGACATGGGCCCGACCGTGCGTTGCCGGGCGGATTTGGAACATTTCAAGGATTTATCGACGTATGAGGGGTTCACCTGCCTCCCCGCAGGGGCGCGATATAAGGGAGTCGATACACCATTGGATCGCGACCCTTCGGGCAAGCTGGTATGGAGTTGGAAACGCGATACGCAGCCGGTGACGCAGAAGGATTGTGACGCACTGATTCGCGCCGGCAAAATGAAAGCCGACGAGGCCTGGCTGCGGCCAGTGGATGTGGAGACGGGCAAGCCAATTACGATGGGCGCGTCGTCAGTGAACTACAACCCCTATCGCAAGCGCTACATCGCGATCGGTTGCCAGGTGGGCGGATCAAACTCGATGGTGGGGGAGATCTGGTACAGCGAAGCCGAGAAGCCCGAAGGCCCCTGGCGATGGGCGCGCAAAATCGTGACCCACAACCACTATTCCTTCTACAACCCGGTTCAAGATGCGTTCTTCGATCAGGATGGCGGGCGGATCATTTATTTCGAGGGGACCTACACCGGCACGTTCTCACGGAATGAAGATTTCACACCAAGATACGACTACAACCAGATCATGTACCGGCTCGATCTGTCCGATCCACGGCTACGTCCGACTAATGCTCGTCGGTAGTGTTGCGATGCTTACACTTGGACCACTCCTACATGACCTCAACTTGGCCCGAACTGATTGCTTCCAGAACGCTGGCGCGTACCAACTCAAACGAAACCCCGTTCGATGCCAGGATTCTTGAGGAGGCAAATTCGGCGTGCGCTAAAAGTCCCAATAACATGTGATGCGTGCCCACGACATCGTGATCCATCGTGCGCGAAATTTCGATCGCATCCTCAATTGCGAGTTTGAATTCCTGCGATTGAGGGAGTAATTCGGGCGTCCGCTCGTTAGAAGGGTTGCGCGGTTCCCGTTCTAATTGATTTCGCAGGGCAGAAAGTTCTACTCCGAGGTCGCGTAATACGGCTGCCCCTACTCCGGTGCCCTCAACTATTATTCCGAGCAAGAGGTCGACATCGCCAATGACATTTCCCCCTAAACGATGGACCTGCTGGTTAGAAACGGCAACGGCTTTTCTTGAGACATAAGAGAAGCGTTCGAACACGTGACCCTTTCGAGCGAACGTCCCCTCATGTAAACGCGACCGCGCCATTTTACCCATCCAAGTTACGATGCTGACGTTACCGGTTCGGAACTGGGTCATTATTCTCAGGCCGGCCTTCTTGATAATACCAATTGTGGATCGGCTTGAGGATCGCCAAAACCTCTGCGAGCAGTTGCTCATCGATCGGCTCTTTGGCCCATTGCGCCCACAGCTCAACGTTCTTCGGATTGGCCGACCCAACCACGCAGGTGATCATATCCTGGTTGCCGATGGAAAACTGGAGCGCCAGCTTGGCGATATCGGTGCCCTTGCCGCGGCAATGGTCGGTGGCCTTCGCCGCGACTGCGCGCACCTCCGGCGTTGCTTTATGCCACTTGGGAAGCGGGGCGTTGGTCAGCAGCCGGGCTGAGAACGGAGCGGCGTTCATAATGCCGATGTTCTTGCTCTTGAGGTACGGAACCAGATCGGCCAGCATCGTGTTCTGAAGCGTGTAGTGATTGTAAGAAAGCATCACATCGATCGGCGTGCGATCCGCGATGAATTTGAACATCGCCATCGGATACCCCGACACGCCAACGTACTTTACCTTCCCCTGCTGCTGAATCTTTCGAAGCGCGGGGATCGTTTCATTTACGATCTGATTCATGTCGACGAATTCAATGTCGTGACAAAGGACAATATCCAGATGCTCAACGCCCATCCGATGGAGGCTGACATCGATGCTCTCGGCAACGCGCTTCGCCGAAAAATCAAAGTGATTGAGATCATAGCGCCCCAGCTTCGTGCCCAGAATATATGAATCCCGCGGCACGCCCTTGAGGGCAATCCCCAGCAACACCTCCGACATGCCCCGCCCGTAAAAAGGTGATGTGTCGATGAAGTTCATCCCGAGATCCAGCGCCACCCGCACCGATCGCAATGCCTCATTCAAATCAACCTGCCGGAACTCGGCTCCCAATGACGACGCGCCGAAGCTGAGGATGGGAAGCTTAAGACTGGTCTTGCCGAGCTGACGTTGTTCCATTGTTCGCGACTTCCAAAAAAAAGGGTTCACCACGGAGGGCACAGAGAGCACAGAGAAAGCCAATACAAGAGATTTAGCCGCAGATTGCGCAGATGGCCGCAGATGAATACAGGTCTGTGTTTTTATCTGCGAGCATCCGCGCAATCTGTGGTTAAGAATTCTTCTCTGTGTTTTCCTCTGTGTTCTCTGTGCCCTCTGTGGTTTACTGCATTGATACTAATCCATCCGCACGCCAATACTGAGCAGCAAGTTGGCAAAGCGTTGCTGATCGGCCGTCTGAATGGTCAACACGTGGTCGGCGGTGGCAACGGCCTTGTAAAACTCCCATTTTTCGATCGGTGCCAGCTCCAGTACAAGCCCGGCTTCCTTGATCGTTTTGCGGTAACTCGCCCACACCGGTGGATCTTCCGTCAGCGCATAGGGGCCAGACGTTTCGTACATCATGGTATTGGCCGCTTCAATCGGGATCGCGCTTAAAATCGCCTGGAGAACCTGCGTGCAGTTCACGACTCCGGGCATGAGATTCAGACTGATCAGCTCTGCCTTCGGACCAATCGCCGATGAAGCCGGGTAGTTTCCATCGGCGATGAGGATCTTGCCATGATGCCCGGCCCGGCCAAGCACTTCGTTGATCTTGGGATGAATGAGTTGATGTCGCAGCATGTGTGGTCAAGTTAAGCGAAATACTTTTGGATCGCATCCATCGTCGTCGCAGCCGCGGTGTCCGGATCGGGCCAGGGGAAGCATTCGGCCGAAATGTACCCCGAATAATTAATGTCGCGCAAAGCCTGAGCGATCGAAGCAAAATCCGTATGACCATTTCCCGCCGGCCGTCGGTTCGAATCAGCCAGGTGAACGTGGCCCACCGCACTCCCCGCTTCACGAAGCGCCGCCCCCAAATTCCCTTCCTCGATATTCATGTGATAAAGATCCGCCAGTAATTTCACATTTTTGGTCTTCAAACTTGCAAGCAGCTTCACCCCGTCCGCCATCGTCGTAACCAGATTGGTCTCGTACCGATTGAGCGGCTCGTAAAGTAACGGAACGCCCAACCCCTTGGCCCGCTCTCCCAGTTCTTCAAGAGCGGCCGTCAGATATCCGCGAGCCGCATCCTGGGTTACTTCGTCGGTCCACCGCCCCTGCATCGATCCGACAATGGCCGGTGCGCCGACCGCCCCGGCCACATCCACAATCGACGCGATAAACTCGTGGGCCCTCGTTCGAATCGCCAGGTCAGGGCTGGTCAACGTCAGCTTATGCTTAACCCAACCGCCCCCGGTCCCCATCGAAGAAACTTTCAGACCATGACGATCGGTGATCTCGCGCACGTATCGGGGTTCTACCGCGGTTGCGGCGGGCGGAAAGATTTCGACTGCGTCGAAGCCAAGCCGCTTGGCCTTTTCGCAGGCAACGCCCAGCTCGTCCCAATAGACAAATGGGCCGCCGCGTGCTTCGGGGATCAGGCTGACAGTAACTGCTGATTTCATCGTATTTATCCCACTTCGACGATTGCTTTGATCACGCCGGTTTCCGGCTTGGTGTAACTGGGGAAGTCGCTGATGATCGATTCGAAATTCGATCGGTGCGTGATCCAGGGGCGCGTGTCGATCTGGCCATCTTCGATCAATTTGATAATGCGAACAAAGTCCCCCGGCATCGCATTGCGCGAAGCATAAACGGTCATTTCACGCGCGTGCAGCAACGGATCGGCAAACGAGATATCGGTTGTAACGATGCCCACGAATACGAGCCGGCCCGTGTGGCCCACGTAGTTGAATGCGTTCGACATCGCCTTGGCATTGCCGGTGGCATCCACAACCAACGTGGGCAGGTTGCCCTCGGTAATCCGCTCCAGTTCCTTCAGCTCCGAACCATCCTCTTTGACCTGAACCGTATGATGCACGCCCATCGTGTTCTTACAGAACGCGAGGCGCTTTTCATTCAGATCAAGAACCGTGATCTGTGTTCCAGCCAGTTTCAAAAACTCGATCACACTCAACCCAATGGGCCCCGCCCCAATCACCAGTGCGTGTTCGCCCTTTTCCGCAGCGCCACGATTGACCGCGTGGCAACCGATGGCCAGCGTCTCGACCAGCGCCAATTGTTCCAGCGCTAGCTTCGAAGAAGCATGCAGTTTTCGGGCCGGCACAATAAACCGCGGCCGCATCCCACCATCGGTATGCACGCCCAGCACCTTCAGGTTCCGGCAGCAATTCCCCCGGCCGCGCAGGCATGCCGAGCACTTCTGGCAGTTAATATAAGGTTCGACCGAGCATCGGTCGCCCGCCTTAACATTGGCCACGCCTGACCCGACTTCAAGAACCTCAACTCCCAGCTCGTGGCCTGGAATCCTTGGGTAACTGAAGAACGGCATCTTGCCGAGATACCCGCTGATATCGCTACCGCAGATGCCGATGCGGTGCACCCGAACCAGCGCCTCGTCCGGCCCGGGTTTCGCGGGGTCTTGAATCTCAACGGATTGGAAGTCGCCAGGTTTTTCGAGCCGAATTGCTTTCATCGCGGTTCTTTCCCCCTCTCCCTCCGTGCCTGCACTGAGCTTGCCGAAGGTGAGAGGGCAGGTATGAGCGGAAGTTTGAGTAGGGTTTCGATTGGCGACGCCACCCGAGCTAGACGCAGCAATGGCAAATTCTTCAAATCAAATGCTCACTCATCCACAAACACTCTTTTCAAGTGTCGATCGTACATATTTTCCATCACATTGCGTGCGATGACCGCCTCATGTTTCTTCAGTGCATTTGTATACCGCTCGCCCATCTGCGACGCCACCTTGTAGCCGACATGAAGAAGCTGGCGGAAGTTCAGATTGTACTGCTTATTGGATTGATCGTGCCGAAGCGCCGCGGCGTATTGTTCGCCACTCCAGCCATTAACCTGATCCGCAGTCGGCAGTTTCGCACGGTCGATATCGATCACCGATGCATACGGCCCGCAGAGTTCATCAAACCGACCCAGCGCCTGCCGGTAACAGTCTTTGGCAATCTCCAGCCCATCGCCCCCGGCCACCGCCAGACCAATTAGTTCTTCAAGCCATGTTGTGCCGGCTGTCTTAATGTGAAGGCCCGCATTGTGCTTTCGCACCGCGCGTCGAATCGGCCCATAGATCGAAAACTTATCGCTCCCCGAATGCACACTCAACTTCAACTCCCCCGGTAGCCCAAAGGTTTTGACCGCGAACGCAATCGCTGACAAATCGTCGTTAAACTCTTTCTCAAACTGCGCCACATCGCCCACGTAATCTACGCCCTTATTAAACCGGCCCGTGAACTTTGGCGCAATCGTCTGTACTGGCACGCCCTCGCGCGACAGCGCCGCCAGGATAAACAGCAGATCGACCGGCGTCTGCGGCTGGTCGGTCTCGTCCATCGATACTTCCGTGACGAACTTCGCTTTCCCCTTAGCCGCCTCGATATGCCGGTAAATCTTTCCCGCTTCCTGCACCGCATACAGGAACTTGCGCGCAATCGCCTCGATCCGCGATTCAGTGATATCCAGCGGCCGTTCGATCCCCGGAATATTCAGCGTGCCGGCAAATTTGCGATTCGCATCGACAAATGCCCGAATATCCGACTCGATCGCGGGCTTTGCGATGAAGTCCGCGACATCGAGTGTGAAAAAGTCGCTCGATGCGACAAAGCCATCGACGGTTTTCAGACCGATATGATCCGCGTCTACGAAATAGGCCGATTTCCAATTCAGGGCCTTCACTGCCGCGTCGGCTTCGGCGCGAACACTGGGCGGCTCGCTGTGGACAATCAGGTGTTCGCGATTGGATTTATTCCACACCGGCGCCACATCAACCCCAAGCTCGCGGGCTCTGACAAACGCCGCCAGCTGAGCGTTGCCCTGATGGGCGAAACGATCACCGATACCCATGCTGAATCTTGGAAGCTGCATATACTTTGCCTTCATAATTCATGCTGCGCTTCTGAAAGCCGCTCGATTGCGTTCGGATTTCCTGTCATCCTGGAGCGAAGCGAAGGATCTGATTTCGCAAACCGTTCGATTTCCAGATCCTTCGCTTCGCTCCAGGATGACAGTCTCAAGCGATGTAATGGCGGGCAATCTGTCACGTAAGTCCGTACGCCTCAATGGCCGTTCCGCCCATAATCCGCCCCCGCTCTTCAGTCGCCAGTCGTGCAACAAATTCGCTCACCAGTTCATACCATCGCCGGTAATTTACCGCCAAGAGGCACACCGGCCAATCCGATCCAAACATCAACCGGCGGGAACCAAACGCCTCCAGGGCAGTCTGCATATAGGGCCGAAGCTGGCCCGGCGACCACGCCTTGTGATCCGCCTCCGTCGCCATCCCCGACAGCTTGCAATAAACATTGGGCCGGCGGGCAAGCTCCCGCATGTTCTCCCGCCAGGGCGACAGCACATTCTCCCGAATTCGCGGCTTGGCGATGTGATCCAAAATAAACGTCAGTTCGGGGTGTCGATCGACGAGTTTGATCGACTGTGTCAGATGCCGTTCGAAAATGAGGATGTCATATCGCAACCCAAATTCCTTGAGCATCCCAATGCCGCGATCAAAATCATCCCGCAGCATGTAATTGTCGCCCGGCTCATCCTGAAGAACGTGCCGCACTGCTTTTAATTTTGGCCGGCTTGCAAAACGCGCCAGATCAGACTTCACGTTTGCCGAAACCAGCGGCAGCCATCCCACCACGCCCTTGATGAATGCATTCTGATCGGCCAGATCCAACAACCATTGCGTTTCTCCGACAGTCTGCCGAGCTTGCACACTCACCACGCCATCGATACCCATTTCCGCGGTTTCGCCCGCAAGATCGGCCGGCAGAAAGTCCCGTTTCAGGATCGCCATCGAATCGGAGATCCAGCCATATTCGGCCGGCGAGTATTCCCAGAAGTGGTGGTGCGAGTCGATGACCATTACGGTTGGTAAACGATAGCGCCGACCGTGTTGAAAGCAATTTCACATTTGCGTCAAATAGGACTATTGATTGCGTCTATGCGACAACCGCATCCACACCTGATCGGAACACGTTATAAATGCGAACATGTCGAAAGTCCGTCGGGTGGCGGTGCTGGCGGGTTCTTCCATCGGTTGGAGGGAGAAGCTCATGCGCGGCATTGCCGGCTACTCCAACGAGCATGGACATTGGCACGTTTACACCGCGCCCGAAGGT
The DNA here is from genome assembly GCA_036794395.1 of Tepidisphaeraceae bacterium. GTDB lineage: Bacteria > Planctomycetota > Phycisphaerae > Tepidisphaerales > Tepidisphaeraceae > DASXMX01. The sequence continues at coordinate 5,912 of DAIRGS010000098.1, read as the reverse complement.
ACCGAAGCCTCCCTTTTTTTCTCCGAAACGTATTCCTGGGACGGCCTGATCGTTCGTGTGATCGAATCCTCCGAAGCCCGGCGAATCCTAAAGCTGGGCGTGCCCGCCGTCAGCGTCGGCTCGGCCCGAATCCCATCGGCAACACTCCCGCGCGTGAAGGTGGATGATGAAACGCTAACGTCGTTGGCCGCCCGCCACCTGATTGCCGCCGGCTTGCGGCAGTTCGCTTATTGCAGCTGGTTCAAGCGCCACGATGAAGATCGCGGCCCCGCCTTCGCCGAGCAACTCGCGGCTAAAGGCTTCAACTGCGATTTCTACAGTGATTCAACCCGCCTCTCCCTTAACGCCCCCTGGCAGGCCCGCCAGCGCGATTTGGCCAGGTGGCTTCGCGGTCTTCCCAAGCCGATAGGCATTCTCGCGTGGAACCCGGATATCGCCTGCCAGCTCATCGAGGCCTGTAACGTGGCCGGGGTTGAGGTTCCCCAGGACGCGGCCATCCTCACCGCCGACGACGACCCGATGAAATGCGAGCTCTCAAATCCCACGATCTCGGCGATTGAAATCCCCGCCGCTCGCATCGGATATGAAGCGGCCTCCTTGCTCGATCGCATCATGAGCGGCCGCAAGCCGCCCGTTCGGCCCATTCTGATCGAACCTGCCGGCATCGTCACGGTTCGCCAGTCGTCCAATTCCTCCATACTCCCCGATCGAGACGTGCACCTTGCCGTGCAATACATTCGCGAACATTGCGCCGACGCCCTCCGCATGAATGAAGTCGCTCGTCGCCTGGCGGTCTCCCGCAGATGGCTTGAACGTCACTTCAAGCGTGTGATCGGCCACTCCCCCCACGAAGAACTCCAGCGCTGCCGCCTCGAAAAAGCCAAGAAAATGCTCCTCGACACCGATCTTGACGCCGCCCGAGTGGCCACGGCCTCAGGATTCGGCTCGGCTTCGTACTTCAATACGTTCTTTCGCAGGCTCACCGGAATGACCCCCCTCACCTTCCGCGCCGGCCAGCGCGTGGGCCCAAGTCAACGAAGAGCCAAACGGCTTGTTTGATTACATGTCAGGTCGATCGCATTTGACTCAAGTGGGAGTGCGAGGCTCCCGCCGAGCGGATTTCCTGAGAGAGCTTCGGTTTGGCCGGAACCTTGCCCTCCCGAATAATACTCCCACGATACCAAATGCGCTCGCCCTGGATTGTATGTCGCCATTCCGCGTCGCAAGATGATTCCCTCACGCGAATCGGTACAATGCGCGCAATACTAAGGTTCAGGCGGCGGTTTTCTCCAGCGGAGGATTCATGAAGCGATTGCTATTGGTTGTCGGGGTTGCGGTCACTCTGGCGGTAGGCTGTAAAAAGGATGAGTCCAGCTCAACCACAACCAGCGCCGGCACGGCAACGACTCAATCAGCCGGCGCCTTGAGAATCGCCGTCATCCCCAAGGGAACGACGCACGCGTTCTGGCGCGCGGTCGAGGCCGGGGCCAAGGACGCCGGGCAGAAGCTGGGCGTTGATATCGTCTGGAAGGGCCCGCTCAAGGAAGACGACCGAAGCACCGAGATCCAGCTCGTCGAACAATTCGCGGGCGAAGGTATTTCCGGAATCGTTCTGGCTCCGCTCGACAGCAAAGCGCTTTTGAAGCCGGTGCGCTTGGCAGCCAGTCAGAAGATTCCGGTTGTGATTATGGATTCAGCGCTCGACGGCGAAGCTGGCAAGGATTTTGTCAGTTTTGTCGCAACCGATAACAAAAAGGGCGGGGAACTGGGCGGGGAACGCCTCGCTAAGCTGATGGATAACAAGGGAAAGGTTGTTCTGCTCCGCTACGCTCCCGGCTCTGCCAGCACCGAGGCCCGCGAGGCGGGTTTTCTTGAAGCGATCGCAAAGCATCCGGAGATGAAACTGATCGTTGAGAATCGGTTTGGCGGCTCAACCGCAGACTCGGCCGCCAAGATTGCTCTCAACATGATCGACTCCCTGAAAGATTGCGATGGCATCTTCTGCCCCAACGAATCAACGACGGCCGGCATGCTCGTCGCCCTGCGAACCGCGGGGATTTCAGGCAAGAAGAAGTTCGTCGGTTTCGACGCCACGACCGATCTGGTGAAGGCGCTCGAAAATGATGACGTTCAAGCCCTGGTCGCCCAAAACCCTTATAAAATGGGTTATGAAGGCGTCAACACCGTCGTCAACCATATTCGTGGCGAAAAGGTCGAAAAACGCGTGGATACCGGTGTATTCCTGATCAGCAAAGACAATCTCAAAGACCCCGAAATTCAGGACCTTCTCAAACGCAGCTGAAAAACACGACCACCGAATCCCCGTTTAGCGACTCCGCTTGCGGAGTGTTTTCCAGCGTTACTTTGAGTTGATCGAACGCCAATACAGTTTGACTAATGCCACCCGCACCTTCGCCACAGTCGTCGCAAGCGCCGCGCCTCCAGATGCGCGGCGTGCACAAGCGATTCGGCGCAACGATTGCGCTCGGTGGCGTCGATCTGTCCGTCGCCCCCGGACAGGTCCTTGCCCTCGTTGGTGAAAATGGCGCCGGCAAAAGCACCTTGATGAAAGTGCTTTCCGGCGCCCATTCGCCCGATGAGGGCGAAATGTGGCTCGACGGCCAGCCCTATCTTCCGCGCAATCCCCTCGAAGCCCGCAAGGCCGGCGTGGCGATGATCTACCAGGAACTGTCCCTCGCCAAACATCTCACCGTGGCCGAGAACATCCTGCTTGGGGTCGAGCCCGGTGCGGGTCCGATGATGGGATGGGCCGAGGCGCGCCGCGTCGCGGCCGATGCGCTCCGCCAGCTCGGGCGACCTGATATTTCCGTGGACGCACCGGTTGGCCGGCTCTCCATCGCCTCTCAGCAGTTGGTCGAGATCGGCCGCGCGATTGCAGTGGGTTGCCGGGTCCTCGTGCTGGACGAACCCACCAGCAGCCTGACTCGCGCGGACATCAAGCTCTTGTTTGACCTGGTTCGTCGGTTGCGGACTCAGGGGATCTCGATCATTTACATCTCGCATTTCCTCGAGGAAGTAAAAGAGATTTCCGACGTATATGCCGTTTTGCGCGATGGCTGCAGCGTTGGCTCGGGGATCACGGCCGACGCGCGCACACAGGACATTGTTTCGCTGATGGTGGGACGCGACGTGGAAGATCTCTACCCGCGCTCACCCCGAACCGCCGGCCATGAACTCCTGCGTGTGGAGGCCCTTGCTGGAATACAAAAGCCAGTCTCGGCGTCGCTGACGCTGCATCGCGGGGAAGTCGTCGGTATCGCGGGGCTGGTGGGTGCGGGGCGAACTGAGTTCCTCCGTGCGATTTTCGGCCTCGATCCCATTCGCAGCGGGCAGGTAAAAATCGGAACGTTTACCGGATCGGCCTCGCCGCGCGCCCGCTGGGCGCAAGGCATGGGCATGGTCAGCGAGGATCGAAAATCGCAAGGCTTGGCCCTGGGAATGAGCATCGCCGATAACCTGACGATGTCAATGCTGGGCGGCCTCGGGCCTGCCGGGCTGGTGATGCCCTCCCGCCAGGAATCGGCATCGCGACGATGGATCGAAAAGCTGGCGATCAAGTGCCGTGCGCCCTCGCAACCCGTGCAAGATCTGTCCGGCGGAAATCAGCAGAAAGTGGCCATCGCCCGCCTGCTTCATCACGATGTCGATTTGCTTCTGCTCGACGAGCCCACTCGTGGAATCGACGTCGGATCAAAGGCTCAAATTTACAAGCTGATCGACGAGCTTGCCTCGGGCGATCCGGCAACCGGTCGCAAACCCCGCGCGATTCTTATGGTCAGCAGTTATCTTCCCGAATTGCTGGGAACCTGTGATCGAATCGCGGTAATGTGCCGTGGTCGGCTTGGCCCCGCACGACCAGTTGCTGAACTCAACGAACACTTGATTATGCTCGAAGCAATCGGATCTCCGGAAGCCCCGGCATCTGGTGCCCAGGCAATGAGCCACGCCGGAGTAAACCCATGAGTATTGTCGATGCCGGAGCAACGCCCGCGGGGAGTCTTACCGCCGCGCCAAGCATCAATTGGCGTGATTGGCTCAAGCTGCTGCGACCGCTCATCGGCTTGCTTTTTGTATTCACGGTTTTCTCCGTACTTACACCCCGGACGTTTCTCACAGCGTTCAACCTGCGCATCCTGCTTGAGCAGACGACGATCGTCGGTATTGCGGCGCTGGGTATGACGATGATTATCGTCTCGGGCGGCATCGACCTGTCTGTCGGTTCGAATGTCGCGTTTTGCACGATCGTTACCGCGCTGCTGCTGAATAACCACCTCCCTCCCTCAGTCGCGGCGCTGGGCGGTATCGCGGGGGGGCTGTTCGTGGGCGTGGTGATCGGATCGCTGATTACCGCGATCGGGCTTTCCCCATTCATCGTGACGCTCGGGATCATGGGTGCATTGCGCGGCTTCGCCATCGGGGCCTCGGGCAAAGGCGGCGTGGTCTACCCTCCCGACGAGTTTCGCGATACCTGGATTGGCTCCCTCTTGCGGCTCGATGGCACGGAGTGGTACCAGTTCATTCCGGTCGGAGCGTGGTTCCTGCTGGCGCTGGCGCTGATTGTGGCGGGCGTTTTGCGATACACCAAATTTGGCCGGCACGTCTTTGCCATCGGATCCAATGAACAAACGGCTCGCCTCTGCGGCGTCAGCATCTGGCGGACCAAGCTACTGATCTACACCATTGCGGCCGGCTTGGTCGGTGTCGCGGCCATGATGCAGTTCTCACAGATGTATCAGGGCGATGCCACCGGCGCGATGGGAATGGAACTTGACGTCATTGCCGCAGTCGTCATCGGCGGCACCAGCCTGTCCGGCGGCGAAGGAACCATCCTCGGCAGCCTCGCGGGTGCCTTCATGATGAGCGCTGTCGCCAACGGTTGCCAGAAAATGGGATACGAAAACTGGGTTCAACAAATCGTGACCGGCTTAATTATTCTTATCGCGGCCTCCCTCGACCGCCTTCGTCACCGCCGTACAACGTGATCCCGGCGTGGTCGCTTCAGCGACCATGTCTTTAACTGTTAATCGCAGGACTCAACTATGAATATCAAAGACGCCAAATCCTCCCGCTTCGATCTCATGAGCCTCGGCGAATGCATGATCCGCCTCAGCCCCCCAGGCCATGGCCGCATCGAATTCGCCAACTCCCTCGAAGTCTGGGTCGGCGGTGGCGAATACAACGTCGCATACGCCCTCTCGCGCCTGGGCCTCCGCACCGGCTTCCTCTCCCGGCTCGTCGATAACCCTGTCGGCAAGATCATCGTGAATCATGGCCGGTCGGTCGGCATGGACATGAGCAACGTGATCATGGCCAAGTACGATGGCGTTGGCCGGGCCGATCGCATCGGCCTCAATTTCACCGAAGTCGGCACCGGAGTCCGAGGCTCCGTCACCATGTACGATCGCGGGCACTCCGCCGCGTCCAACATGAAGCCAGGGATGATCGACTTCAAGTCGATCTTTAAAGACCAGGGCGTTCGCTGGCTCCATACCGGCGGCATCTTCGCCGCCCTCTCCGAAGGCTCCGCCGCGACCTGCAAAGAAGCCCTCATCGCCGCCCGCGAGGCCGGCACCATCGTCAGCTACGACCTGAATTTCCGCTCCAAGCTCTGGAGCAGCGCCAAGGCCCAGGAAACCACCAAACACCTCGTGCCCTACATCGATTGTCTCATCGGCAACGAAGAAGATTTCCAGAAAGTGCTCGGCTTCGAAGTCGAAGGCGCCGATGAAAACCTCTCATCCCTCGATACCTCCGCCTACAAGCGCATGGTCGAAAAAGTCGTCAAGGCCTATCCCCACATCAAGGTCGTCGGCACCACCCTCCGCGAAGTAAAAAGCGGCCTGGTCAACAACTGGTCCGCGATCCTCTACGCCGAAGGAAAATTCTACGAA
>DAIRGS010000413.1:2272-5435 GCA_036794395.1 Tepidisphaeraceae bacterium | reverse complement strand
AAATTCCTGTCTGGCCCGCAAGGTGAATATTTCGATCTTTCCGAACTATTTGACCGCTTAAATCTGGCCTATTTCGATGGCTTGATGGGCAAGCCCCAACTGGGCTGGAGCCGGGGCCGTTCCCGCACGCTGTTGGGCCATTTCGATCCCTCGCACAACGCCATCATCATCAGCCGCATCTTCGACCAGCCACATTTACCGCCGCTGGCTCTGGAGTTTGTGATGTTCCATGAGATGCTGCATCTGCGGTTTCCGGTGGACCACAGCCGAAGGCGCCGGTGCGTCCATACTCATGATTTTAAAGAGGCGGAGCGGCAGTTCCCGCTGTTAAAAGAAGCCCAAGCGGCTTTGAAGCGGATTTAAGCGGCAAAAAAAAGGCCGGCCAGTTGCCAGGCCGGCGTTGGAGGAATGTTGGGGAGCAGGTCAGGCGGCGGCGGGCAGCATCGCGCCAAGCTGCAGTTGTTCGCGCATGCGGGCGATCGAAGCAACCAGCGGCTGGATGTCCACGGTGCCGAGGCCGTAGCGGAACAGGACCAGGCGGATTTCCACTACAACCAGTCCCTTGGCGAAGCCCAGGCGGCTCTTGCCGATCAGTTTGGCCAGATCCGGCCGGTCAACGTTGGACGCGATCATCACACTTTCGAGGCCCGTGGCGGTCCGCGCAAAATCAAGCGTCAGGGAGCGCAGGTAGGCTCGGAACAAGCGGACACGGTCAGTACGCATCTGCCGCAACATCTTAGAGTTACAGGCGGGATGCGAGGACAGGAAATCGAAATCGGCGGCATCCAGCAAGCGTTGCATGGGCCGATAGCGAGCGGCAATGTCGACGCATGCGCTCACCGGGCTGGCAGCCCGCGATTGATATACCAAGTCGAGGCGAAAGATTTTAGCAAGCGCCAAAATAGCAATTACAGCAACGGCGACATCGGCAGTGAGCATCATGTTGACACCTGTCTTTTACAGAACTAATCGAGAATAGCAGAAATTTTTCTGATTGCAACACAACTTTGAAAGATTTTCAGCGGCCAAATGCGCGTAATAGCGTGGCGTTAATTGCGCTTAATTGTTGCAATAAGTCGTCCTCGTGGGCCGCTGTGGCGGGCTCGGGCCGGCGGATCACCGCCGGGGCGGTACTGGTCCTAAGGTTTACAGCCCAAACGACATAGCAGATGGTACTGAAGCCGGCAAGAACCAGGTTGAGTTGCCGGGTGAACACCCCCGGGTATACCCATTCGAGGAGCAAAGCCGACGCTTCCAGGGAAAACAAGGCGCAAAAACCCAAGCTGCTGGCTAATAGATTATGATCCGCGCGCAGCGGGTAACGTGACACCAGTACGAAAAGCAGGAGCACGAAAAAGATCAACGTCAGCAGCACGGTTCGTTGGGCCAGTTCGAAATAGTAAAGGTGGCCGGCCCACACCGCGTGTTCGCGCCACGTGTACCAGGCCAAAACGCTCGAAAACAGGCTGGCCAGCAGCAAAGCGCTCAGCATGGACGATTTGATGACGGTGCGGATCCCCGGATAATTGGAAAAGACCGCGGCATAGATTTCGCTGATTAGCGCGACGTATAAAACCCAGCGGATGGGACTGCCTACGATATAGAGCCAGAAGGCGAAGGAGGTACTTGGCCCGAAACCCAGGGAGACGGCGGCCTCAATGATCTGAAGACCGAGATAAGCGAGCAGCAAATTACGGGGTTTACGTAGGCCCGACTGGAGCAGGCGCACGAATACTGGCAGGATCGAAATTAGAAGGACCGCCGTCAACCCGCGAAGCTCCATAGTGGGAGTTCCGGCTCCTTACGGCCACCGCGTTACAAGTGGCTCGACCTATTCTACCGGATCCAGGGGCACGGGTTGCTGGCGGTGCCACATTCTGGAAGGGGCGGATAGGCCTGCGATGCCGTCGGAATGGCGAAATAGGAAAGTGCCATCGCGGCAATTAAAACCAACTTCCGGATCATACGTTTCTCCTCAAAAATGCCGATGTACTATCGGACCCAGGGACACGGGTTGCTGGCTGTGCCGCACTCGGGCAGCGGCGGATAGGCCTGCGAGGCGGTCGGAATAGCAAAATACGAGAGAGTGAGAGCGGCGATCAAAACGAGTTTGCGAAGCATCAATTTCTCCTTGATTTGAATACTGATTCGAACATTTCAAAGGTTCGAGCCTGAGTCTATCGCCCGACATAACGGAAAGGGGAATTAAATCATTTTTTTTACAGAAGTAGAACAAACGCAAGCATTACTTGGGAATTGAGGCGTTAGTTGCTATCCTTTTTAAATTGTGTTGTACGTATGAATACGTGTTTTGGGCGGTGTATCCTCTTATGACTTCGGATTCCGACGCGGCATCAAACCTGTGGCGCCATACTCTCGAACAAATCCCCTCGCTGTTTGGGCGGCTGTCGTATCTGGCTTCGCTGCGTAATCTCAATAGCGGGCAGTATGAGCACTTCGGCCTGGCCCAGCGCTTCGATGCGGCGGAAGCCGATCGCGTGCTGCGGGAAAGTCATGTCCAGATTTTCCACCAGTGGCTCAGCTACGGTCTGCAGGATCAAAAGCTCGATCTCGAAGAGTATTTAAACAGCGTGGATACAGAACTGGCGGCAGTGATTGCGAATTGGATTCGGGTGGCGCCCTATCAGACGTGCGTGCCGGCGGAGACGCGGCCCGTGGAACGGGAATTATTCCTGGCGGATTTCGGACGCATTCTCGAAATGCTCAAGTTCGAGCACGCCGTCGCTTCCCCTGATCCAGACGCATAGCGACGCCGGTGACCTGTCCAATCAGATCGATCTCTTCGGGATATTTGAAGATTTCCGGCGAGCACATGGAGGCCGGGTGCGGCTGCAGCATCAGCGTCTTGTCGGTCAGAATGCACCAGCTGCAGGCGTACCCGTTGCGGTGCTCGAAAAAGTAAATGGGACGCTCGAATTCGTTGTTCCAGCCAGTATTTACGATCTTTCGCTGCGAGTCGTCGATCAGCACCAGCGAGTCCGGTTGCAGCAGCGGGTACATGCTCCAGTCGTCCGATCCGATGAAGCCGTAACGATAATTTTTGATATCCATCGAGCTCAGCAACGAGAGCGGCAATTTGCCCCAGCGTTGGATGACGCGGCTCAGGTAAGTAGTTTTGGTGGTGTCGATCCCGGGATCGAGC
>DAIRGS010000413.1:0-2262 GCA_036794395.1 Tepidisphaeraceae bacterium | reverse complement strand
CCTCGCCCAACGAATTATTGCCGAAACCGATCAGGTGAGTTTTATCGATTTTGATGGCCGCGGCGTCGGCCGCCTGGGCCGCCATTTCCACCCCGTACCACTCGAGCACTTCATGCAAATCCAGGCGGTAGATGGTACACAGAGAGTACAACCGATACATCGACGGAACGGTGCCTTTGTTCTCGATGTCGGAGAGGCGGCTGAGCGCCATGATGAACTCGTCGCTTTTGTGGCGGGTAGCGATCTGGATACTCGCATCTTCCACATCGCGGTAGCGTAAATTGAGTCTCTCCCGGACACGCTTAAGCTTCTGCCCTGGATCTTCCATGCTATGATCCGGTGTCCGGGCGAAGCGTTAGGGAGTTCATGCGCACATTCCAGCTAACGACCAAAACACTAGTCGTGTTCCACTAATGCAGTATAGCCGTACCGATTTGGCGATGGCAATGTGTAGATTCTAAATCCTGTTCCGGAATCAGAACAGAAAACGGAGGAAATTGGAAAGTGCGGATCGTGGTGGCCGTCTCGGGCGCCAGCGGGTCAATTTACGCGATTCGCCTCCTCGAGCGTTTACGCTGTAATACAGAGGTGGAGTCGCACCTGATCGTGAGCCGCGCGGCCGAGAAAACGCTGCTGCTGGAGACCGGGAAAGCGGTCGGAGAACTCCGGGCGATGGCCGCGTTTTCTTATGCTCATGAGGACATCTCGGCACGCCTGGCGAGCGGTTCGTTCCAAACCCACGCTATGGTAGTGGCTCCCTGTTCCATGAATACGTTGTCCGCCATTGCGGCCGGAACGGCATCCAACCTTTTGCTGCGCGCCGCCGATGTGTGTCTTAAGGAGCGGCGCCGGCTGATCCTGATGGTGCGCGAAACGCCGTTCCACCTGGGTCACTTAAAAGCCATGACAGCCGTCACTGAAATGGGCGCCATTGTGGCGCCCCCTTTGCCCGGTTTCTACAATAAACCTCAGACTGTCATGGATATTGTGGACCACAGCGTGGATCGTGTTCTTGATTTGTTGAATTTAGGCGATGCGCTGGTGCGCCGTTGGGACGGCCCGAGGCAAACCTAATGCGAATAGCATTTCAGGGTGAACGTGGCGCTTTCAGCGAGGAGGCCGCGCGGCAACTCGCCGGTGACGCGGCCGAGATGGTACCCACCCTTCGCTTTGAAGATGTTTTCAATCGTTTGCGCGACAAGACCGTGGACGCCGCCGTCATCCCGATCGAGAACACGCTGCACGGCTCCGTGCATGAGAACTACGATCACCTGCTGCACTATAATTTTCCGATCACTGGAGAAACCAGCCTCCGCATTGTCCATAACCTCATCGCGCCACCCGGAATCGAGCTAACGGATGTAAAACGAGTGTACTCGCACCCGGTGGCGTTGAATCAGTGTCTGCAGTTTTTCCTGGATCATCCCGAGTTCGAAAAAGTAAGTCATTACGATACGGCCGGAAGCGTCAAGACCGTCATGGAGAGCGGCATGCGGGATGCCGCCGGGATCGCCTCCGCAGTCGCCGCCGAAATCTACGGCGCGCAGATTCTGCAGCGATCCATTGAAGACGACCGCGCTAACTTCACGCGCTTTTTTCTGCTGCGGCGGCGCGGTGAAGAGTCGGAAGTCGCCGCTCCCGCGGACGGTATCTGGAAAACATCGCTGGTGTTTACAACGTGCAACCAGCCGGCCGCCCTGTTCCGGGCGCTCAGCGCGTTTGCGCTGCGGGATTTGGATCTGACCAAGATCGAATCCCGGCCCCTGCGCGGAAAGCCCTGGGAATATCTGTTTTACCTCGACTTTGTGGCGCCCCGGCACAGCATCCCGGCGCAAAACGCCCTGCGCCATCTGGCCGAATACGCCGACTTACTAAAAGTTTTCGGATGTTACCCGCGCGGGTGTTGAGCGAGGGTATCCTCTTGACATGCGGAGATTCAGGCCGGCGTCCGCCTTTGTGGCGCTATCGGTTTTGCTGGTTCTGCCCGCGGTTCATGCCCAACCGGCGGCAGCGCCTCTCGAGACCCGGCATGCCCGTCCCTCACCGGCGTGGCTGACCTCCGGCGTAATCTATGAAATCTTTGTCCGCTCGTTTTCGCCCGACGGGGATCCGCATCCCGATTTCTACAAGCACGGCCCGGACGGTCAGATTACTTTCCCGCACGATTGGAGCGACGTAGCGGCCCTATGTTCTGGCCGATCGCCGATCGCCGCCCGCAGTTCGCGAAGTTCTACGCAACCATAATTCCGCTGCGCCGGCAGC
>DAIRGS010000412.1:5181-5500 GCA_036794395.1 Tepidisphaeraceae bacterium | reverse complement strand
GGGGGGGGGGGGGGGGGGGGGGGGGGGGGTTCTTCTTTGATTGGTTCGCCAATTCTCGCATGGACAGACAAGCTCCCCCCTCCCTACCCTCCCCCGGCGTACCGGGGAGGGAAATCAAAGGCAGCCGCCAAAACAGTCACGCACCCCGTCTTTCTGTTTTATCGCCCGCCGCTTGCATTGGACTGCCGAGCTTCATACACTTCCCGCCCCTAAACAAGAGATAGAGGAATTCCGATGCCACGCGTTTGTTATTTCACCGGCAAGAAGACCAGCTTCGGCAAGAAAGTGACCCATCGCGGCAAGGCCAAGTACCTTGGCG
>DAIRGS010000412.1:0-5171 GCA_036794395.1 Tepidisphaeraceae bacterium | reverse complement strand
CATCAGTTCACGTAAGTTCCGCCCGAACATCCAGAAGGTTCGCGCCGTCGTCAACGGCAGCGTTGTGCGGATCAAGGTCAGCGCCAAGGCCATCCATATGGGCCTGGTCGTTAAGCCCGCGGTTCGCAGATACACCAAGGCCGCCGCCGCGACCCCTGCCGCCGCCTAACCGCGGCTCAGCCCGCATGCCAGAGAACGAACCGATCTCCCTTGATGACGTCAAGCACGTCGCCAAGCTCGCGCGCCTGTGGCTCGATGAATCGCACCTTCTCCGCTTGGCCGGCCAGTTAGAGCCCATCTTTCACTACGTCAACAAAATGAGCAGCGTCGACGTTACAAACGTCGAGCCCATGGCCCACGCCCTCCCCCTCCACAACGTCCTGCGCGAAGACATAATCGAGCGCAGCCTCCCCCTCGAGAAGGTGCTGGCCAACGCGCCAGCCACGGATGGCCCCTTCTTCAAGGTTCCAAAAGTCCTGGGGGCTGACGAAGACTCGGCTGGATGAATGAATCTTGTGGTGCAGGCTTCCAAGCCTGCATTTGCCGACAAAAGGCGCATAACGCCGGCACACCACTGAACTCCGTCCGGATTTATTCGCCTCTGCTGAACCGCTCCATCCAATCCGCGCGCGCTTTTACTTTCCCCCCGTGATTCCGTACCCTCCCCCTCGAAATGCTTGCCTTCGACACACTGACAAGCGCTCGCAACGCCGTGCGCGCCCGGGACATCTCCTCCACCGAATTAACCCGCCAGGCCTTGGCGCGAATTGAAGCGCTGGACAAAGACCTCTTCGCGTTTAACAGCACGTATCCCACCCGGGCCCTCGAACGTGCCAAGGCGGTTGATGATGGCCGCGTCACCGGCCCCATGGCCGGGGTGCCCATTGCGGTGAAGGACAACCTCTGCACCAGCTTCGGCACCACCACCTGCTCCTCACGCATCCTTCGTGATTTTCAATCGCCCTACGACGCCACGGTCATCAAGCGCCTCGAAGACGCCGGCGCCATCATTCTGGGCAAGACCAATCTCGATGAATTTGCGATGGGCAGCTCCACCGAGAACAGCGCCTTTCACACCACGCGCAACCCCTGGGATTTTACCCGCGTGCCCGGTGGTTCCAGCGGTGGATCGGCTGCGGCATTGGCCGCCGGCCTGTGCTGCGCCTCGGTAGGTTCCGATACCGGCGGCTCCATCCGCCAGCCCGCCGCCCTGTGCGGCGTCGTCGGCCTCAAGCCCACGTATGGCTTGGTCAGCCGCTACGGTCTCATCGCCTTTGCCAGCTCACTGGATCAGATCGGCCCCTTCGGCTGGACGGTAGCGGACGTCGCCCTCCAGCTTCAGATCATTGCCGGCCACGACCCCAAAGACAGCACCAGCATCCCCCAGGCGCCGCCCGACTATCTCGCCCAAATCGATCGGCCCATCAAAGGACTGCGCATCGGCATCGCCAAAGAATATACCCTCGAAAGCGGGATGGACCCGCAGGTCCAGGCGGCCATCACCGCCGCCGTGCAGAAATACCGCGACATGGGCGCCACCACCGTCGATGTCTCACTCCCCCATACCGAATACGGCATCGCCGCCTACTACGTCATCGCCCCATGTGAAGCCTCCAGCAACCTCGCCCGCTATGACGGCATTCACTACGGCCACCGAACCACCGCCCCCGTCAAGGACATCATCGAGCTCGTCAGCCGCTCCCGCGCCGAAGGCTTCGGCGAGGAAGTCAAACGCCGCATCATGATCGGCACCTATGCCCTCTCCAGCGGCTACTACGATGCCTACTACCTCCGCGCCCTCAAGATGCGCACCCTCATCAAGCGCGATTTCGATGAGGCCTTCAAAAAGTGCGATGTGATTCTTTCCCCCACAAGCCCAACACCCGCGTTCAAAGCCGGTGAAAAAACCGGCGACCCTCTTCAAATGTATCTCTGCGACGTCTTCACCGTCACCTGCAACATCGCGGGCATCGCCGGCATCAGCGTCCCGTGCGGCTTCACTGCCGGCGCTCAACCTCTGCCCATCGGTCTCCAACTGCTGGGTCCCACATTCAGCGAATCCCTCCTCTTCCGAGTCGCACGCATGTACGAATCCGCCACCAACTGGCACAAGCGCCGCCCCGTCCTCGACGCCGCGTAACCGCGTCGCTCAGCCCGCGCGCTCACCCAATGTGTTTATGAACATTGCCTTTATCCGCGAGACCTTCTCCGGAAAACCTGTCGGAACACCCAATGCGTCGGCATGTAAAACACCACCGGCCAAAACACGATCTCGATTGCCAGATACGCCAACTCGGGAATCCGCGTCTGCACATTCTTAGGCTCCGGCCCGTACACCCGATTCACATTCACCGCCGCCGCGGGATAAGCGGGGGGTTGACGGGGATCGATCTTACGGGGATCGGTCAATGCGTAGCTGGCGATCAGCACCGCCGTGCTTAACGCGATCTGACACGCCAGCGCCCGGCGGTCATATCCCAGACGACTCACCATCCACAGGAGCAGGAATGGAAGCCACAAATGAAATGTGGACAACCCGCGAACATAAAGCGGAACCCCGGGATCGAACATGTACCTCGCCACGCCCACAACCCGGCCGCCGGTCAGAAAATCGATGATCCATGCCGTCTGCGGAAGCGTCATCGCGACCGCGCTCATGCTGGCCAGCAATGAGTTCTCGCGCCAGAGAGCAACAATCGTGAGAATCGCCGCCACGTCGCAGAACCACAGAAAGTCCGCCGGCCCGTAAGCTCGCCAGTAAACGGGAATTACCAAGAGCATGAATAACGTGTAAACAATCTTCAGCCACAGTGGGATAAGGGATCTGCGTCGGCGCATCTCCCCGGGATTATAGCGGAAGCGCCATCTTCCTGCTGCAAAAGGTTCGCATCCCCGAGGAAGTTTGGTCTACAGAACTCCGCGCACTTGAGTGAGCAATCCATCTCCATCCCCATCGATAAACCGCAATTCCATTTCCACCCGCCAGATCGGCAGCAGGCCGTCTTGAGGCGGTAGGGCGGCGATCTTCGCCCAGTCCTTCTCGGTGGTCACCATTAAATCAGCCCCCGCCGCCCGTCCCTCGGCATTCAACGATGCAATCTCCGCCGCGCTGTAATCGTGGTGGTCGCCATACCATCGGCGGCCGGCGCTATCGCCAAACGCTGCGAGCGGCTTTTCCAACGCTTGGGGATTTCCGATCCCGCAAAACACGAAATACCTTCGCCCCGATAAAGCTTCCATCGGAACACGCTCGAATTCGCTGCTAAGACCTACCAGCGCATGAACCGCTCGATAAATCGGCGCAGCGGAATTGAACCGGCGAATTTGCCCTTCGATCTGACTAATGTCCTCAGCTGATTGCTGGTCCGCGTGCGTAATGATGATCGCGCCTGCACGCGACAGTCCGGATAACGGCTCGCGCAAAAGTCCCCGCGGCAATACATGGCCAAATCCGAACGGGTTGACCGCACTAATCAGTACGATATCCATGTCGCGTGCCGCCCGGCGATGCTGAAACGCATCATCCAGCAACAGCACTTGCACTTCGGGGTGGTGTGCAATGAGAGAGGCCGCTCCGGCAATGCGATCGGGATTGGCCTCTAGAAAGACCACCGGCCGAGACCCGTCATTGAGCGCGCGATCAAGCATGGTCAGCTCGTCGCCCAGTTCACCGGGCTTCGAACCGTACCCGCGCGAGAGAATCCCCACTTGCCGGCCCTCGTCTCGCAATCGCTCGGCCAGCCACCGCACCACCGGCGTTTTCCCGGTGCCGCCCGTGGTAATGTTCCCGATGCTGATCACCGGCCGGCCGAGTCGATGCGTTTTGAGAACGCGCGATGCATACAATCTGTTCCGCACGCTCATGGCACCGGAATAAAACGGTTCGACTACCCGAGCGGCGCTGCGCAAGACGAGGGCACCCGTACTTCTTTCGCTGCCATCCATCAGGCGCTGGACAAATTGTGCTAACCCGGATTTCACGCCGTGCGCCCCGCCCTCTCGTGACACGGGCTTCCAGCCCGTGCAAGCGATTTGATCCGGAACCAAATTTGAGTTTTCACATGCCGCCAAGTCCCGCACGGGCTGTCTTCGACCCTGAGGCTCAGACCCGAAGGGGAAGCCCGTGTCCCGACACGCTTCCCCTGCGCGATCATCAACTCATTAGCCATTCATCATCCGCTTGCGAAAACACAACCTGTCCCCGTGGCACGCGCCTAAGATCAAACGATTTTATCAGATCATCCGCCCGCATACCCGCCGAGATATCGGCGACCCCACACCACCGCGCCAGCAGCCCCACCACTCGCTCCGGCTTCACCCCTTTTTTCCGGTAATGCGATAGCCGCGTGTCCCCATGTCGCTTGGCCAGCCGCCGGCCATCCGTCCCCACAACCAGCGGCAGATGCCAATACTTCGGCACGCGATCCCCCGTTCCCAGCGCCCGATAAATCATCAGCTGTCGCGGCGTCGAATCCAGCAAATCATCTCCCCGAACCACCCGATCCACCCCCATCTCCGCATCATCCACCACCACCGCCAACTGATAAGCCGGCGTCCCATCCGCCTTCGCGATCACAAAATCCCCAAGCTCCCGCCACGGATCAAACTTCCGCAATCCCATAAACTCGTCCTGAAACTCAATCGCCTCCGCCCCCACCGCAAACCGCACACAAGCCGGCTTCCCGCTTATACGCTCCGCCGCCTCCACCGATGCATACTTCCCCCGGCAAGTCCCCGGATAAACCACCGCCCCATCCTCCGTGTGCGGCGCGCTCGCCGCAGCCTCGACCTCCTTCCGGCTGCAAACGCACGGATACGCCTGCCCCGACTGCATCAGCTTTTCAATCGCCTCCCTATAAGTCCCCATCCGCCCCGACTGATAAACCGGCCCCTCGTCCCAATTCAGTCCCAGCCATCGCAGGTCTTCGATCAGCTCCACATCCGCATTTGGCTTGATCCTTGGCCCATCGATATCCTCAATCCGCAGGATAA
This sequence comes from Tepidisphaeraceae bacterium, assembly GCA_036794395.1. GTDB lineage: Bacteria > Planctomycetota > Phycisphaerae > Tepidisphaerales > Tepidisphaeraceae > DASXMX01. Next base: position 179 of record DAIRGS010000412.1, on the reverse strand, counting down.
TTTTCCACCCCTGCTGCCGCGCGATGATCCAGTTCACAAGAAACGTCCGCGCGTTCCCCAGATGCAGGGCGCCTGTCGGTGAGGGTGCCAGTCGCGTGATCGGCTGATGTGACACGTCCCTGTTGTGACACGGGTTTGCAACCCAATACCGTTCAACGCTCGTTACCAAAAATCGAGCC
>DAIRGS010000097.1:0-23062 GCA_036794395.1 Tepidisphaeraceae bacterium | reverse complement strand
GAGGGAAAGTTGCGCGTGGGGTGGGTGGGACGGGTGGACAATTCCGAACACTTCCGAACAAAACCGAACAGTTTTTGGGGATGTCAGATTTTGTCGGGTTTTCGATGTGCGGCACCTGACATTTATTGAATTGTTGCTTACCTGACATTTGTCTAGTTGTTGCTATTGGGCCGTGGGCGGTAATGTGGTTGACGGAGGAGTTGGAAAATGATGTCTGTGGTGCAGTGAAATTTTGGGCGGCATCGCCGGAAATAGGAATGGCCTTTTTTCTTCGCCAGGCCATCGCTTGATCCAGACCGGGACCAAGGGGAAGATTCGCCAGCGGCTCGCGCTTGAGGCGGGCCAGCGCCGTACACATCTCGACCATCCGTGGCCTCCTGTTGGCATGTGAACTAAGCATCTGCCTTCTGACAGGACGCCACGTTTTGTACATATATTGTAAATGCGGTCATGGCGCGGGGTTAGGGATTATCCGAATGGCATTCCGGAATGTCCGGTTTACTTCGGTCGTTTTCTTCGGTCCCATTTTCTTCGGTAGAGCCGTGCGGCGAGGCAGGAGTGAAACAGAGACTTATCCGCACTATCCCTGGGGTCCCGCGCGGAAGAAAAATTGCTTTGTGAGCCTTTACAATCCACCGAACACTGACCACAATTGATTGGTCTGAAGGAGAAGTAGTTTTACTCTCGGCGACATATCTCATAGAGGGGCATTGCCGTTTACATACGGGGTGAAGCGATGGCTACTGTTTCCAAAAATCGTGAAATCATCGAGGACTTCGCTAAGGAAATTCAGAAGCGAAAATCTACCGGCCCGAAGCCTTCAAAAGAAGTAATTAATTTTCGAAATGACTTAAAGGCAGGCAAAGAGCGGCCGGTTTACCAAGTACCGATCGAACTCCTGCGGTATCGGAGAACCGGAAAAGGGGACATTCCTAATTATAGCAGAACCGGAAAAGGGGACATTCCTAATTATAGCAAGAATGCGTAAATAAATCACGACTGGCGGCTTGAACTCATCGCCAAACTTCAGTCACAACAAAATGCCGACGGAAGCTGGACCGGCACCCAAAAGTAAATGGAAAACCGCCCCGTCCTTTCCACCACCTTCGGCGTTCTCGCGTCAGGAAGCAATCGCGGACCTCGCCGATCATCCAGCAAGAAAATGATGCGATTTAGAACCGGAAAAGGGGACATTCCTAATTATAGCAAGAATGCGTAAATCAATCACGACTGGCGGCTTGAACTCATCGCCAAACTTCAGTCACAACAAAATGCCGACGGAAGCTGGACCGGCACCCAAAAGTAAATGGAAAACCGCCCCGTCCTTTCCACCACCTTCGGCGTTCTCGCGTCAGGAAGCAATCGCGGACCTCGCCGATCATCCAGCAAGAAAATGATGCGATTTAGGCTCTAACCCTGGCGCTAACACGCTTTTTCAAACTTCACCTAAGCCCATCTTTACCAATAACTTGCAGCATGCCTTAAAAATGAGCAGCATTTGGCAATGTTTCGACAATTCGTCGCTAATCCTGGGTTCCACTCTCTGCCAACCGCTGACTCAAACCCGCGATCAATTGACCGACCCCAGCAATCTTCCGACAAATGCAACGCCGTGCAACGTTTTGCAACGTTATAAAAAAGTGCGATTCACGCCCGTGAAGACATACTGGGAGACTGCCCCGCAAGCTCCCTCGAACCGGAAAAGGGGCCAAACCTATTTATGGCAAAAGGGCCCAATACCCGCCGTCCATTGCGACTGTTCTATAAGGCACCGAACGTGTTCCGTCCGGGCTTTTTGGTGACGACCGGACTCCGGACGGATCAAGCGGCGGGAATTCCCTTGTGGGTTTCCAGTTGAGGGCTAGTTGCCGAGCGCGAACGGATCATCGCGGCGGGCTGGAGGCGTTCGCAGTCGTTGCAGGTTTGGCAGATGCGGTAGTTTGGGCCGGTTTGCATGATGGGTGTTTTGGCGCGGGCGATGTCCAGGAAAGACTGTTCGGAGACGTGGCCGAGCACGTTCTCGGCGTGGAGGTCGTGGCAGCAGGAGAGAATGCGGCCATCCCAGGCGACGAAGTTATGTCGGGCGAGGATTCCGCAGAAGCGGCTGGTGGAACCGCCGAACCTGCCGGTGAGGGTGGCGTTGTTGAGGAATCCGCCGCGGTTGTGGCAGTGCGTGACCGAGGCGACGGGGATTCCCTTTTCTCCCCAGAAGGCCAGTGCCTCGTCAGCGGTGAAGGCGGCGTTGTCTGGGATGGGAACGTTGATCTGCACTCGGCCGGGCAGTCGGCGATGGGCGCGTTCGATGTTCCCCAGCACGCGATCCCAGGGCAGGGGGACGTAGCGCGTGTATGTTTCGGCGTTGATGCCGGGCACGCTCACAAACAGGACCGTGACCTGGCCCTCGGCGAGCTTCTCGACGATGGAATCTTTGAGCATCAGGCCATTGGTGACGATGCTGAGGCGCACGCCGACTTCCTCGCGAATTCTGCCGACCCATTCGGCGCAGCGCGGATGGATCAGCGACTCACCCATTCCGCACAGCAGCACGCGCACGGACGACTGCTCTCTGGACTCGAGCACGACCAGGGAGCGCTCGTGAGGAAGCAGGACCTGCTGGCGTTCCAGTGCGCCGGCATACTCTTTTAGATTCCTGAGGAAATGCTCGAAATGATCGGCGCTCATGAGCTCCTCGCCGCGTTTCATTTCGTCGCGAGGGCAGAAGGTGCAGACCGTGTTGCACTTTCCGCTCAGCTCCAGATCGAAGGCGTAAGGAAGGATCAGGCCGTCTTCAAGCATGTTCATCCTGGTTACCACACGGATCGCGAGCGATACAGGATATAGTCTGTTGGTTCGCTGAGATTCGCGGGGCGGATTGCATTGTATCGTTTTTCAGGGGCGCGGGCTCATTATTGTGCTCAAAGAATTGCGCTGCTCCTGGTGGTATTTTGGGTCCCTTGAACATTGGGACGGAAGACAGTCAAAGGTAAGGTGGTTGAGTGTGATTTGTTCCGCGGATCAAAAAACGGCGCAAAAAAACTCCCCACACCCGGCCCGCCCCGGCGAGTGGAGGGAATTTGAATTCAAGGATGAAACGGTGACGTCGGTACGCGAAATACTAATTACTCAAACTTCGCGCCCTGATCGATCCAGTCCTTGATCAAAGTAATTTGCGCCTTTTCAAGTGGCTTGTAGGCTTCGCCGCGTTTGGGGTTCTTAGGCATGGCGTCGATTTTCTTGCCATCAATGGTGACCGGGCCGTTGAGCAGTTGGTAGACCAGGCTGTCTTCTGCCTTGCCGGGCACGATCGCTTTGCCAGCATGCTTGCCGCCCTTGAGCGCCCCGGCCTTGTCATCAAGCCGGAGCCCGGCCATGGCCTGCTTTTTGGGGTTATCGAGGCTGTGGCACTTAACGCAAGATTGTTTAAGGAGAGGCTGAATCTGCGTGGCGTAGTCGACCTTTTCCGCGGCCTGCGCCGAACCGGCGAAAGCCATCAAGCCAAGGCACCCCGCCAAAGCCGCCGAACCAAAGCCGCTGAGTTGCACACGATCTGAAACACCCATTGCCCAATCCTTCCTTTCTTATGAACCTATTGGTACACGTTAAAGTACCGTAAGCCGTCTCGAAACTTCCGTGGGATTTTTACCGGAAATTTTCGTTCCGCGTTGTTACCTAAATTAACTGACAATGGCCCTTTCGCAGCCTTCACCTGTCCGGCCCACCGCACTTGTTACCGGCGCTTCGGGCGGCATTGGCTATGACCTGGCGAAAATCCTTGCGAAAAATAGCCATGATGTGGTGCTGGTTGCGCGGGATTTGGCCAGGCTGGACGCGGTTGCGCTAGAGTGCCGGGTCTTTGGCGCGCAGGCGCTGGTCATTGCCAAGGACTTATCCATACCTTCGGCTCCGAGCGAGATTTACGAGCAACTGCGGGCGGCGGGGGTTACGATTGATGTGCTGGTGAATAACGCCGGTTTTGGAACCCACGGGCCATTTGCGACCGTTCCGGCTGATGCGGATCTTGGGCTGCTTCAAGTCAACATCGTGGCGCTGACGCACCTGACCAAGCTGTTTTTGCCGCCGATGCTCGATCGCCGGCGGGGGCGCATTTTGAATATTTCGTCCCTGGCGGCATTTCAACCGGGGCCGCTGATGGCAACGTATTTTGCGTCGAAAGCGTACGTGCTGTATTTGAGTGAAGCCATCGCCGAGGAAGTGGCTGGGCAGGGGGTTACGGTGACGGCGTTGTGTCCGGGACCCGTCCGCACGGGGTTTCGCACGCGGGCTGGGAGCGAAGGGAAAGCCATTTTCGGAAGCGCGATGGAGGCGGGGCCGGTGGCCTTGGCGGGGTTTAATGGGATGATGCGGGGGAGGCGAATCGTAATCCCGGGCCTGAGCGGGCGGTTGTTGGTGATGCTCGGGCGGTTGGCGCCGCGACGGTGGGTGACGTGGGCGGTGGGTAAAATGAACAGGGTGCACTGATCGCGATGGATTTGCTCGACACGCAATTGTACGAGGTGATTGGCGAGGAAGGCTTCATCCGGCTGGTTGGGGCGTTCTATCGGCGCATCCCCGGTGACGACATTCTTGGGCCGATGTACACGAGCCACGACCTGGCCGGTGCCGAGTTGCGATTGCGCGAGTTTTTGATCATGCGGTTTGGCGGGCCGGATCACTACGCGCAGAAGCGCGGGCATCCGCGGCTCCGCATGCGACACGTACGGTTTCGAGTGGATCTGTCTGCTCGTAATCGATGGATCAAATTGATGGAAGAGGCGCTGGCTGAGACGAAGCTTTCCGATGCTGCTACCGTGATGCTTCGTAAATTCTTTGATGACGCGGCAACATTTCTGATCAACCAGCCGGGCTGAGCGGGTTGCGTTTTTGACCAATCCCTGGCTGCCAGCGAAGGCTTCTTGATGGATCTGATCCGACGATCGCCAAGTCATTCGATCGGCCGGATGCGGAAGAGGCGCTGAAGTCAAGATGAGACGCAAGCTCTTCAATCTGGCCGCCGCCCTTTCTCTGCTGCTTTGCCTGGCGATGGTGGCGATTTGGCCGATTCACTGGCGACGTGCATCGTCTATCGATTACTTCACGCGCGAACACGATCTGGACATTACGCTCAACCCGGCCGGGTTGTATTGTGGGGTTGGCCGTGGATATCTTGATCCGACTCCGGCATTTGGATGGAACCCAAACATCATTTCGGGGTCGCCCGGCTGGCATGCCGAATCGGTTGCGGCGACTCGATTCACCAAACCGGGCATCACGATGCGATTCCCCGGCTTTTCAGCCGGCGCATTCGACGCCTACTCGAACACGCCTGACCGCACGCGCATGCGATATTCCGAAATTGCCTATCCATGGCTGATTTTCATTTTCGCTCTTCCGCCGCTCCTGTGGTTTTGGCGCTTTAGCCGACGACGGAAGCGCTCTGGATGCTGCACCGTTTGCGATTACGATCTCACCGGCAACACCAGCGGCGTATGCCCTGAATGCGGTACGGCTGTCGGCATGGCCAGGAGTAGCGCATGAGCCGGAAGCTTTTCAACTCCGCGTCAGTCGCGTCCCTGGTCTGATGTAACGGCAAACGGCAGGCGAATCCTCTTTTCCCGCCGTTCATTGGCATCGCCGAAAATTACAAAAAATTCATATGGAATGATTTCGATTTTTGTACGTGCTAAATCTCGGTAAGGTCGAGTATCATGGGAGCCAGTCGGTCATTTCCCAGATTCACGTCTTTGTCGAGGAGAACTAAATATGCGCACTTCCCGCCGCAACGGAGGGTTCACACTCGTTGAGTTACTGGTCGTCATTGGGATCATTGCCCTTCTGGTTTCGATCCTATTGCCGGCTTTGAACAAGGCGAGGATGCAGGCCGCCATGATTAAATGCCAGAGCAACATGCGGCAGATCGCGATGGCGGTGAACATATACGCCGGCGAAAACAAGGCACAACTGCCGTTCTGCAATTGGGGCGGCGTCAATGACAACACGGTTTACGGGTACGGATGGCTGTTTGCGCGTCCGGATCGTCGCGCGGCCTATATCGCGCTGTACACGGGCACTCCCGAAAAGGCGGTCATCAGCGGCGTGCTGTGGCAGTACATCAAAGACACCCGCATCTATCATTGCCCCCTGGACGAGTCGAGCTACCGCATGGGCACCAACGTGATGACCAGCTATTTGATGAACGGGGCCCAGTGCGGGTACGGCAAGCTGGGGACCGCCGGAAACAGCCCGAACGTTCCAGGGCTTCGCGTTACACAAATACGGCACCCGGCCGAAGCTGTGCTGATATGGGAGGTAACCGAGCCCCCCGTGGGAGCGAACAATAAATCCGGCGCGCCGTGGAACGACGGCGCCAGCCAGCCGGCCGAAGAGTCGTTGGCAAGTCGCCATTACAAGGGCGCGAATGTCGTATGCGTGGACGGACACGTGGAGTACTGGGATCAATCGACCTGGGACAAATGGGTGGCATTCCCCAAGGCGGGCGGCCGGCTATGGTGGAGCCCGTTTTCGGCCAATGGCCATTAAGAGCCGCCAAAAGAACCTATGGGGACCCAATGGGTTCCTTCGACGTTCGAATGATCGAGCCGCCCCTCGAAGCGGCGCGGCTGTCATATAAACGCGAGCGGCAAGGCGTGGGTCTATCGACCGCCTGAACACATGACGTGACGGTTCCTGGAGAGGCCCATCCAAGTTTACCTGCTCGTCGTCGATTAGGCCTCAGCATCCGGCGTGGTTTATCTTGAGTGGGCACGACTGGATTCGAAGTATCCTCAAAATCACCGGGGAATTCGACTGATTTTTCCAAAAGCGGCACGATTTCAGGCACGCCAAATCGACGGCGGTACTTCACCTGGCGAGGCCGAATCCGCCAGCGCGTGCCCAGGCTGGCCAGCTATCCCGGACTTGTGGAGGCCCGGCGGGTCAAGGCGCTGGTGTCTTGAGCCGCAAAGGGGGCAACGCGGGGCGATCGGCGGTTTTGCCGATGGTGGGAGCGTCGGGAGCATCGACGCAGCAGAAGGGCGGGGATTGAAAGGTAAGCCATGACTCAACCTGGCCAGTTAGCTGCGAAATTCAAATCCGCTCGTCGGCCGGTTCGCGAAAAGTCTATGCGATGCAGGTCGTAGCATATTACCCATGGAACGGCCTTCTCTTCCGCGCTCAACGCCTCGGGAAGATGGATTTCCCTTCCCCCGCCGGTCGGCACAAACGCAGGCAACTTTCTTTCCCAAATCACAAAATCGTTTGCGCTCAAGCTCATATGGGAAATTCGCTCCGCCAAGTTGGGTGTTGCCCATAAAGATGGCTGAAGATTGTCTAATCGTTCCGGAGTGGCGTTCCCAACAGGATTGGGCCATGAAAGGCTAAAGTTGATGGCTGGTTTTCGACCATTCGTGTACATCCCCGGCTTTATGATCGATGGTGTATTGTTGGGCTCTGTCACCCAAAAGTAGACCCGTTGCCCTACCAGCATTTCACCAGTTGGCTTACTTTCAAAGTAGTCATCACGTCCGCCCAAGTACCACGTCGGAAGGCCGTAGGGCTGCGACTGAAGCTCCAGAATCGCCCGGAAGTGGCCGATGGGTTCGGCAATCATCCGATCTTGATGAAACGCGATGCGCAGGGAAAGGGACGAGAGAGGTCGCCCCATCTGATGTAAAAACTCAAGCCGAATTCCCTGATCAAGTGCTTTTTGTTGATGCGTCGCAATTGCTTCGAGGCTCGGGCCAAGTTCGCCAGCAAGTTGCTGAACGTCAGAGAGCAGATGCTGAAAGGCGGTTTCGGCCGCGTCAGATCCGTTGCTTAACATCGTCTCAAGTCGTGATAGGGATTGTGAAATTTCCGAATGATCGCGACGGCGCAGCCATTCGATATAACCCTGTAGAGTCGCCACCTTTTCGCGATCCGCGTTATTAGAACGTTCTCGCAAAAATTCCGCGATCGAGCTGAGAAGGGGGGCCGACGCAGCCAATGACGCTAGTGAAAACGGCTCCGCCATATTACCCCTTCCGCTTCAACTTCGGAGCCGGGGTCAATAAATCGCGGGCATCGCAACCCAGGGCGGCGGCGATGATACCCAGGGTGTCAATCGTCACGTTTGCACGGCGGCCGGACTCAATGTCATTCCATCGCCCCAGGGACATGCCGGCGCGTGCGGCGGCCTGAGTTTGGGTCAAGTCCTTCGCATCGCGGATTTCCCGCATTCGTGCCACGTCAAGCTTGAGCATGAGCGGCAATTCTAATTCCAAAACAGCCATAGTCACAGTCTAAGCATATAGCCGTACATCCTGCAAACAAAAAATCTAAGCATTTTTGCTTATTTTCCCCTTGCATGAGATAAGCATATATGCTTACAATCTCTTTCGTTGGTTGTGAATGTCACGACCAAAAACAAGTGCTCCCGCGATGCTAGAAACATCCGGGAGCCGGCAACACCTTCTTTCGAAAGGTACTGCGATGGACACTGTATCCTCCCCCCGTTTCGTTTCCAGAGAAGCCGCGTTTTTGGCCACGCTCGGCAACCTTGCCGACACGCGTTTTTATGTGGTGCCGCCCAGCGGCGCAAATCACAGCCACGTGATTAAGGACCGTGAAAACGTTTTTTTCACGAAGGTGATCCGGGACGGTTATGAGGCGCGCAAAGTGGCGTCGGAACTCAACGCCAACCCGCCGGCCCCCAAGCCACTGTTCGCGATCGCGGAAGCCAAGCCCGCTGCGGAAGTGGCCAAGCCCGCCCCGCGGTATTCCGTCGTCTCCGATGGCGAGAAAACCGCCAACGTGATTGATGCGACCGATGGCGACGTGGTTGGCCATTGGTTCGCGGAGATTGCCGTTGAAGCTTGCCAGAAGCTCAACGCGGCGGAAGTGGAGAACGCCAAGGCCCGCCCGATGTTCCCGGTCAGTGCCGTTGCCGAGCCGTGCTGGGGTTGTGGCGCGAACGTGATCACCGATGGGAACATTCAGCCGGTGAAGTGCTCAGCGTGCCACAGGATGGCCGCTGATAGCGCCCTGGCCGAACTGTTTTCACACGCCAAGGCACTCCGCGACGGGACGGCCCCGTTTGACGTGTTGACGGCATCAGAACGTGCCGAGCAACTATCCGCCCTGATCGACGTCGATACCCTTCCCGATGCAACCGTGATTGATTTGGCCGCCGACTGTGCCGAGTCGATCGCCGCTCGCATGCACTCCGTTCCCGAACCCATCCGAGTTATCGAGCCCAGCGACGATCCGATTTATGTTTGGGATGGGGAAGCGCCCGACGCCTTTACCCGCTTCGAATTGGAAGGCCGGATCGAAGTTGAAGGCGTTGAAGTCGAGCCGGCGGAAGTGCTGATTAACTTCGGTGCGATCGCTGGCCAGATCGGCTTCAATCCCCGTCCCGCGGCTTAATCGTACTTTCACTTGCCGCTCGCCCGGTGACGTACTGCCGGGCGGGCGGCTCGATTTCACGACAGGTTATCAACAGGTAAAGAACATGAATTCAACAAAACCAAAACGCACGCTCGAAATCTGGCTGCAGGGCGACGTGAATCTCGGATGCCACACCCCCACGCATGTTTTCATCAAGAGAACCTGTAACGGGTCGATCGTGCGCGTGCTCCCGGTTGCGGAGGGCACGACGAAAGAAGCCGCACTGGCGGAAGCCCGGCGGATCTGTAACGAGATTGAAGCGGCGGAAGAGGCAAGCCAAGTCGCTGGCAACTAACAATCCCCACCAACCACAAAACGGAGGCCGTACCAATGACAAAGACGAAAAAGCCCACGCGGAAGCCCGAACCCTCAGAGCCCAATCGCCCATGGAGCCGGTTTGAAAAGCCATCGGCGGCGCTGATGGTGTTGCTCAACGAATTCATCGAAAGCCACTTCACCGATGAGGAGCGCAAAGCCTTCCCCCGTATATCGGTGATGCTTTCCGACATCGACCCGTACATGGATAGCCCGTGTTTCGATAACCGCTATGTGGTGCTCGACACGCCGGCGGAGCCCAAACCGCCTGAGCACACGACGCTGATCCCCGCGGGCGGTTTTGACATCTGGACGATCCGGGAAGCCAATGGAGTAGCGGCAATCAATGCCGAGACAAGTGGCTCACGCCGGCCAGACGAGCTGATTGTGTTCATGCCAGACAAAAGCGAAATCGTTTTACCAGCCGGTTACAGCGTCGGAGATTTTGGTGAGGCTGTTTTCGCGGCCATTGTGTATTCGCAAACCGGCCAAGTTGAGCTGCCCAAATGGCACAAAGCCGATACCGAGTCCGGCGCTGATACCCAGGCGGCGCACACGGAGAAGCCGGCAGAGCAAGCCAAGACACAGGATTTGACCTACCTTGTCAGCTTGATCGGCACTGGATTGCGGGACCATTTCCCGCCCGATTTTCCGGCTCGATTCAAGATTGAACAGTTGATGTCACCCCGATACGAAAACCACGATTTCGTGCGGATGGAAACTCGCGACGAATGCCTGAAAATCATGGAGATTTTCAACGCACTGCCGGCAGCGGATCGACGCAAGGCGCTGGGCGGATGGTCGCCTGAGATCATCAAAGAAATCAAACTCGATGAACTGGCCCACGACGTTGTCAGTTGTGAAACTTTCCCGTGTTTGGCCATCGAAGGACCCCAGCGCCCCGAATCGGGCGTTTATGCCAACTACGGCACGATGAGCCATGAATCGACGTTCCCCGTCGAATTGAAAATCCGGGCGACAAGCTCAAAAGCCCAGGTGCTCGATGCGCTCGAATGGCTCCGTGTGAAGATCGATTCTAAGTGGTCAAGGCTTCTGATTGACCCGAAGAATCAGGAAGCCATCCGTGCGGCGGCGGCTTGATAGAATGCAGACAAGGGCAATCGGGCTTGATCTCCCGATGACGGCCCCGGCGCTTCGCGCGGCAGTCCATCCCGCGCAGGCGCCGGCGGCCTGGCCCGTTTGAAAGGTGGACGCGATGGCAATGAGCCGAGAAGAACCGCTGGATAGACTCCCGCTCTCTAATCCAATCCGACACGCCTGGCGCACGTGCGAAGGTTTGCTGGACGTCTTACAGATCATCTCTGAGCTACCGCCGCGTCCGTGCCCAAAATCATACAAGGCGTGGCGTGGTTTTTGGGATAGAGGTAATCCCGATTGGAGCAAATACAGTCGAGAATTCGGCTTAAATACATGGACTCCCTCAATAGTCGCCAACGCTCGCGAGGCCTTAGATCGCGCACGTCGGCACCTGATGGACGATGACTTCAAGGTGAAGGCGACAGCTACAGAACCGCTTCCGGGATGGAATGTTAATTGCGCGGCAACTATCGGCATGCTACATGCCTTCGTGTATCGGCCCCCAATGCCCAACTTGCCGGCAGATTATAAGTCCGATCAGGAGGCCGCCGATTTGGAGCGGGCGGTTTATACGGCGCGAAACCCCATTCAGTTTCAGAGATTTGTGCAACTCATAAATGACTTGGCGACGTTGAACGCGCAGCTTGTTACGTCACGCGGCGAAGCCATTGAAGAACTTCACCTACCAGAAAAATGGGCGGAAATTCTTCTGGCGATCGGCCAATCAAAAGGACAATTCAAGAAGATACAACAGGTTGCGTTAGCGTGTGGCCGAACGAACGATTCGCGGTTCGGAGATGACATGGCAAAGATGAAAGCCCATGGCCACATCGACAAACTGAATGGGGTCTACGTGGTAAAAAAATCATGATGAATATCATGATGTTTTGACTGCTGATTTGGGTCTATTCTCCCGCAAGTTATTCGCAGGAGAACAGTACCCATGGCCAAGCTTCTGAGTTTACGCGACATCGCAAAGGAACTGCATGAGCCGTTCCATCGGGTGCGGTACGCTGTCGCGGAAGGCGGAATTGAGCCCGTGATGAGAGTTGGCATCGTCCGGCTATTCGACGCCAGCCAACTCCCGTCGATCCGAGAAGCCCTGAACCTTTCCAGCAAACGACAGCTTGTTCATGCCTAAGCCCGTCGCCCAAATCGTGCTTGAAGGTGTCGCCACGAGTGACGACGTCGCCGCGATCCGTCGGGAGCTTTCCGAGCTTCGGAAGGCGATTGAGCAGATGGCCCAGGTGGCGCACGATGGACTGATGAGCCGGGAGCAGGCGGCCCGGTACCTGGCCGTGTCTACATCGACATTGGACGGGCTGCATATCCCGCGCGTGTCGATCGGTACCGCCGTCAGATACCGGCGCGAGACGCTGGATGAGTGGACTGCCGAGCATGAGCGAGCGGAGGCGGCATAGACCCCCATACGTAGTGATCGCCGGTACCCCGCGACGGGTCCGGCGATCGGAGACCATGATGAGACCACGATACACCTCGCCCCCACAAAATCAAACGCCGCTGGACGATCTTTCGCCCGCGGCAATCACGTTCCTTTTTAATGCCCGTCGCAACGGGATGACGTGGATTCACCCGGCACTGCTCTGTACTGCCGGTCCAGTTCAAGAACTGGCCGACAATGGTTTCTTGACCGTGCGTCCTCAGTTGGTTCACCCGGTAATTTGGCGATGGGAGGCGGCCAAGTGAACGCATCGCCCGCAGCTACATCAAACCCCCAGGCGTACCGCACGCGAGCGCCCGAGCTTGCCGGGTTGTTGCGGCGGCGGGCCGAAGGGGGTGGACGGTGACTAAGGACATCAACGACATCCCGATGAAGGACCGCGAAGAACGGTGTTGGGCTTACGTCAAGAAAATGCCGGATGCGATTTCAGGACAGCGCGGCCATCACCGGACATTTCAGGCCGCTTGCGAGTGTCGCCGGTTCGGACTTGACGCTGCGGCAACCGTTCGTGTTATGCAGCAATTCAACCGGGACAAAACCGGGGGTGAAGCTTGGACCGATCGAGAGATTGAGCACAAAATCGCCAGCGCCGCCGCCGAGGTGAATGGTGAGTTTGGCTCCCGCCTTAAAGACGACAGTACAAAATCGAATGGTTCGCACAAAAAGGGCAAAACCACCCACCCGACATTCGACAAGGCGATCGACGTTGGCGTACGAACCACCAATGGAACGCTGGTGAAGTGGTGGAGCTTCCAGCTCCACGACGGGGGAGAAGTTGGCCGGGCAGCTCGCTTCAATTGCGGCAACGGCAAAAAGCAAGTTCTCCCATTCACTCCCGTTCCCGGCGGTTGGCAATTGAAGCGCGAAGGAAAGTGGCCACCGCTTCGCCTCCCCGAAATCCTCGAACGCGGGCTGGTCTATGTCGTTGAAGGCGAGACGTGCGTTGACGCTGCGGTGGCGTTGGGCTTGAACGCCACCACCAGCGTCGGGGGCGCAGAGGGCGCACCGCGAACCAATTGGAGTTATCTGGCCGGCCGCGAGGTGGTCATTCTCCCAGACAATGACGAGCTTGGAGAAAAGTACGCCAGCAACGTGGCGAAGATACTGACGAAGCTGGAACCGGCGGCCTTTGTCAAGATCGTTCGCCTCCCCACATTGCCCGATCACGGCGATATCGTTGAGTTTATCGAAGCGGGCGGAACGGCAGAGCAGATTGCGAGGCTCGCGAACGCAACCGACCTCTTTGACAATGTACATGAGGTAGATTGCGAGCACGCGCCCGATTCAAAAACGTCATGCGTGTCGAATTTTGGGGAGCAAGAATCTGGCCCAAATTGCTCACGCGTGGGCAATATCGACGTGCCCACTTTTTCATTAACCGATTCTGGCAATGGGGAGCGTTTGTTTCACCGGCACGGGGACAAGCTTCGATTCGTCGCCTTGTGGAAAAAGCCAATCTGTTACACCGGAAGTTATTGGGCGGTGGATGAAACGTCCGCGGTCGATCGCCTGGCTTTGGAAACAATCCGGGCGCTGAAGGCAGAGGGGGCGCGCCTCGCACAATCCGAAGACGATGAGCAGCACTTGCTTGGCTTGAAGTATCAAAAGCACGCACACGCTTGTGAGGCGACTAAGAAAAAGCGGGACATGGTTAGCGAGGCGTCCAAGGTTAAGGGCGCGATGATCATGCCCGACCGGCTTGACGCCGATCCGTGGTTACTCAACGTCAAGAACGGCACGATTGACCTGCGCACGGCGGAGCTGCGCCCGCACAACCGATTGGATTACATCACGAAGATTTGCCCGGTTGAATATGACGAGTTCGCCAAGTGCCCAACCTTCGAGGCATTTCTCAAGGCAGTGTTCGCGAACAAGCCCAGGCTCATTTCGTTCGTTCGCCGGGCGATCGGGTACACACTGACGGGAATTGCCACCGAGCGCGCGATGTTCTTTCACTACGGCACCGGCGCCAATGGCAAAAGCACGTTGCTGGGCGTCGTACGCGAGTTGATGGGGGATTACTCCACACAGACGGCCGCCGACACGCTGATGGCCAAACGCAACGAAGGGATTCCCAACGATATCGCCCGGCTCAAGGGCGCTCGGTACGTCTCGGCAGTCGAGACGGATGAGGGGCGGTATCTGGCCGAGGGATTGGTCAAGCGCATGACGGGTGGTGAGGACGTTCTTACCGGGCGGTTCTTACACGCTGAATTCTTCGACTTCAAACCGGAATTCAAGCTGCACCTGGCCACCAATCACAAACCCATGATCCGGGGCACCGATCCGGCGATTTGGGACCGGGTGAAATTGATTCCGTACAACGTTCGGTTTTATGAAGACCCCGCAGAGGCACTGAAGGAATGCGGCGATCCAACCCACGTGAAGGATAAGGATCTGCCAGCGAGGCTCCGTGATGAGCTGCCGGGCATCCTGGCGTGGGCGGTGGCAGGGTGTATCGAGTGGCAGGCGCAGGGGCTGGGCGCGCCCGAGGAAGTGACCCAGGCAACCAACGCATACCGCGATGAAATGGACCGGCTTGGCGATTGGATTCACGAAAGATGCACGGTCGGAACGGAGTGCGTCAGTTGGGCGTCCGAACTGTTCGGAAACTACCAAAAATGGGCTGAAATCAACGGCGAAAAACCCATGAATCAGACCGCTTTTGGGCGTCAACTGAACAGTAGAGGATACCATACTGTTCGGGACTCTAAGTCCAATAGAAAAACGAGGTTAGGTATCGAGCTTTCAAGTCTCCGAACAGTACCGAACACTTGTTCCGGGTCTCTCTCGTGAGGAATTCTGTTTTGGGACTTTACTAGGAAATACTGTTCGGAACTGTTCGGACTGTTCGGAATGGTGTTTAGTTCGAGCATCGAAGTAGCAACGAAATGACAGAATACGCGATTCAACTTCGAACGATGCCGGGTTGTCAGATACCCGATGAGGTTGGCTTACGGCGCGTGCTCAAGACGTTGCTTCGCAGCTACGGGATGAGGGCGGTGGACGTCCGCGAAGTCCCGCCGGCTTCCCCATCATTCCCCGCTGAAAAGGGGTGCGAGCTCGAGACCGGTAAAAAAAGAACTGGTGGGTAGGGGTGGATAGGGTTGGAAAAAAACCGGGCGCTCCTCCCTCCGTCCTGGCCACGTCGGGCGCGGGACAGGGGAGGGAGCCCATAGACGCCGGTTTGATCCGGCAGATTGGAATTGAAATGAGCATGACCATGAAAGAAAAGATCGCGTCTGAAGAGGCGGCCCATCAAACAAAGATGCGGGCCCAAAACCTTCTCCGCGACAAAACCGAAGCGGCGAACAACGCAGCAGATACCGCCAAGAAACGCATGGGCGACTTCTACGGCACCGTATTCAATCCGAGCATCGCCCAGGGCGCACGATCGCAGGCCCGGCTTGCCATGCTGCAAGCGGCTAAGGCATACGTCGCAGCGGTTGAGCAAATCCCCGACGAGCCCATGGGACTGTCTGCGGACGTGGCCGCGTCGAACCTGGATCGCATTAACGAACTCCGTGCCGAGCGGCATCTCCCCGCGATTGCAAAACTTGCTTAACTCATAACCCCGAACCGCCCCAAACACGGGCACGAAAGAAAACCATGTACACCGAAGACCTTGCCAAACAACTCAAAACGGCCATCGAAAAGATGGATCTATGGATAGGGCGGCTCGACACCTATCCCAACTTCAGCAGCGTTCTGGCCACCGTGAAAGAGGCATATGGCACGGTGCGGTACGCGCTGCGCGCCATCATCGGTGACAACAGTTACCCCCACTTACTTCAGCGTTCAATGGCCGCCTTCGAAAATGCGATCGAGAACACGACCGAAGTAAGCCAGCTCCCTGTTTTGAAAAAAGCGTTTAGGGATTTGGTTCATGCATGTTCTCAGTTCGGCGGCAATGTTGGCGAAAACGAAATGACCGTGCCCGATCGCCCGTCCATCCTGGCCACGAATTGAGGGCGCCTGAGCTGCGATCGCGGCCCCGCGTTGGGGTCGCACGGGTGCGCCGTCAGAGCCCGCGGGAAGTTCCGCTACGGCGGATGCGTTGATGATGTCAGCGAAATCCTTTTCAGCCCCATGCTTCAGGGGTAGCCCGATCGACGGAGAAGCAAAAGCATCGTCGCTGTGTTCGAAAAGAGCCGGCGGCGGTTTTGGAGATTGCGAGATGGCAGGATCGAACAACGTACACGAGCTTGCCATTGCCCTGGCCGCGCGGCTTGGCGTCGATCGTAAAGGCCACACGCGAGCATTGATGCAACGGAACGTCACGGCAGTTGAAAGCATGCTCGAAAAAAACGCCCGGCTCGAAAGAGTGGCCAACGGGTTGGCGGTGGATCTGGCGGCGGAGAAGTCGCGAGCGGGCTTTCAGTCGGACAAGCTGAAGGCCGCGGCGGCGGGGTTGTTGGGGGCGGTTTAAGGAAAGTTGCAATGGAACCTGAATTCAAAGAAGAACCCGAAGAATCAATTTTTCAACCGATGATCGACCGTGCCATGGAGGCTATGGCCAAAGATCCGCTGTGGATCGCGTGTCAGCGAAAACGATGGACCGACTCAGTAACCAAGGCCGCCCTCGATGACCACCACTTTTCATTCTGGTGCCACTGGGCAAAGGACAGTGCGATCCTTGGCCTCGGCGACGAAGACTTTAAGCATGACTTCGAGTCGATCCGCCGCGGCCAACCCTCTGCCCGCATGCGTGGTGAGTGGCCAAACCCTGATTTCAGAACGAAACCCAATAAGAATTGAGAGGTAATATGCCAACGTACACATTTGACCCCGCAAGATGGCTCGCTGAGTCCATCGTAATCACGTTGCCCAACGGCAATTTTCAGGTGATGGATATGGACCGTGGCGAAAGCTCGGGGCGCGGGCCGGTGCGCGAAGTCTACTCCCGCAACTGGCAGGAGAATCAGGCGGTTTGGCATATCGTCTGTGCGTGGACCGATCGGCAGGCCATCGCCCTTGGAATGCTCGGGAACAGTGTCTCGGGAGTCTATACGCTGCCGGTGGCGTACTACGCGAATCCGGGCTGGGTTTGCAAGAAAATCGAATGCACGGGCATTGGGGTGGCTTCTCCCGATCCGGTCAATGGGTTTATCGCTTTCCCATACTGTTTGCTGACCATCACGTTCGGAGTGCCGCAATATGCGATTGGCAGTACAACGATGGTAGGGGAGCTGTCGATTGAAACGGGCAGTGAGACTATTGCCCTGGACCAAACGCAATCGGCGTTCAAGTTCGCCTCTGACGGGTCGCTGGTGCCCCCGTCCGTTAAGCCGTGCATGTTGAACACGACTCTGTATGCAAGCTTAACGCTATACAACCGAGGCACGCTCAATTTGGCGACGTTGTTTAGTAGTGTGGACTGTGTGAATAATGCGACTTTTCAAGGAATTAATGCCGGGAAAGTTCTGTTTAAGGGAGCGAGGTCAGAGCGAACGTTTACCAGTGATGGAAAGCTGCAATACAACCTGACGCTCATGTTTGAGGCGAATCCTCGCGGATGGAATTACACCTATCGTTCTGGGGCATCCCCCGGTTGGGTCGCGTACACGGACAGGGCCGGAAACGATCTTTATCAAGCGATCGACTTCACGCCGCTATTGGCGTAAGTGTATCCGATGATTTCACCGCCCCATGCGGCACGCGGTCAAGCCAGCGGGTATCGTGAGACAGAAGGACGTGAGACTATGGCCAGCATCGGCACAGACCCCAACGGCTTCCGGCGGATCCTGTTCTTTGCCGGCAACGGCAAACGCAAGACGATCCGGCTTGGCCGGGTGAGCATGAAGCACGCTACGTCGGCCAAGCTGCACGTCGAGGAATTGATTGCAGCGCAGTCTCTGCGCCGCTCCGTCGCCCAGGACACCGGCAAATGGTTGGGTGAGATTGACGATAAGCTGTATGCGCGGATTGCCAGCGTGGGGCTCGTGCGCGCCCGCGATCGCTCCGCGGGTTCGCTCAAGTCATTTCTCGAAGAGTACCTGGCCGCGTCGAGTACCAAAGGCAGCACGATCACCAATTACAGCCACACGAAACGTTGCCTGTTGGAATTCTTCGGTGAGACGCGGGACTTGCGGGATATCGACACGGTCGAAGCTGAGCGATTCCGCCAGTACCTCAAAACCGAAGGCCTGTCAGAATGCACGATCGCGCGCCGGATTGGGACGTGCCGAATGTTTTTCCGGCGGGCTGTGAAATGGAAGCTCATCGGAGAGAACCCGTTTACCGACGTGAAGGCGGGCGGCCAGATCAACAACGCCCGGAAATTCTTTATCACTCGCGAGATGGCCGATGCGGTCAATGACGCGTGTCCGAACGCCGAATGGCGACTGCTGTTCGCCCTCAGTCGCTACGGGGGCTTACGATGCCCGTCCGAGCATCTGGCGTTGAAGTGGGCTGATGTGGATTGGGAGAAGCGCCGTATCCGGGTTACGTCTTCCAAGACCGAGCACCATGAAGGCGGGGGTGAGCGGACCATCCCGCTATTCCCTGAGCTGCACCAGCCATTGCTTGACGTGTTCGAACTGGCGGAGGACGGGGCGGAGTACGTGATAACGACTTACCGAGATGCCACCGCCAACCTTCGGACGCGGTTCAAGAAAATCATCAAGCAGGCCGGGCTCTCGCCGTGGCCAAGGCTCTTTCATAACCTGCGCGGGAGCCGGGAGACTGAGCTTGCCGAGAAGTTCCCCTTGCACGTCGTCTGTGCCTGGATCGGCAACACGCCAAAGGTTGCCCAGGAGCACTATTTGCAGGTGCTCGACTCTCACTTTGCGGGGGCGAATCCGGAGCCGGAGGAAAAAGCGGCACGAAAAGCGGCACACCGTGGGAATGTGCCGGAGCTTGCCGGGTCACAATCGACCCCGTCTGAACCACCTAAAACCGCTGTTTTGGGACTGTACGAGCCTGTACACGCTTCTACGGGAGATATGCCAGTGGGCACGACTGGATTCGAACCAGCAACTTCAACCTTGTAAGGGTTGCACTCTAGCCGTTGAGTTACGCGCCCAGATGATTGTAGGCCGGGGCTCGTGGCGTGGCCGACCCGGCTAAAAGGTAAGCCTATCGAGCGACGGGGGAAATTCAAAGTTAATGGCCCGACATTCCGGCTCCGCTCCCAGGCGAAATGCTTAAGTCGGATTATTCACCGCTGAGGACGCAGAGAATTCAGAAGCAGCAAGAGCTTACATGCAAAATCGCAAAGTGTTGGTCACGCACGTAGCGCAGCTTACACATCCGATTCCTCTGGTGCTTTCTCTGCGATCTCTCTTCGAGCCTGAGCCTCAGCCCGCGACGAGCTCGGTCGAGTCGAGCCGAAGGCCGCGGCTCGGCGGTGAATCCTGAATTTTCCGCGTTAAGTCGATCTCGCGCGTCGCACCGCTCGAATCGTCACGAAGTTGCCCAGATACGCGGCCGCCTTTTCATGATATCGCTCAAGCCAGGCGACCGATCGCCACAGTGTACGCCCCCAGGGCTTTCGCTCCGAGACGTGATGGTCAAACCATATCGATGCCATCGCATAGCTGATGACTTCCACGTCTGCCGTTCGCTCAAGTCGCTTTCGCATCCAGCCCAGGGTCATCGGATTGTACGGGAGCGGCGGTCTTGAGCGCAGACGATCCACAATTCCTCCGACGACTGGGGTGTCCGCAATAAGGCGTTTCACCAAGCGGCCGGGAAACAACAAAGGTCGAGGGTTCGCCATGACAAACACGGCAACCCCGCCAGGCCGGACGATACGCATCACTTCATCAAAAGCTTTGCCCTGTGCCTCAGGTGAGGGAATGTGATAAAGCGCATGAGCTGAGTACGCGGCATCGAATTCACCATCTGAAAAGGGCATGGAGCACAGATCCGCCGCCACGACCTTCACACGCGAACCCATTGGAGCAAGCTTCTCTGACGTTGCGTCAAGCCCTGTTGTCGAGAAATCGACCCCAGTGTACGTCGAGCAAAGGTCACTCAAAAAGACGGCAGGGTTCCCGCCGCACCCGCACTCAACAAGATTGAAACCCGTACCGAGCGAAGCGTACGCTTCACGGATTCTTGCAATGCGGTGCGAGTGGGCGCGCTGCCGAAGTTCACCCACTTCCCAATTTCCGAATAGTTCCAAGTCGAGGGTTCGGTCACCACTCTTTCCAATCTTCCAGCCATGAGAGTCGTAAAAGCTCTTAACGTCTTCCGAGCCCTTCGCAATTTCGCCTTCGTTCTCAGCCACGACAATCCTCATTGATGGCACTTCAACCGTTTGCAACGGCTCCCATCTATTGAACGGCTTGACGCCCGTCCAAGCAAGCTCCCTTTTGGGCCGATATCAACGATCATAGCGGAAGGCTCTTCAAGTGTTACAAAAAGTTTTTGCTCGTGTTTTTGCTCGTGCTACGACTACCGCGTTTATTGGCGCAATGCTGAAGAACTATTGAATGGGTCCGATAGGGCCCGCGAATTTCCGCTAAGCGGTTCGTGTGTACCCCGAGATTCATACAGTGTCTGATTGACCCGTTATGTCCGCCGTTATATAACGTATGCATGCTCCCTGTTGGTTCAAGGCAACGCGATTGGTTCATCTTCGCCCGGCGGGGTTTTTCTCTTGTTGAATTGCTGATTCTGATTGCAGTGGTGGCGGTGCTGGTGGGGATCCTGGTGCCGACGTTGGCGATGGCGCGGGTGAGTGCACGGCAAGTGCAGTGTGCCGCTAACCTGCGGCAGTGGGGGGCGGCGTTGCACGCGTATGCCGCGGCGAACGATGGGTATTTGCCTCGGCGTGGGCAGGGGGTTGAGGCGGTTACGCAGATGACGCGGGAAACCGATTGGTTTAACGCGTTGCCGCCCATGATGGGGCTGCAATCGTATGAGGCGGTGCTGGCGGCGGGGCAGATGCCACGAACGGGCACCTGGGTATGTGCCGAGGCGGTCGATCCTCAGAAGGGGTATGTGTTTAATTATGCGATGAACATGTGGCTCTCGACGTGGAAGGCGGATCAGCCGGATCGATTGGAACGGCTGGCCGATCCGCAGTCGCAGGTGTTCATGGCTGATGGGCCGGCGGGACATTGCTCGACGGTGCCGGCCAATGCGCCGTACAGCCCTGTTGCCCGACACAATAAGAATTTGAACGTCTGTTTTCTGGATGGCCACGTAGCCGCCTATTCCGGCGACTACATCGGCTGCAACGTCGGCGACCCGCAGCGCCCCGACGTGCGATGGATCGTCCCTAAGAGCGTGTGGGCCGGGCCACATTGAATGTTTTCGTGGAAGGGAAAATGCGATTCATTCTGGCGATTTGCGTGCTTGTGCTCGTGATGACGCGGGCCGGGCTGGCGGATGTTGTGACGCTTGGCGCAAGCCATGACGCAACGATCTTTTCGAACAATGTGAACAACAGCAACGGGGGCGGCCCGGGCATGTTCGCCGGGGCGGATGGAATGTTGCAGGAGTTGCGCGGGCTGATTCAGTTTGATGTTGCTGGGGCAGTTCCATCGGGGGCGACGATCAACAGTGTTCAGTTGACGCTCAACCTGGCGTTTGTTGCCGGGAGCAATGGGGGCAAATCGGACACGGGGAACCGCACGATCGGACTTCATCGGCTTCTGGCGAGCTGGGGAGAAGGCACGACTGAATCGGGCGCGACGGATATCAGCACCACCGGCAACGGAGCTTCGGCAGCCGTGGGCGATGCGACGTGGACGGATCGGTTCTGGGCGGCGGCCTCGCCCACGGGGTGGAGCACGCCGGGCGGAGATTTTGTGGCGGCGACGAGCGCTTCAGCGGCGGTCGGGACGACGACAAACACTGGCTACAACTGGCTATCGACGCCCACGCTTGTTGCAGACGTTCAGGGCTGGCTCAATGCGCCAGGTTCAAACGCCGGGTGGCTTTTGCAAAATTCGGACGAAACGGTTGCCAGGACGTTCCGCGCCTTCTGGACGCGTGAAGCTTCCAACGCGGTGTTTCGACCGCAATTGCAGATCAATTTCACGCCGGTGCCGGAGCCGGCGGTACTGACGCCGCTGGGTGTATTGGCACTGTTGATGGTTCGTCGGCGGACGGGGATTTGATTCCGGGGTTTTGCGGCCACGCTTGGAGTGCAAATGTCAAAACATACCTGTCGATCGTTCCTGCCATTTGTCACTCTGCTGGTCGCGGCGCAGTTGCTTTGCGGACAGGCTGATGGTCAGCAGCAGCAGGCCGCCCCTGCTCACGAAACACCGGCTGTGCTGTTGCGCGTACTGGGCGCAGTGGCAAAGCCGCAGGAATGGTCGGCCGAGCAGATTCGGGAGCAGTTTTCGAAGGATATTCAGAAGGTGTCGTACACGAGCCGGGGGCAGAAGATTGAATCGCGATGCGTGTCGCTTTATGCGATTCTGAAGACCGCTGGCGCTGAGGTTGATCTGAAGATGAGCCCCGGCACGGAGCCGGGAAAGAAGAACAAGCCGGTTCGATTAGCAGTGGTTGTCACCGGACGGGATGGATATACGGCGACATTTTCGTTGGGCGAACTGCTGCCTGAAGTGGGAGGCCGGCAAGTGTGGTTGGCGCTGGATGCCAATGACAAGGCATTTGCCGAAGGCGAGGGGCATTTGCGCGTGATCTCGCCGGAGGATAAGAGCCCGTCGCGGTGGGTGCGGGATGTGGGGTCGATTCAGGTGGTGGACGCGACTAAATAAATCGTTGGCAAAATCGGGCTGGCGGAACGGTAGAGTCGAGACGTGGCGCGGTGGCGTAGGAGCGGCCTATCCGTTTCCGGCC
>DAIRGS010000096.1:0-23104 GCA_036794395.1 Tepidisphaeraceae bacterium | reverse complement strand
GTATGGAATAGGTCGTCCGTGCCGGAACGTACATCCAGTCTCCCGGCTTTAGGGTTTTGCGCTCAAATATGAGTTCGCCCTCGATCACGACTCGAAGTACAGCGAACGCATGTGAATGCTCTGGAACAATCGTGCCCGGGTCCAGGGTGGTGATGAAAGAAAGCAAGCCGCGACCAATCACGATCGGCATCTGGTACGACTGCACTCCCCGTGGCATTCCGCTCCGCTTCAGTGTGCGCGTGACAGCGGCGATACCCGGGTCGCGTGACGTGATGACGCGCCTTCCGAGGCTGATCTTGTTTTTCCTGAGGGCGGCTTTGACCCTGCGCGCCCCTGCCAGCTCACCCTTCTTGTTGCGCACGCTCAACGAGTCGTCTGGACGCCATTCCGAGCTCATTTGGACCCCTCCCTTAAAGCGACTGCTTGACGGTTTTAACCCACCCGGTCAGACAGTACTCTGCGCTGGCGGGTTGTCAAGCTTTTGTTGGCCCAAGCCCATGCGTGACGGCCCAGGTGGCCACCTCCGTGCGAGACCGAACGCCAAGCTTGTTGCGGATCCGTTCCACATGGCCTTCGGCGGTTCGCTCCGCGATGAACAGACGCTGGGCGATCTCCTTGTTGGTCATGCCCGACGCGACCATCGTCACCACCTCGCGTTCACGGCGGCTCAGGAGTCCCTGGTCGGTCGGCACTTCTTCAGCAGGTCTCTCTCCACCAAGCGCGTACTCGAGCGCTTCGTCCGTGGTCATGGTCTGGCCCTCTTTCCATGCGGCTTCCCCCCGTCCCTTCGTCCCTTCTTCCCCCTTCGTGCCTCTCCCGCGTCGTAACTCCTTTAAATCGCCTCCCTCCTTCGCGCGCTGATCATTTCCAGCCAGCGCCATAATCCTCGACGGCCACTCGTCTTAGCCGGACTCCAAAAAACCATGAGCGCGCCAGGTATCACCCAAAAAAACCCGCTCACCCGGCCTCCAACCACCACCCCCCCGCCCCACTGCCCACTGCCTACTGAAAAACACACGGCCAAGTCTCCCCCACCTTCTCAAACCCCATCCGTTCCAAGATCGCCCGGCTGGTTTCACGCGCGTCCACCATCAGATACTTCGCCCCCCATTTAATTGCGTCGCGCGCCCGCGCCGCCACTGTCGCCCGGTACACCCCCCAGCCGCGAAAGTCTGGCCGAGTTCCTCCGCCATACAGGCCGGCGAACCAGCTCTCGGGGTGCACGTAGAGCCGACCCACGCTGGCTGCCGTGTCGTTGAGATAACCGATGTAGCCACGATGGGTAATGTCTTGCCGGTTGATCGCGGCGAGGAGTTGATTTGCGGTGAAAGACCAGTCGCCGCCGAAGACCTCTTCTGCGACTTCCTTGAAGACGACTACCTGGGTCGATGTTTGAACGCATTCCACGTGCACTGCGGATTTGGGGTTTTCAATTTGCGATTTGTGATTGGCTGATGGCGGTTCGATCCACGACTGCCGCCCGGCCAGATCCAGAATCATCACCGATTCCTGATCGCCGATCTCCAATCCGCGGTTTGCCAGCCGGTCTTTCAGATCGGGCGGCTGGTCGTGGCTGTAGACTTTCCATTCGAACGTGACGCCGAGGGCTTGGTGTCGCTGGATTTCGCGATCGATGATGGCGTCGGCGGTTTCGCCCGTCAGCTCGGACCAGATGATAACGTGGTGGGAGCCGTCGGGATTGCGTAGACGCACGACATCGCCTGCGTGCTCCAGGATTTCGCCGCCGAGGGGGATGTGTTGGCGCTCCCAGTTCAGGCGAGTGAGGATTGGGGCGGGGTCCATTGGCGGGGCATCGTCGGGGATGGGGGGGGGGGAGACAAGGAGCAGGGAGAATTGAGAATGGAAAATGGAAAATGGAAAATGAAAGAGGAAGGTTTTTGGGATTAGTGGGGAGAGGGGGAATGGGAGTGCGATTAAAAAAGACGCCCCTCCGGCCATTGTGTGGACGGAGGGGCGTTTTTGGGTTTGGGTTGAGTGGTCGCGAAGCTTACCGCAGTTGTTGCCAGTATTCGCCGGGCATGTCGACTGCTAGCTGGAGCGCGCCGTTGGCACCGGCGTAGAGGGGTTCTTCGACGACGGTTACGCGGCCGCCGCCGATTTGCTGGAGGTTGTCTTCGACCTTTTTGCCCAGGCCGTCCATCTGGCCACCGCCGCCGGAGAGGACGATGTTTTGCTTGATGCGGTCCTGGAATTCCGGGTTGAACGTGGAGACAAGTTTCACGACGCCTTCAACGATCGGCGGCACCAGGATGGTGCAGGCTTCGCGGATTTCGTTGGTGATGTCGTGAGGGGTGGGCTTGCCGTTCACGGGGATGGTGACTTCGATCTTATCCTTGGCATCGGAGACGAAGCCGTACTGTTCCTTGAAGCCCTTGCACATATTCACGGTGAGCTGAGCGCCGGGGTACTTGGTCATGATCAGTTCGAAGAGCTTCTGGTCGATGGCATCGCCGGCGATGTTGTACGAGATTTCGTCATCGTCGCCGGGGACGGTGCCGTGCATTCGGCACAAGTCGGTGGTACCGGCGCCGATGTCGATGACGATGACGTCGGCCATGCGGCCCAGGCCATATGCGACGGTGAAGGGTTCGGAAACGATCATCACCGAGTCGAGGACTTCCTTGGCGATTTCAAGGATGGCCTGCTTGTTCTTGGTCGAAGCGCGGGACGGGACGCCGATGACGCCATAGAGCACTTCATCGCGGCCGGGTTCGATCTCGTCGACCAGATGGGCGAGGAGGTCCTTGGCGGCGGCGAGATTGCGCTTGGTGAGATCATCGCCCCACTCGCCTTCGCCAGAGCCCTTGATGACGCCGGATTCGAGCGGGCGGTAGAGGTCGAGGGACAGGCGGTTATCAAGGGCATGCTTGCCGAAGATCACGTCAGCCTTCAAGTGTTTGCGGCTGACGGGGTCCTTGGGGTAGCCCACGTAGCTTTCAGAGGTCTTGCGCTTGCCGTCCATTGATACGATCGACGAACGGCTGGTGCCCAAGTCGATGCCCAGCAAAAGCGCATTTTCGGTGACTCCGGTATCCTGATCGTTTTTGGCGAGAACGGGTTTACCGGTTTGGGTGCGGGAAGAAACGGCTGCATCGGCCATGGCTGCGACTCCTATGTGGGTGAATCGGGACGGTGCGGGTTCGGGAGCATGCACTGCGGCCCGATCGCGGGTTTCGCTGAACGTCGTATGAAATTTTATGCGGCTCCGAACGGGCGGCACGCGAGGTCATAACGCACAAACTTTACCTAGGCTAACTGACTCTCCGTTTATCCGCCAGATCAAAAACGCGACTTTTGACGTTGAAATCAAAGGTTTTTGAGCGCCTAAGAAAGTCTTTGTGGGATATCGGCCGCTCGGGCGGAACCTCATGAGGGCTGGGCCGCCTGCTCCGCGCCTCCCGGCGCGGCGGCGGTGAGCCCGGATAAGCTTTTAGCCAGTTCGAGGTTGGACTTAAAGATTTCCAGAAGCACATCGTTTTGGGCGCGATCGATTGCATGGCGCATCATGCGGCGGCGCGACCCCCCGCCGCCGTCTTCCCCGCCCCCGCCGCCGCCCCTGCCAAAGTTGCGGGCGGCCATGGCCATGGAGGCCATGACTTTTTCGGCCTGCGTCACCACGCCAACAAGACGGTTGATGGCCTCTTCGAGCCCTCCACCGGTAAGAGCGGGACCTTGCGCCGCGGCCATGGGTGGCGCCAGGGCACGAGGCGGGGCCAAATGGCCCGGCGGCGTGTAACCCCCGTTGGGGCCGAAGGCCGGAGCGCCAGCGATGCTGTCGGCATTGCGCTCGGTGGCGATGTTGCGGTTGTCCTCGAACATGCCCTTGATGGCCGCCTGCACGCGCTGGCGGCTCTGGGCGGCGTCTTCGCCCTGGGCAAGGCTTTGAGCCAGCGTTTGATCGACCACCTGGCAGACCCGCCGTTTGATTTTATCGCGATCGATGACCCAGACCTTTTTGCCTTTGTAGCGGTCGGCCAGGTCATCGAAATTAATTTGTGAGCTGCTGGAATCGAACGCGCTTTCAAGGGCGCTGGCCAGCTCAGGCTGATCGGGAAATTCTTCGTTGAGATTGAGGGGTTTGGGATCTGGGACGAGGCTTTCGGTCACGATGGCGTTATCGGACAGCGCCTTGAGGGCCTCGTCGGGATTGACTGCCTCGACGTGTCCTTCAACGGGACGGCCAGTCTCGCGAATTAATCCCCGGAACAGGTATCGCACAGTAAGGGTGTCCTCGAAAAACGCGCTCGCAAATCAATGGCCGTTTCGTCAAACGCCTGACAAATCATAGCCACGTTCGACCGCATGTCGAAGCCGAAAATGGCTTCGTGGCGAAAATTGGCAGTATCGTAGAATCGGTTGGGACTGGTTCAGGCAATGAGAAATCGTGGTTCGCGGGTACCTCCGGCTCCGGGCACTGTGGTTCCATCACGCAGGCGGTGAAGCCATGGCAAAGCGGTAATGACAGAAAGTTCGGCACGAGTTGCGATTTACGCTTCCACCGTGGCCCGGACGCTACGGGCGATCAGTTCGGATCGGCTGATGCCGGTGCGCTTGGCGTAAGCGTCGGCCTTGCTCAACAGGCTCTTCTCCATGCTGATGTAGACTTTCGCCGCACCTTTGCCCACCCGAGGTCGTCCCGGTTTCCGCGCGGCGGCGTGCCGAGCCCGGTCAGCGCCGGTCAAAGGCTTCGCTTCGCGGTCGGCAGAAAATTCCGCGTCGTACTTTTTAGTTGCGTTTTCCAGTTCCGAGGCGTTCATCTGGCCGTAGGGTTTGTGCTTGCTCATCATCGTTTGCTCCGTAGGTTTTTCTTTGGCAAGTCATTTCCGTTGGGGTCGGAAACGAGGAACCATGCCGCTGAGAGCGCGGGGTCGGATGCGGCGAATCACTCCTCCATGACGCGTTCGCGTCGCACCCAGTCGATGAATCGCGACAGCCCTTCTTCGACGTCGATCTGGGGATTGTAGTCAAGCAGTTTTCGGGCTTTGGTGATATCGGCGTAGGTCACCAGCGGCTCGGAGGCCGGGCAGGGCGTATCGACGATGATCGCCTTTCGTCCAAGCAGTTTTTCAAGGGTCTGCACAAACTCGATGTTTTCCACAGGCTTGCTGCATCCAAGGTTGATGATTTCGTAGGCGAATTCCTTGTCGAGAGCGGAAACAAAACCGGCAACGATGTCGTCGATGTAGGTCCAATCTCGCTTGAGATGGCCGTTTTTGTAGAGCGTAAGGGTTTCGCCCTTCTGGATCATCCGCGTCCACTGCCAGGGCATCATGTCGGGCCGGCCGTGGGGGCCATATACATTAAAGAAGCGAAGGATGGTGATCGGCAGCTTGAACAGATGATTGAAGCTATGGGCCATAAGCTCCATGGCGCGCTTGCTGGCGGGGTAGGGCGCCAGGGGGCGATCGCATGGGGCGGTTTCGACAAAGGGCACGGGGGTGTTGGATCCGTAGGAAGACCCGGTGGATGCCA
Source organism: Tepidisphaeraceae bacterium (assembly GCA_036794395.1). GTDB lineage: Bacteria > Planctomycetota > Phycisphaerae > Tepidisphaerales > Tepidisphaeraceae > DASXMX01. The sequence continues at coordinate 17,611 of DAIRGS010000096.1, read as the reverse complement.
GAACCATCCGGGGATGGCCGAACTGGCGGGCGGCTTCGAGCAGGTTCATTGAACCCTGGACATTTACGTGGCCGTAGATCAGTGGATGCTTGACGCTGTAACGTACTGCCGCCATGGCGGCCAGATGGGCGACGGCGTGCGGGCGGTATTCGTTCATAACGCCGACGAGGGCTTCGGCATCGCAAAGATCTTTTTCGAGAAAGGTGAAATGGGGGTGGTCGGTTAAATCGGCCAGGTGGCGCTGCTTGTGGACCAGCGGATAGTAATCGTTGAGATTATCGAGCCCGACGACGCGGTCCCCGCGTTCGAGCAGAACCTTAGCCAGGCGGCTTCCGACAAATCCGGCGGCGCCGGTGACGAGAATTGTTTGAGAAGACATCCGTATCCTCGAGTAATAAATTGCCGCCGCGGTGCTACGGTAAGGGAATGCAAAAGCTGGATCAATGCGGTTTGGGTGGGGGTTACAAGATATTCCATCGTTTATGTCATTTTGGAGCGCAGCGAAGGATCTGAGATGGATGACCGGTTCGACAATCAGGTCCTCATGACAAAATGTGCGCGTTTCATTTGCGCTACCCAACTGGGTATGGTGCAAAACATCAGCCGGTCACCCGGCTTTGACCGATCAACCTTAGGCATGGTGCGCGCCGAGGCCGAAGGACGTAGGCAACAATCCATGACAAACGTACAATGTGGGTCTTGGCGGTGGTTGGCGGCGAATGAGATGGAAGGCGGCTGAGTGAAGGCGTTGGAAACAGTTCTGGATCTGGCTATTTTCGGCAAGTGTCCGGCGTTCGATGCGCCGCTGCACGTGGGGACGCCGAACATCGGGTCGCGCGAGAAGTTCATGGGGCGCGTGAGCGATCTGCTGGATCGGCGATGGCTGACCAACGCCGGGCCGTATGTGATTGATTTCGAGCGAAAGCTGGCGGCGTATCTGGGGGTGCGACATGCGATCGCCATGTGCAATGCGACGGTGGCGCTGGAAATTGCGATCCGCGGTTTGGGGATGAAGGGCGAGGTGATTGTTCCATCATTTACGTTCGTGGCAACGGCGCACGCGCTGCAATGGCAGGAGATCACGCCGGTGTTTGCGGACGTTGATCCTGAGACGCATACGCTGAATCCGGCGGCGGTGGAGCGGATGATTACGCCGCGAACGACCGGGATCATTGGGGTGCACGTCTGGGGGCGGCCGTGTGCGGTGGATGAACTGACGGACATTGCGCGTCGCCATAAGCTCAAGCTTCTTTTCGATGCGGCCCATGCGATGGGCTGCTCACACCATGGCAAGATGATTGGCAACTTCGGCAATGCGGAAGTCTTGAGCTTCCATGCGACCAAATTTCTCAACACTTTCGAGGGCGGGGCTATTGTCACCAATGATGATGACCTGAATGCGCGGGTGCGGCTGATGAAGAATTTTGGTTTTGCCGGGTATGACAATGTCGTCTACCTGGGAACCAACGGAAAGATGAACGAAGTCTCGGCAGCGATGGGACTGACGGGGTTGGAGAGCATCGAAGAATTTGTGGCCATTAATAAGCGGAATTATACGTGCTATGGGCAGGAGCTCAGGGGCATTCCGGGCGTTTGTCTGCTGAAATACGATGAATCTGAACGGGGAAACTATCAGTATGTGGTGGCCGAGATTGATATGGAGCGCGCGGGGATCACGCGGGATGAGTTGGTGAAAGTTCTGCACGCGGACCATGTACTGGCCCGGCGGTACTTCTATCCGGGGTGTCATCGGATGGAGCCATATCGCTCGCTGTTCCCTCATGCGGGATTGATGCTGCCGGAAACGGAGAGGGTGGCTTCGCGCGTGCTGGTGCTTCCGACGGGGACGGCGATCGGGGAGGAAGAAGTTCGCACGATCGGACGGCTTATCCGGCTGGCAGTGGGTGGGGCCAAAGATTTGAAGCGCAAGCTTGAGTCAATGAATGCGTGAGATTGCGGAGCATCGCTCATTTGACGCAAAATATTGCGCGGGGGAGCCGCAGCGAATAAGAGATGAAACCACGGAGGCACGGCCTTCGGCTCTGAGGCTCAGGCTCGAAGAGAGACACGGAGGCGCGCTTGACCAACGGACGGTGCTGCAACGGCGCAGGGTAGAACAGTTGTGGCAAAAAGAATTTGTACTGGCTGCGAAGAATTGGACAATTAGTCGTCATAGGGTGAAACGGGAGGGCGAACGAGGAGGGGCTTTGATCGCCAACACCTGCAAATCAGATAAAGATCCTCACTTATCTTGCACGCCTGGCCAAATAACGGAAACGATTGGCTCCCATGAATCATCATGATCGTGCGTGAAAACAGATTCAAAAATTTATCAACGCAAGCAGGAGCGGCACCCCTCGGTCCCGCCCCTGGGTAAACACACCAATAGGGTCCCAAGCCGTTCAGCCGCGATTGGCCATGCGCGCGCCGCCGAGGAGGATGAGAATCCCCCCGACAACGGCCAGGGCCACGCCGCTGTGCGTGCCGATGAGCGCCAACTTGCCGGTCAGTCCACCGATAATGAAGATAATCCCGACGATTATGCTGCGCATGGGCGGGATTTTAATTTGGAGTGGAATTGTCGTCAAATTGTGCCCAAATGGTCTACAGGAATTGGAACGTAACGAAAATTTAATGTATCGGGTGAGATGTTTTCGCCATTGTCCCGGATCATTTGGACGGTTTTCTTCGATGGCGGGGAGTGACGTATTCCCACGAATCATCATCCATGATCGCGATGGAATGGTACTCGAAGGTGCCATCAGGCCGCTTGAGGCGACGGTTAAACCAAGGCAAGTCGCGATGGATTTCCGTGATGGTTACGATGGCGTTTCGGGCGATGATCCGCTCGATCGTATCGGCAGTAAAGCCGGCCTCCTCGGTGCCGGCGCTGATCTCGCGTTCGCGTTGACGGAGGTCGCCTTCGGGCACGCGCAGCAGACGGATTTTGTCGCCGATCCTAAGTGTTAGAGCAAGAGCTGAAACTGGAGTTCCGCTGAGATCTCTCCGCGACCCTTTGTACTGGTCAGGATATCGCTCGCTCCATCGGCGAATGGAATGCCCTTGGGCAGGTACTGAACCTCGGCCGTCAGTTTGGCGCGATGGCCGACAAAGTAGTAATTCACGCCGGCGGTGAGCACCTGAAGATAATTGATGCTGCCGGCAGCGGTTCCTTCGACATGCATGTATTCGTAGCGTCCGAACGGCTCAATGTGCTGGCTGATGTTGTAGCCGCCCTGCGCCAAGAGGGAGTATTCGTTGGTTGCCTTGTTGGCGGCTGTTGCGGCCGGGGCGCTGATGCTGGCGCCGGTGCCCGATTGCGTCTGGAAGCCGAAATTGTGATTGGTGTAACGGTCGACCAATGCGCCATAAAAGTTGAATCCCGATGGATCGCCATACATCACGTCCGCCGCCCCAACCGTCTGGGTCGCGTGGCCTCGCTGCGATGAATCGGCTCCGATGCCAAACACCAACAGCGGCTCCTTTGTGCCCACCGCGCCAATCTGGGCATAATCCTGCCACCGTCCCATCACTTTGACTTCGGCGCGACCCGCAACGCCAAAGTTGTAGGCATTTGTCTGGAAATCCTGGAAATTGGTATTGGCCGACCGCAAACCGTGATTCACGCCGGCTTCCGCGCGCAACCAGTTTTTGTGGTCATAGATGACGGTAATGCCCTCGGTGAATGCGTCGCCGTTTGCGAAGACATCGGCCGTGAGCGAGCGTTCGGCGCTTTGCTGATAGCGCGAGCTGACGATCTGGTCGTGCAGGAGCGGGTCCTTGATCTGCCCGGCTTTAACGAACCAGGGCGTATCGTGGAAGTTGTATTTGACCCAGGCTTCTTCAAGGATCGGCACACCGCCCAGGCTGTTGCTGACCGTGCCGATTGTGGCGCCCGAGGAGTTGGTCACATTAGCGGTGCCGTTCGCACGGCTTGTCGCCCAATTGAAAAAATAAGTGAAGTCCGGTGAGAACATGTTTCCGTCAAGCCCGATCTTCATCCGGCGGATCTCGAAACCGTTCTCAATGTCATCATTACCCGAAGGCTTGGTGTCCTTTCGATCCACCGTGACGTCGCGAATCTGGAGGTGATACCAGGGGCGGAGGGTGAAGTTCCCGTCATCGCTTCCGATGAAGAAGCGGTTTTCCTTGTAGCCGGCGCTGATTCCGATGTTATCGAATAGCTTGCTCTTACGGTCGGCATCGCTCATGACGCTGTTGACGGTGGCCTGTTGAATGGCCGCGTCCTGTTTGATCTGTTGATCTTTCTGCTGTTTTTCAAGTTGATCAATGCGAGCCCGAAGCATTTGAAGTTCGTGGGCCGTATCGGACTGTGGCTGCGAGGCGGGCTGATCTGCGTAGCTGTTGCTACAAATCCCAATGGCCGCGGCGGACAAGATTGCCGCTACCCGCGGCCTTCTAACCTGTTTCACGAAACGCTCCCTTCCCAAGGGCGATAGATAGTTCGAACTGAATTTGAACGTGCCGTGAATTATTAAGATGCCCGTGAGCTATAGATGATGTAATCGTTAAGATCAGGTTAAGGCCGGCCCAGCGATATGGCCAGAGTGTGAGAAGACGTGCGGAACGCCGTTTTCAGCGCCAGATGACGTTCGAAATACTTAGCGGGGGAATTGCAGTCATTTAGCCATGTTGGCTGACATTGATGCCCACAGGGCTGTCTGAAGTGAACTTCTACCGGCGATTTTCGGGCTGGCTTGCGGTAAGGAGCGTCGCACCGGCAGCAATCACCGCCGGGCGCGGCTGACGAATCGGTGGAACGGATTGGTGGTTTTCCCAGCCGCCGCCCAGCGCCTTGTAAAGCAGAATGTATTGCATTGCGACACCCTGCTGCGCGACGGCCTGCTGGTCCTGCAAATCGTAGAGTTGTCGCTGTGCGTCCAAGACATTCAGGAAATCGGTTAGGCCGCGATCATATCGTTGCGTGGCAAGATCTACCGCATGGCGGCTGGCGGTGACGGCATCGTTCAGACGGTCGAGCCGATCGCGCTGGGCGACGTAATTGCCGATCGCGTTATCGACTTCCTCGATCGCAAGCAGGACGACTTGCCGGTAATTATCGAGCAACTCGCGGGTCCGTAAATCCTGGTATTGGACGATGGCATCAAGCGTGCCAAAGTCGAGTAACGGCCAATACAGCGACGGACCAAGTGCCCAGATCGTCTTTTCGGAAACGGGCGTTTGGCCCAGACCCTGGCCTTGAAAGCCAAATGCTCCGCTCAGCGCGATGCGGGGAAACAGGTTGGCGGTGGCAACGCCCACCCGCGCAGTTGCCGCCGCGAGCTGACGTTCGGCGCGTCGGATGTCCGGGCGCCTGCGAAGCAGGTCGATCGGCATTCCGGGCTCAATTTGCGGGGGAGGGTCCGGGAGGCTTCCCGGTTTTTGAAATTCCCGATAAAGGTCTTGCGGCGCCTGACCCAGCAGAACGGCAATGCGTCGTTGCGATTGGGCGACCGCCGCTTTCAACGGGCCAAGAGTCGCCTGCACGGTGGCCAGTTGCCGCTGTGACAGGGCCAGGTCGAGTTCGTTGGTGATGCCTTGCGCGTATCGCTTGTTTACCACGTCAACGGTCTGTTGCTGAATGCCGAGGTTCTGCAGGGCGACAGCGAGACGCAAGCTCAATGCCCGCTCTTCAACGTAGGCGCGCGCCACCTCGCTAACCAGCGCGATCAGAACCGCGTTGCGAGCCTCGGCGACCGCCTGCGTATCGGCCTGGCTGGCTTCAATTTCGCGGCGAAATCGGCCGAAGAGGTCGATCTCCCATGTCGCGTCGAAGCCTGCCGCTTCGGTAATCTCGTTGAGCCCTGACGTGTCGGCGGCCGAATGCAGCGGGCTGCTGATGCGGCCGCGTGTGGAGTCTGATCCGCTGCCGCGCCCGGCGCCCGCGCTGAAGCCAAGTAGGGGAAAACTTCCGCCCGAAACGACGTATTCGCCGATTTTCGCTTCCTGTAAGCGCGTCAATGCGATGCGAAGATCGAGGTTCGAGGCGACCGCGCGTTTTACAAGGGAATCCAGTTCGGGATCGCCCAGGGCCTGCCACCATCTGGAGAAATCGACCTGGCGGAGCGCCGCGGGCTGGGTGGACGGCTGCGAGGCGGGTGGGGAAGCCGGGCCGGTATCGAACGAATCAGGGAGCTGGGGCTGCGGGACGTGGTAATTCGGCCCAACTTCGCATCCGCCAGCCCCAAGCGCGGTCGCGGCAGCTGCGAGTATGAATTGCCTGATTCTCATCGACGCCAGTCTCCAGGAGGTGCATCACTCGGGGGTGTATAACCGCGACAAATCAGTTTGGTTTTACCGCGACGGCGGCAGCTTGCCTGGCCCGCGGGGGCGCGCCGTCAATGGCATCGACCTCGTTGGCGGTTACGTGGTCGCCATCGACGGTTTGGTTGCCAATGTTCAGCGCGACCCTGTCACCGGATTCCAATCCCGTGGCAATTTCAATTGAATCGCCCAGATCGCGGGCGATGCTGACTCCATGAAACCTGACGGTGCCATCGGATGCGACTACGGCCACCTCCGGCCCACCGGAACGGAAAGTCAGAGCACTTGCGGGAATGCGAAGCACCGGCATCGGCTGGTTCGCCTTGAAGTCCACATTGAGGTACATGCCGGGAAGCAACGCAAAGTCCAGGTTTTTGACATCGACTTCAACTCGAAGGGTCCGGCTTGCCGGATCGATCGAGCGGCTGGTCCTCGCAACCGTACCGGCAAACGTCCGCCCGGGAAGCTCGCGGGCGATGGCCGTGGCGGGCATCTGGTCGCTGATTTCGGATGCGACCGATTCAGGAACATCGACGAAGACTCGGATCGTGTCGTACTGTGCGATGTCGTAAAGCGATGTCGTATTGGAGGTACTTCCGGCAGTGACCAAATCGCCGATATCCACGCGGCGGGCGATGATGGTCCCGTCAAACGGGGCGGTAACCGTCTTGAATCGTTGCATTGTTTCCAGACGACTGAGGTCGGCCTCTTCGAGGTTCACCTGCGATTTGGCCGCGTCGAGTTTGGCGGCACTCGATTCGTAGGCGGATTTCTTTTCCTCGCGTTCCTGTTCCGAGACAACGCCCTTGGGAGAATCCCACCAGCGGTCGTAGGTTTTTTTGGCAAATTGTGACGAGGCCTGCGCGACTTCCACTTCCGAGCGGGCCGCCTTGAGCTTTGCGCGCGACGCAATGAGTTGCTCGTCAAGTTCCGGAGTGTCGATCGCGGCAAGAGGCTGTCCCTTTTTCACCTGCTGGCCGATGTCTCCCGACCACGTCGCGACATATCCGCTCACGCGGGCATAGATGGTGCTCTGGTACCACGCGCGGGCTTCACCGGGGAAGCTTAGCGTGTGGGCCGAGGGCACTAGAGAAATTCGAACGACATCGATAGCGGCAGGCGTTCGCACGTCTTGGGCGGTTTGTCCTTCCAGGGCGGCCATCACTTGGGCATTGCGGTGCCTTCGCGACAGGAATCCAGCGACCAGCGCGATGGCGACTACAACCGCAGCGATCGCGAGCCTTCGGCCCGTGCCCTGCACGGCATTGACCGGACGATGGGAACCATGGTTATTCTCAAAGGGATCTGGCACGTTTTTCAGCTCCGTGGTCGAGTTGGAATTGTGGGACGAATGCGTGAATGGAGCATCGACTTCGCTACGCGGTTGCAACGGATGAGTCCTCCAACTTGGCGTCTGATGCACGGCGCAGGAGCCGGTACATCACTGGAACGAAAACCAGCGTGGCGAAGGTGGCGAAAATAAGGCCTCCTATGACGGCCCGCGCCAGGGGAGCGTTTTGCTCTCCGCCTTCTCCCACGCCCAGCGCCATGGGAATCATGCCGAGCACCATGGCGCCGGCAGTCATAAGGACCGGTCGCAGGCGCGTATGTCCCGCGGCAAGGGCAGCGGTAAGCGGATCGTCCCCGGCTTTCAATCGATCGTTTGCAAATGAAACGACCAGGATGCTGTTCGCGGTTGTCAGTCCGATACACATCAGTGTGCCCATCAACGCTGGCACACTCAGATGCGTGCCGGTCAGGTAAAGCATCCACAAGACACCGGCCAGTGCAAATGGCACCGCGACCAAAACGATAAGCGGATCGAGCCAGCTCTGGAAATTCATGACCATCATAAGGAATACAAGTAGGACGGCCAATCCCATCCCGGCAAACAGCCCGTTGAAGCTCTCACCCATGGTTTGGACCTGGCCCGCCAGATCGACGTGAACTCCGGTGGATGCCTCGGGTGTATCAGCGGCAATGACGCGGCGAAGCGCGCCGGCCACGCCGCCCAGGTCGCGGCCCTGGACGTTGGCTTGTACGTCAAATACAGGGCGGATGTTGTATTGCGATAGAACCATCGGCACCGTGCCACGTGTAATCCGGGCGAGGTTCATGAGCATCTGGTCATTGTGAGCGTTTTTGGGCGTCACCGGGATTTGGAGCAGTTCGGGCAGCGAATCGACTCGATATTGCGGCGTCTGAACCAGCAGCGGGTAGGTGACGCTGTTATTGGGGTTCAGCCAGAAATTCGGCGAAACCATCGCGCTTGAACTGAGTGTGACCAGGACGCTATTTGAAACGTCGCGTTGGCTGATGCCCATCTGGCTGGCTAAAGCGCGGTCCACCTCGATTTTCATCGCCGGCGCGTCGGGGACCTGGAAAATGTGCGCGTCGACAATTCCGGGAACTGACCTTATATCGTGGAGAATCTTGATCGCGGTAGCGTAACCAACGTCCTGGCGCGGCCCGGAGACGTGGATGTCGATCGGAGCGGGTTGGCCGAAATTGAGGACCTGGTTCACGATGTCGGCGGGTTGGAAGAAGAACTGGTAATCGGGAAATCGTTTGGGCAATTCACGACGCAGCGCCGCCATGTGAAGGGCGGTCGGCGTGTGCTTCTCCTTGAGGGCGATGAGAATATCTCCGTCCATCGGCCCGATGGTCGAGGAGTCGCTCAGGGCGATATTGATGCCGCTGTACGGGAGGCCGATATTGTCGAGGACGGCATCGACCTGATCGCCGCCGACAATCTGACGAATCTCCTTCTCCACATGCGCGAACCCGTCCTGGGTATTCTCGAGTTTAGTCCCGGCGGGCGCTCTGACGTGAAGGCGCATTTGACCGGCATCCACATCCGGAAAGAAATCCATGCCCAGCTCCGGGAAAAGAAAGGCCGAAGCCAAAGCCAGCGCCACGAAAAAGCCGGCGGTGGGCACGGGGCGAATCAGTGCCCACGCGAGGGCGTTTCGATATCCGTTTCGAAGGCGGTTGAAGGCCGACTCGAAGACGAAATGAACCCAGGTGAACGGGTTGCGGGATCGATGGACTTCAATGTCATGCGCCCCCCCGCGCTTTCCGTGCTTCTCCACATAGGACTGCATGAGGTATTTGAACAGGACCGGCACCAGCGTGAAGGAAAGCACGAGGCTTGCCAGTAACGAAACAATGACTGAAAGCGACAGCGGGCTGAATAAATACTTGGCCGTTCCCTCCAGCAGGAACACCGGCACGAAGACAATACAGATGGCAAAGGTTGCCAGGAGTGTTGGCATTCCCACCTCGGCGGCCCCATCGAGAATCCCGGACATGATGGGCTTGCCCAACGACAGATGTCGCTCGATGTTCTCGATGACGACGGTGGCGTTATCGACCAGAATGCCCACCGCCAGCGCAAAGCCGCCGAGGGTCATGGTATTGAGCGACTGGCCACCGACGTACATGAATAAAAGTGCCGCGACGACTGAGAGCGGAATGGATGCGAGAATGATGATCGTCAGGCGCCAGTTGCCCAGGAACAGCAGGATCATCAGGGCCGTTAGGGCCGCTGCCATCATGCCGCCCAGAATGACACCGTTGAGCGCGGCTCTCACAAAGATCGACTGATCAAAAAGCGCCTTGATGGACATGCCCGGGGGCAGGAGGTGCTCGATGTCGGGCAAGGCCTTTTTTATTCCGGAAATGACTGCCAGCGTCGAGACGCCCCCGGTCTTGCGGATGGTCATCAGGGCGGCAGGCCGCCCATTCTGGCTGACGGCATTGGTCTGAACGCTGTATCCGTCGCGAACATGAGCAACATCCCGCAGAAAGATGGTTCTTTTGCTCACTTCACGGATGGGGAAATCGTTTAACGCGGCAACCGAGTTGGTGCTGTTGTTCAGTGGGACGGCATAATCAAGTCCGCCAATTTTCACATCGCCCGACGGAGCCTGGAGGTTTTGGTCGCTCAATGCGTTGACAACATCGGTCGGCGTGAGGCCTCGGGACTGCAGCGCGGGCATGTCCAGATCGACCATGATTACGCGAGGCTTGCCGCCGTAGGGGTAGGGAACCTGGGCACCGTGGACCACGGCGAGGTTCGGGCGCAAAATCTGTTGTCCAAAGTCCGTCATCCGTTGGTCGGGCAGGAACCGGCTGGACAAGCTCAGCTGGATGATGGGCACGTCGGTGGCGCTGTACCGTATTATTAGAGGGGGCGTGATGTTGCGCGGCATACTCTTGAGCACCGTTTGCGCGCAACTGGAAAGCTGCGACACCGCCCGGCTTACATCCGCGCCGTCATGCAGATAAACCTTGATGACTCCAACGCCATTGTAACTGTTGGCTTCCAGCCGCGCGATGTCGTCGACCAGTGACGCCATCTGCCGTTCATGCTTTATGAGGATACGATTCTGGATTTCTTGCGCGCTCATTCCGTTGTAGGTCCACACGACGCTGACAACGGGAATGTTGATCTCGGGAAAGATGTCCACCGGCATGCGCAGTGCGGCGCCGACGCCCAGGAGGCACAAAAGGATGACAGCCGCCGCGATCGTGTACGGCCGTTTCAGCGCAAATCGGACAACGGACATAGAAGCTCACTCAAATAGCACGTTCAACAACACAAAATCCCACATCTTGATTCTACCGTCTTAGCGGCGTCCGATGGACCAGAGAAAAGAATTCACTGTTTTTGGGCCGAGCCGAAGTCCTCAGAGGACGTATGAGCAGTATGTGTTACATGGCGGATGGTGGACTGTGGTCCTGAATCGCTACAATCCGGCAGATGCTGGGGTTAGGGTAAAGGCTACCGTTTCTCCGGAGGCTTGAATGTCGGGCAATTCGCGTCCGATGACGCCGGTCGAGGCGAGATTGCTTGTGGTTGAAGATGAGCCGCGTTTGCGCGAACTGCTTGTCCGCATGACCGGGGAGTGGGGATTCCGCACGACCGCTGTCTGGAGCGGCGAGGAGGCGGTTCGGCTTAACGCCTCAGAGCCCTTCGATATCGCAATTCTCGATTATCACTTGCCGTCCATGAATGGGATGGAAACGCTCAAACGGCTCCGCGCGCGGTCACCCGCTTTGGAGGCGATCGTCCTGACGGCGCATGCCCAGTTGGACGTGGCGAAGGAGGCAATTCACCTGGATGTTGTGGAATTCCTGACCAAACCGTGCCAACGGAGCGAACTGGAGCAAGCACTTGACAGAGCCCTGCGGCGGCGCGGAGGCGTTGATCCGGTACCGCTGGATTTGCCCGATCGACCCACGAGCGGCACGTCACAGGGGGCCAAGACCATTGAAGTAGCCGAGCGCGAGCTGATTCTGGAAAGCCTCGCCAGACATCACGGGAATCGCGCGGCGGCGGCACGGGAACTGGGAATCACGCGGCGTACTTTGCACAACAAAATCAATATCTATCAGGACCAGGGATTTCCGGTGCCCTGATCAAAGTCAATGAATCCGCCGGTCCAGGAATGGGCCACACCCAGGCGCGGTGGTGGTATTTACATTTAAGCGAATGCATGGAATTGGTTTCAAATCCGCAATGTCCCGATACATTATCGCAGCCGTTGCGGTTGTCGTCGCGACGCTGCTTCGAAGCGTGCTGCATTCGCTGGGGGATTCGGGGATCTCACCGCTGTACTTTGCCGCGGTTCTTTTCAGCGCATGGTACGGCGGGATGGGGCCGGGAATTGTGGCCACAGGGCTGTCGGGAATCGCGACGGCTTATCTATTGATGCCGACGACGACTTCTGCGGAAGGTGTTAGAGACACCATCTTGCGAGTGTTGGTATTTACGATCGTGGCAGTGCTGACCAGTTCACTGCACGCCGCCCTCAAGCGAGCGGCGGAGGCTTCACGCGCGGCGGCGGAAGCTTCCAGCCGCGCCAAAGAAGCGGCGGAGGAAGCAAGCGCCGCCAAAAGCCGGTTTGTGGCGATGGTAAGTCACGAATTGCGCGCACCGCTGGTTCCCGTCGCCATGGTCATTGAGGCCATGGAGCACGACCCATCCCTCCCTGTCCCATTGCGACGGGATGTGGAAATGATTCGTTCGGGCGTTGAAGTCGAGTTGCGATTGATTGACGACCTGGTGGATTTAACACGGATCGGCGCCGGCAAGTTGAAGCTGAAAATAGATGCCGTGGATATCCACCAGCCTTTGGCCGCGGCGGTTGGCATCTGCCAGGTCGAAGCCGGCGAGCGAGAAGTGGAGCTGCAAACCACGTTTAACGCGGAAGCGCCAAATGTGTGGGGCGATGCGATGCGACTTCAACAGATCTTCTGGAATCTGATTCGAAACGCGATCAAGTTCACGCCGCCGGGCGGGCGCGTCACTGTAAGAACATTTAACGCAAAAAACGGTAATGTGATGATCGAAGTTTCTGATTCCGGCATCGGAATCGAGCCCGAAAAGCTGTACCATATCTTTGAAGCATTCGAACAAGGCGGACCCGACATCGCCGCGCGGTTTGGCGGACTGGGATTGGGCTTGGCGATTGCCCAGGGTCTGACGACAGCCCATGCGGGCGAGATCCAGGCCGCCAGTTCCGGGCTCAATTGCGGATCGACCTTTACCATCCGCCTGCCGGCGACAACCGCCACAATGCCATCACCCAGCCCGACGGGCGGCGATGACAGCTTGGCCGCACCCGAGCAATAGAGACCAGGGTTTCCGGTTCCCCATCAAAATTTTCACACAACTGCCGGACAGTGGCACACTTTCCAAACGAGCATGCTCGCGCGACACCCGCGGCAATACGGAGTTGCGAGGCCGAATTCTTTATGGAGGAATCGTGTGTGGCAGTGACACGGCACCTGATGCATTGCTCGAACTAGCAGATTTAGTTCTGCGCGATAGCGTCGAAAGCGACCAGTTGGCGACATATCTTGAGCGACGGCTCAGCGTCGACTTGATCGAAATGCATGCCGTCTGTCGCTACGAAGCGGCGCGCATTGCCGATTGCGGCGAGCATCTGCCTCCTGAAGAGGTGGCAAATCGCCTGAGACAGGCTGCCCGACTCCAGACCTCGTGCGCACCACGCCTGTCACATACCCAATTTGACCCTGGGTCGTCTTGCGCGATCCAAGAAGTAATTGTCAGGACAAGGCAAGTTAAGCGGTCGATCCGCCTTTTTGTCGAAGCCGCAGTGGTGATTTCGGCCGTGGGCGCTTCTGAATTCCTCTCGTGGTATTGGGCCACCGGATCGTCGACCGGATCAGGGAGTATTTGGAAGGGAATGACCGTAAAGGGCATGATCATTCTCGGCGTCGGTTTCCTGTATTTATCCATCCGGGTCGGTGGATGGTTGCGACACCGATATTTGCGCGTCCGAGTTCGATTTGGGAGTCGAGGACATGCGCCGCGAGGGGACCGCCGATACACCTAAACACCCGTGTAACGGGATTTTACAATACATAGAAAACACGCAATATGACGACAGTGAAATGTTTTCACTTACGAATACCTCCAATGTATTTCTGCCACTTTCTGGAGAGCATTTTCACCTGCACCATTGAAGGTGAACGTCTATCGGAATGATGGCATCTATTCTCGTTGTTGATGATGATGAGGATCTCCGACATCTGGTCGCCCGGTATCTTGAAAAGTCCGGGTATGTGGTTCGCTGCGCTTCTAACGGAGCCGAAGCATTGACGGTCATGGGCGATTGCGAGATCGATGCGGTAATACTCGATGTAGTGATGCCTGCGATGAACGGGCCGAGCTTGATTGAGGTCATGAGGTGCTATCTGCGATGGGCTAATCTTCCGGTGATATTGCTGACCGGTCATCCCAACGGCGATGAAACGGTTCGGGCAAATAATTTGGGGGTCAAGAAACTGTTCGTCAAGTCTCGTTTCGATTTTCCAATGTTGTTGGATTGCCTTACAGACGTCCTTGAGGGCGGCAGCCATTGAATAAGCACTGTTGAAAACAATAGATGCGCTTTCGATTTTCTTCCGTTGCGGGTAATGATACTCGCCCCGGCGTCGCAACGAATGCCCGACCGGGCAACAAGGAGCAACGTGGGAATGAAACGCCGCGGCCCGGTCATCGTCATACTCGCCTGTCTAAGCTTCATGCCGGCTTGTTTTGCAGCCACACCCACTACGGCCGACCAGCAGCAGCAAGAGCTATTAGAGGAAGTCCGGCGACTCCAGGCCGAGGTCCGCGAACTGAAGGCACAGGTATCGGCCAACGCCCCTGCCACCCGCCCAGCTGTTTCCCAGGAACCGCTTCAAGAGCGCGCCCGACAGACCACCGAGGAGATGATTCGCGACGCGAATCTCAGATCCGAACGGCTCGACATGTCCTCAATAGCGACCGGCTATCTCAAGGGTAAGGGCTTCCTCATCAGCAGCGACGACGGCAACTTTTTACTTCACCCATGGGCCTTCATCCAGGTTCGCAATGCCACCAATTACCGCGAGAACGGCAAGCATGGTCACGAAAGCGACACCGAAAATGGCTTTGAGCTTCCGCGCATGAAGTTCATTCTGGACGGCAATGTCCTGTCTCCCGACCTGACCTACCAGTTCATCTGGGCCACAAACGACACGACGGGTAACCTCGGCCTGCAGGATGCGTGGGCACGGTACCATTTGCCCAATACGCCCTGGGCTTTGCGCGCGGGGCAGATCCGCGATCCATTCGATCACGAAGAGATCATCTTCGGCACGCGCACCCTTACTCCCGAACGCTCGATCGTCAATAATGTGTTCGTCAACGGAGATGGCGTGGTCAAGGGCGCAAGTGTCGCTTACGGATACGACACCAACGCGCCCATCCGCTCCGAAGTTGCATTCACCGGCGGAGAACGCAACTTCAATACAACCTTCCAAACGTTTCCTACCAATTCCGCCAACTGGGGCGTTGCCGGCCGCGTGGAATGGAAACTGGCCGGCAAGTGGGAGGATTACACCCAGTTCACGGCCCTGGGCGACAAGCAACCGCTCTTAGTGATGGGAGCTGGAGCGGATTACACCGAGGCCGGCGACACAGGCGCCCTGATGCATGTCGTCGACGCCCAGCTCAACACCCCTTCGGGTTTAAGCGTCTACGCCGCTTACCTCGGCCGCTACACGCGCCACAACGGCGGCGCCCCCGGAACCAATGGCGGCCTCTCCGGCGCGGGACCGACAGCCAATACATACGATTCTACATTCCGATTGATGGCCGGCTATTTGATCGATCAGCGCCTTGAGCCATTCGCCCGATACGAATACCTCCACTTCAACAAATTCGAGTTGCCCGCTTCAGCGACGCATACCGTGCTTCACGACTTCACCGTTGGATTCAACTACTACATCCTGTCTCATCGCGCCAAGTTCTCCGCCGCGGCATCATATCTTCCCAACGGCTCCCCAGTCGCAAACACTCTCGGCGATCTGCTCGTCGCGCCCGGTGGGAATCAGGTGATCATTCAGGCGCAATTCCAACTCGTTCTCTGAGACCACCACAAACAAAGTCACCCTATCGATCTCGAACCGCCTGCGAATTCGGATCCGGCTACACGCCGAGAAGTTCCATTCCGCCAATGTCTCCATCGTACCGTTGCATTCCCCACCTCGCAGTTGCGTGATCTCGTGCGTGGTTTCCTTCGCCGTCGCAATGAACCTAAGACCGGATGGACAAACGCGCAATCGCGCGATGGAATTGCAAGTGCCTTCAAATCAATCGCTTAATCGAAAAAACGCACAAAAGGAGCTAATATATAGAGGGATATACTTATGCCACACCTGACACTCAGCGAAGCCGACCGCCAACTCCTCCGCCTCCGCGTCCAATGCCGCTGGCCCCTGCGCCGCCTCGCCAAATCCCTCGGCGTCCACCACTCCACCATCAGCCGCCGCCTCGCCCAAATCCAAAACCGCCACGGCCTAACTCACCCCCGCCGCCCCACCCCAAAACGCCGCAACGACAAACTCATCCCGCTCTCCACCCTCCCCGACGCCTGACACCCCAGGCCACCCCAAAAGGTGTTTTGGTGAAAGGCATCACGATGCCCTTTGCTTATTCCGCCATAAAATGATCTCCTTCGCGAAGCAATTCTGGAGATTTGATCCGACGCGTCGGTTGAGCCGGTAAAACCCCACACGGCCCGCCGCGTCATACTTCCAGTTATACCGCACCGCGTGATTCGTCCCGGCGTAAATGATCTTGCTGGCCACCTGCCCCCCTGACCCATCGGACTATACGTGAACTTCGTCGTCGATCCATCGGATTCCGCCACGCTCACCGGCCCAAACCACGTCACCGAGTTGTCGTAGCGCGCTCCACCATGGGCTCCACCGCTGAGGGTATCGGCCGTGCTCCGGCCGAAGGCGTCGAAGACCATGGATGCAACTTTCATATTGGAGGCTGATAAGGTGAGAGGCTGATAAGGTGACATCCACCGTTATTATTTGATGGATGTCACGAATGCCATTCACGAATGCCATTTGGGGCCGGACCAATTCGAACAGGGCTCGCCACGCATCGACCATTCCGCCCAGCCCGGCGTCGTCATCCCAGCCGACGTTGTGCAGCAGGTGGGCGAATGTGGCCGGACGATTGAAGGGCGCGGTCGACGCGGCAGCCTTAAAGGGGGCGGCGAGCGTCGTGATCACGTCGCGGTCGAACACGCGGCCCGCGCGCGACGGATCGCGAACGGCGGCAAAGACCCGCCCGCCGCGCCGGGCCAGATCCTCGGCGAGCGGTCGCATCTGCATGACGTGCCCAAGCCCCCCGCCGCATTCCCAGGTGAACAGGATCGTGGGAGCCTTGGTGTCCATTGGTCATTGCAAATAGGTAGAGACGAAGACTTATTCATCAAATCTGTTAAGTGCCTAGCGTGCAATCCATTGGAGCGTCGTCGTATAGCAGGTACAAATCATCGCGGAAACGGTAAAAAGTTGAAACACCCTGTTCGAGCTATGGTCGTACCCGTCTCGTTGTCTTCATGGTCGTGACGCACCGGCCGGTGCCCGCTCCAGATACTTTGGGGACGGGGTTGCGATGTCAGCGTGAATCGCCTGGTCTGTCTGATTGGCAGAGATGTCTGCTAAATCCACGTCCTTTCCCGCCGCATCCCCGCTGGTAATCGTGCCAATCGGACGTACGAGATCCTGCTACTAAAAGGGTACTGGATTCGTGCGGGTCGCGACTAATTTGGTGATCTGAATGCGGGTTCCTGCTTCGACGATACCAGCCTGTTTGGTAATTGAATAGCGCTCGAAAGGCACTGTTTTCCGGGGTTTTTTGTGACTCCGAGCGAATTCTGACGCCGGTTTTCGGCTCGGAGACTCGAAAACAGCGTGAGCGTTACGTAAACCCCACCTTCACCGCGTCCGGCTGGCTTGGTTAATC
>DAIRGS010000095.1:10637-23116 GCA_036794395.1 Tepidisphaeraceae bacterium | reverse complement strand
CCTCACTCCAGGACACTCTCCTTTTTCCCTCCACCGGTACGCCGGGGGAGGGGAGGGAGGGGGCCTTCTTTCGCCCCCCCCGATAGAGCCATGCTCTTTCTATCATGGGGTCACATGCGCCGAGCATGCGCTCATTGTGGCCCACCGGCCGCTCCGTCGGTCAACCCACGCCCCCTCCCTACCCTCCCCCGGCGTACCGGTGGAGGGAGAAGCTTGATGCGGAGCTTCAGGCCTTAACTTGTTTGAAGGTTGGCGCTATGCGAAACTGACACTCCCTGGATCTGAATGGTATCGGGGCTAAAAATCCGTCCGCTTAAAGGGCAGGGAATCGCGCTGATCGAAATGGCGACGGTCGAATTGTCAGAACTATGAGGGCACCTATATGAGCAGCGTTAGAGTGTTGGTGGGCACGCGCAAAGGCGCTTTTATTCTTACTTCGGACGGGAAGCAGCAGAAGTGGGATGTTTCGGGGCCACACTTTGCAGGGTGGGAGATTTATCATCTTAAGGGGTCGCCGGTCGATCCTGACCGGCTCTATGCTTCGCAATCGAGCGGGTGGTTTGGGCAGCAGATTCAGATATCGAAGGATGGTGGAAAAACCTGGGCACAAGGGGGGAATAAGTTTGTTTACGATGGCATTCCAGGCACGCATCAGTGGTACGACGGGACGGCCCACCCTTGGGAATTCAAACGCGTCTGGCACCTGGAGCCTTCGCTGACTGACGTGGATACCGTTTACGCGGGCGCGGAAGACGCGGCGATTTTTAAAACGACCGATGCTGGGCAGAACTGGCAGGAATTGCCGGGGCTGCGCGGACATGGGTCGGGGCCGCGATGGCAGCCGGGCGCGGGCGGGATGTGTTTGCACACGATTCTGATTGATCCGAAGAATCCGGATCGTATTTTCATCGCGATCTCGGCGGCGGGCGCGTTTCGCACGGATGACGGGGGGACGACCTGGAAGCCGATCAATCGGGGGCTCAAGTCAGACTTCATGCCGAACCCGACGGCGGAGGTGGGGCATTGCGTTCACCGGATTGCGCTGCATCCATCGCGGCCAGATACGCTGTTCATGCAAAAACATTGGGACGTGATGCGGAGCGATGACGCGGGGGAATCATGGCGGGAAGTGTCGGGGAACCTGCCGACGGATTTTGGGTTTCCGATTGATGTGCACGCGCATGAGCCGGAGACGGTGTATGTGGTGCCGATCAAGAGTGACTCGGAGCATTTTCCGCCGGAGGGGAAGCTGCGCGTGTATCGCAGCCGAACCGGCGGCAATGAGTGGGAGGCGCTGACCAACGGCCTGCCGCAGAAAGACTGTTACGTGAACGTTCTCCGGGATGCGATGGCGGTGGATTCATTGGATCAATGCGGGATTTACTTTGGAACCACCGGCGGACAGGTTTATGCCTCGGCAAATGCGGGAGATCGTTGGGAGCCCATCGTTCTGGATCTGCCCGCGGTGGTTTCAGTGGAGGTTCAGACGCTGGCTTGAATCGCCGCGAAGGAGAAGAGTAGGAGTAGGAGTAGGAGTAGGAGTAGGAGTAAGATTAGGATTAAGAGTAGGATAAAAGCCGAAGAAGCCCAGCCTGCCATCCTACTCTTACTCCTAATCTTACTCTTACTCTGATTTGCATTTCGGCCATCAGACGCTGGCTTGAGTCGCCGAGAGTAAGAGTAAGATGAAAGAAGAAGCGGTAACGGCCATCCTACTCTTACTCCTAATCTTACTCTTACTCTAATTTGCTTTTAGGCCGTCCCCTGACACAAATCGCACTCGAATCCACAGGTTTTCCATGCCAACCCCAGACGAACATTGGTTTGATCACGAGAAACTGGAAGTTTATAAGGAGTCGATCGTGTTCAGCGCATGGCTATCCTCCCTGCTCGAATCGACGGCCCGAATCGGTGACGTGAAAGATCAGCTCGACCGCGCGTCGAATTCGATCGCGCTCAACATTGCCGAAGGAAACGGTAAATTCACCGCGAAAGATCGTTGCAGGTTCTTCGACATCGCACACGGCTCGGCGCTCGAATGCGCGGCCGGGCTCGACATACTGGTCGCCAAATCCAAATTAAGCATCGTGCAAACGAAGCCGGGGAAGGAACGGCTTCAGCGAATTGTGAGAATGCTCATCGGTCTGATCAAGCGTAATTCGGCTCGCGACTACGTGAGACACCTTCCATCATAATTCCCGGCCTTCGCACAGCGCTCCGTTCTTCATCGAGCATAACCATGGTTCGCGTCATTATCCCCCCTCATCTTCAAGCACTTTCTGGACTGGCGCGTGAGATTCCAGTCGATGTGCCGCCTGGCTCGCTCACGCAAAGGGTGCTGCTCGATTCGCTTGAATCCCAGTATCCGGCACTCCAGGGAACGATCCGCGATCACGGCAATTCACAGCGCCGCCCGCTCGTAAGGTTTTTCGCTTGCGAGGAAGACGTGTCGCATGTGTCGCCCGATGCGCCATTGCCAGAGGCGGTGGCATCAGGGAAGGAGCCATTTATTATTCTGGGAGCGATTGCGGGCGGATGAAGCAGGTTCCACAATGAATGCGGATGACGCCCATTTCACTTCAACAGACCCTTGAAGAAGCCGTCCGACTTCACCAGGCCGGTCACTTCACCGGCGCCGAGCAACGCTACAGGCAAATCCGCGCCGAGCATCCCGATCACGTCGAATCCATTCAGCGCCTCGGAATCCTCCTGCATCAGACCGGCCGCGGAAACCAGGCCATTGAACTCCTGCGCCGCGCGGTCGAGCTCAGCCCAAACACCGCGGATTCCCAAGCGAACCTCGGCACTCTCCTGGCTTCTCAGGGACAATTCGAGGAAGCAATTCAAGCCTTCCAGCAGGCCGTCAGACTCCGCCCCGAAATACACCAGCTTCACCTCAATCTGGCCAATGCCCTCCGCCAGACTTCACGCTTCGAAGAAGCGGCCAAAGTTTATCGCCAGGCCCTTGGGCTCAAGCAGGATCTTCCCGAGGCATGGAATTACCTGGGGGTTTCGCTTCAAGAATTGGGGAAATCCGACGAAGCCATCAGCGCCTTCGAACGCGCAATTGCGCTAAACCCGACATGGGCCGAAGCGCTGAACAATCTCGCAATCGCGCATCATCTTCGCCGAGATTTCCAAAGTGCGATCGGGGCGTACCGCCGCGCGGCTGCGATCGCGCCTCAAAACGCGGATACCCACGACAACCTCAGTGCCGCCCTCCAGGAAATCGGCTCGCTTCCCGAGGCCCTGGCTGAAGTGCAAATCGCACTGTCGCTGCGACCCAACAATCCCGGCACACTTTTTAATCTCGGCAACGCACTCCGGGATCTCGGCCGCGCCCACGAAGCATTGGAAGCGTATCAAAAGGCGATCGCAGTCCGACCCGATTATGCGGAGGCGTTTTTCAATCTGGGCAGTGCGCTAAAAGATGTTGGCCGGGTCGATGATGCCATCTTGTCCCTGAAGAAATCGATCGAGCTCCGTCCGACCTATGGCGAGGCCTACAGCAACCTCGCCGTCATGTTCCGCGACAAAGGCGAATTAGACGCATCCATCGACGCCTACCGATCGGCCATCGAGCTGACGCACCTCCCGAGGATTGCCGGCAATCTTCTGTACACCCTGCATTTTCATCCCGATTACGATTCCCGCCGGTTGTATGAAGAACACGTCTTGTGGCACGAGCGTTATGCAAAGCCCGTAGAAGACGCCGCGATCAAAAACCGAATCTCTCCAACAATCAACGTTCAAGATCGCGACGCGGACCGCCGCCTGAAGATCGGCTACATTTCCTGCGATTTCCACAATCACCCCGTAGGCCGCTTTCTTCTTCCACTCCTGGCGAATCACGATCATCAGAAGTTCGGTATCTACTGTTACTCCGATACCCTGCGGCCTGATTCAACGACCAACGAACTTCGCAGTCATGCCGCCGTTTGGCACAACACGTTGGGAATGGATGATGAGCGTTTTTCCGGGCGGGTGCGTGAAGATCAGATCGACATCCTTGTCGACCTTTCACTGCACGCCCGCACCGGCCGGATGATGGCGCTCGCCACCAAGCCGGCCCCCGTTCAGGTTACCTACCTCGCCTATTGCAGCACGAGCGGTTTGCGCACCATGGACTACCGCATAAGCGACCCATACCTCGATCCGCCCGGCAGCGACCTGAGCGTCTACTTCGAGAAAACCATCCGCCTCAAATCGTATTGGTGCTATCCCGGCGCTCCCTTCAACCTCCCCGTCGCTGCGCTGCCCGCACTTTCCGCGGGATACATCACATTCGGGTCCCTAAACACCTTCGCGAAAGTCACCGCGCCCACCCTGCGCACCTGGTGCCGCATTCTCATGCAGGTCCCCCAATCCAAACTGATGATCCACGCTCACCCGGGAGATCATCGCGATCGCGTCCGCGCATATATGTTCGCAGAGGGCGTTGATCCAGCTCGAATCAACTTCGTCGGCTTCCTCCCCGGCGCGAAATATTTCGAGCAGTACAATTCAATTGACATCGGCCTTGATCCCTTCCCCTACGCTGGTGGAACCACCACCTGCGACGCCCTCTGGATGGGCGTTCCGGTTGTGAGTTTGACCGGTGGAACCGCGGTTTCCCGAGGCGGCCTCAGCATTTTGTCCACTGTGGGGGTTCCTAATTTGGTCGCGGCAAATACCGATCGGTATGTCGAAATCGCTGCAGAACTCGCTGGCGATCTGCCTGAGCTCGAACAAATGCGATCCGCCCTTCGGACCCAAATGCAGTCCTCACCCCTTCTGGATGGCCGGGCATTCGCGGCCGATGTGGAAACGGCATATCGTTCGATGTGGCGCGATCACCTTGGCGGATGAGCCCTACTTGGCTGTTTGACCTGAGCCCGACCGGTCTCACCCCACCCCGAATCGCCATCTGCAAACCTTGCGTGCTCTGCAATAAAACCGACGTTACTGTCATTTGACATGGCCAATGGGGAGTCCGGCGACCGAGGATCGCTAAGCCGTCAACCCCGCACAGGTTACTTCAACGACTTGAATTCCCAATTCTGCCCATTGCCCCGGCATCTCCCCATCAGCCCCAGCCGTGGCAAGGCGGGGCGTCTTTTCCGACTTCGATAGCCCGTTGCCCACGATTCCCACGGCGAATTCTGGTACACTCAGCAGAGGTGTTGGAAACGCAAACTCTGACTCCGTCTTCGCCTTACGCCAACGATGAGTTGCGCGCCAGTAAGGCTGCTGCGCCCTCAGCCGCGAACCGCCCGGCCTCATACTCATTTCATTTCATCCATCTGATCAGATCGGAAAGCCGCAAAAGTCGTTCTCGTCGCGCTCGCGGTATTTCGATTGTGGAGATGATGTTCGTCATCTTCATCATCGTTCTATTAGCCGTTCTCATACTGGCCACCATGTCCAAAGCGCGCAACTCGGCCAACGGTTTAGTCTGCCTCAGCAACCTCAAGGCGATCCATTCCGCCTTCATGACGTACGCCAGTTACAACAACGAACGCTTTCCGCCGTCGCGCGACGTGGCGAAGCGAAACTGGGAAGGACTGATTTCTCCGTATATCGGACCGACACACGCCTTTCAGTGCCCCGCCGACAGCGACATCTTTCCGAACGTCGGATCAAGCTACGATTGGCGCGACCAGCCCGACCAAGCGACTTCGCTTGCCGGCAAGTCCGCCGCGGGTCCCCTGCGCCCGGATCGCATCCTCGCTTTTGAAACCCTGCCTGGATGGCACGGCAGGCACAAAATCTCGGTTGTTCACCTCAACGGCCGAGCCGAGCCACTGGACGAAAATCAATGCTTCAGCGATCTCGATAAACCCGTCACGATTCAAGCCTCACGCTGACTGTGAATGAATGAGAATACTCGTCGCAGAAGATCACGGCCCCCTGGCGCGCTCGATCGCAAACGGATTGCGCGAGGAAGGCTATGCCGTCGATCTAACCGCCGATGGCGAAGAAGCCCTTCAATGGGCCCGCCTAAACCCATATGACTGCCTGGTCCTGGACATCATGCTGCCCTCGCGGGATGGATGGTCCATCGTGCAGCAGGTTCGGCGCAGCACTTCGAATGTTCCGGTGCTTTTGCTGACTGCCCGCGACGCCGTCGAAGATCGCGTCAAAGGACTGAATCTCGGCGCTGACGATTACCTGGTCAAGCCTTTTGCATGGGATGAATTCCTGGCCCGTGTTCGCGCGCTGGTCCGTCGAGGTCATGGACAGAAATCCACGATCGTGTCGATTGCCGATCTGGAGGTGGACACCGCCAGCAAGATCGTTCGTCGGCAGGGCAAATCCATCACGCTCAGCGCCCGCGAGTACGCACTTCTTGAATATCTGGTCCACCGCGAAGGCCGAGTCGTCAGCCGTGGCGAAATCTGGGACCACATCTACGATCAAGCCGATGAAACCACCAGCAACGTGGTCGACGTCTACATCGGCTATCTCCGAAACAAAATCGATCGCGACTATCCAATCAAATTGATCCACACGCGCCGCGGCCTTGGCTACGTCTTGACCGAGAAACCATGACCCGCCGCATTGCGATCGCGATTCTCCTATCGGTATGGGCAGCCATTCTGGTTGCGGGCAGCGCCACCTATCTCTTCGCCCGTCACCTCCTGCTCGATCAACTGGACAATTCCATAAAATACGCGATTGTCGCGTCGAATCCACCGATTTCGGCCCAACCCACGGGAAACAGCGATCAGATGATTTTGGGAACCGACTCTTCGGGCAGAACGTACCGCCGGCCTCTTGGACGCGAGGCGGCGGACAACTTGAAATGGAAGACCGGCAATTTCATCGCCGACGGTCGGCTCCGGCAGGTAACCTTTTGGGTAATGGGTGAATCACAAACTCCAGTCTCCGAAATCCACGGGCAAGCCGACGCTGAAGACTTTCACACAACCATGAGAAGCTTGGCGCTGGCCATTTCCGGCTGCGGACTTGCCGCTGGCATTGCCGCGGCCCTTGTTTCCGCCCGCCTCGCCCGTCTTGCCCTCCGCCCCCTCAACACCACCGTCGAAGTGATCGGCACGATCGACGAATCCAACCTCGATCGCCGGATCGAAGCGGCTGATCTCCCCCCCGAACTACGCCCGATGGCCGACCGCCTTAACGAGATGCTCGAACGGCTCGGCAACGCTTTTGAAGAGCGGCGGCGCTTTTTAGCCGATGCTTCTCATGAGCTGCGCACGCCAGTGGCCGCGATGATCACAACGATGGAAGTCGCCCTTCGGCGACCCCGTCCGGCGGCCGAACTGGCTGAGACATTGGATATCTGCCTCTCGGAGGCACGCCATATGCGTCAGCTCGTTCAGGCCCTGTTGCGACAGGTGCGGGCAGAAGGTTCTGCCTCAACTGATGAACTTCTGGACGTCGATGCAGGCGAAATGCTTAATCAATGTGCAGAGTTGGCTGGTTCGCTCGCTGCTGAAAAAAACATCAATCTCGTGCGTCACGTCAATGGTAAAATCCCCGTACATGCCGAGCTGGGAAGGCTCCGAAGCGTGGTTTTAAACCTTGTCAGCAATGCAATTGACTACAACACGCCCGGCGGCACCGTCGAGCTTTCCGCTGAGTCAAATGGGCATGGGACCGAGATTGTCATCAAAGACAACGGCCCAGGCATTGCACCCGAACATCTCCCGCACCTCTTTGAACCCTTCTACCGTGCCACCCGCGCCCGCGAGTCCGATGGCCATCTTGGATTGGGCTTATTCCTTGTGGAATCACATGTTAAGGCGATGGGTGGCGAGTGCCGGGTCGAAAGCGCCTTGGGCGCCGGCACCACATTTCGAGTCCGTTTACCCTCAACATCTCTCCCATCCCCGGGAAACGGAGGGCTTTCAAAATGACGCAATCCTTTCATCCCACTTTCATCTTCACCTGTAACAATATACGCAGGATGTTTGAGAGAGTTACCAAATTGACCACCCGCCGACTGCTGCTTCTGGCAGGATTGGCTGGCACCATGCTCCTGGCTTACACGCCGGCGCTGGCGCAGGGGCCGGTCAATGCGGTTGCCGATGGGACCTATCGGATCTTCGTACGCGGCTATTACACGGGGGATGGGACCGCCACTGTCACCGGGGGCTTCGTCAGCATCGACGCCGACATCCG
Organism: Tepidisphaeraceae bacterium; assembly: GCA_036794395.1. Classification (GTDB taxonomy): domain Bacteria; phylum Planctomycetota; class Phycisphaerae; order Tepidisphaerales; family Tepidisphaeraceae; genus DASXMX01. Next base: position 14,992 of record DAIRGS010000095.1, on the reverse strand, counting down.
CGACGACAGCGGCGCCAAAGGTAAATTGATCGTTACTCAAATTGGTCTGGTGGGGAACCTGTTCAAGGGGACCGGTACGCTGATGGGCGGTGCGATGACGGTTTCGGGGCGGGTTGAAGCCGCCGATCCCGCTGCCGCTCCGGCTGGAAAAGGAAATGGTAATCAGGCAGCGGATGCCGAGCACGTTGTAAACGACGCGCGAATTGCAGCAACATACAAGGGCCCGCTCGAACGTCAGGGCCGATTTGCCGGGGCTCGAGTAGCACCGCCTGGCAAGTAAGTCGATAAAGCTTGGGTTAACACGATTGGGATGCATCGATCCGACACGGAGTACCGCGCCAGCAGTGTCTTCCGGAGTCTTGGAGAAAATACGGATCGAGGAGAAGATCGGGTCGCACGGCTATTCGCCTCACCCGGTTGCGTCTTACATCGTGCCCCTGAGCTGTTCTTCCGGTTGGGAGATGCATCGTGTGGTATGGGATCGGGTCCTGCTGTTGCCTCATCCCGGCGGAGATTCGTGGAAAAATCTCCTTCTCGCCCTGGGTTAGCGCCCTGCTTTCCTGATCGGCGGCAATGCCACCCTACCGTGAGTTTTGTTTCGCTCGCGTTCCTGTATCAAGGTGTGAGTTTTTCTGCCTGGCCCATGCCGGGTTGGGAAGCCTACCCCCTTGATCGGTTTCCTCATGCTGCCCGCGCCGCCGGGAGTATTGTCTCGGCGGCGCCAAACAAGTCGAGTATCGCCCTGCCGCTACCCAACCGCGATTGCCATTGCGATTTGCGCAGGGCAGCATGCACCGGTGACAGATTACTCACGATCGCCGCATCAAATTGCTTCGCGATCGCCTCGTCATCCGTGATCACGGGCACTCCACGATAAACAAACCCGCGCCCGCCCAATTTGGCATCCGCGACTCCAACGACTTCTAATCCACAATCCCTCGCCGCCTCCTGGTAAGCGATGAAGTTCTTGCCCACGTCCACAAACAAGATCCGCCGCAGCCCGCGTGAGCGTGCCTCATTCTGCATCCGCTGGCGGGTTTCCCGCACCCTGGCGAACTGCTCAAAAGCCTCAATGCCGATCGGGCGCGACTCCTGACCAATCCCCCGGGCGATTCCCTGCGCCGCCCCCATCCAGTAAGCCGCTCGGGTTCCATTGGCTTTGGCCATCATCCGGTACCGCTCCAGCCATGCTGATACGTACTTCATCCGCCAGGGCTCCGGAAAATAACGCATCGCGAGCAGCACATTGTTCCGGGCATCCAGCCGGGCGATCCGCGACGGAAACCGCGAGCCCGGGGTCTTTAAATGACGCACGTGCAAGTCATCAAACGGCGTTACACGCCATCCCGCTCCAATGAGGCGCAATGAAAGATCGTACTCCTCGGCGGCCATGAAGAAATCATCCGGCAGCCCCCCGACCGCCATCAGCGCCGATCGCCTGAATCCCGTCCCGCACCCAATGCACACATCCGGATACGCACTGCATTCCCGGGATCCGTCCGGCAGCGTGATCGTGAACACCGCCGCCCCAAGAGAATCATCTCTCACAAAATCCCCGATCATCCGCTGGACTGAACCCGGCATCGGGAACGAATCATCGTCCAGAAAAACAACAAATTCGCCCCGCGCCGCCGCAAGGCCCACATTCTTAGCGCAGGGCCCGCGATTGGTCGGTAACCGCAAGAGCTTGACCCCCGGAAATTGGTCCATCACCGCGTCGGCCGTGCCGTCCGAGCTCGCGTTGTCGACAACCAGGATCTCAAAATCCGCAACCGCCAACCCGCACAGTTCAATTTCCCCCAGCGTGCGCAAAAGCACCTCCCGGCGATTGAACGTCGCAATCAAAAAGCTGATACGCGGCCCACGTCGACCAAACTCCATATCCACGTTATCGGACCGATTCGATCATCTCCCTGAGAATCGATCGATGGCATCGCGATTCCCGAAGGCACGCGGTCGTCGGGGTGCGTGCGACAGTGGGGCAAAATCGAAAAAGTGTCGCAAAACGTCGCATTGTGTCGCATGGGTTCTAAGCTTGTATTGCAAAGTCATTGGATACAGTTATTTATGACTGGGCTCGTGGAGGGGGTTCGTGCGACAGAGGATGCGAATTTCGTGCGACACGTGTCGCAAGTGTCGCACGGACCCCGCTTTTCAGGCGAAAAACAGGGGGTCCGTGCGACACTTGCTACAGTGCATGGATGCGAATTACAGCGTAGGGAGGCAAGAGGGCGCTGGTTAAATCTGCGCATCAAAACCAGGAAGATCGCGCTGCGGAGTTGGAAGGTTCAGCCGCGGTTATTCAAAACGAGCGGAATCGAGTTCGAGTTTATAGATGTTGCCTTCGTAACCGACGAAATAGATCTGGCCCTGGGCATCCTGGCCAAACGAGACGACGGATTGAGGGGCGGTGGCGAGGAGGCGGACCTGGTCTAACACACGATCTTTCTGGGTGAGAGCGAAGATGCGTTTTTTCTGGTAGTCGCCGAAGATGTAGACGCCGTAGAAGGAGCTCTTGGGGTTGGCGCGGTAGACGAAGCCGCCGGTGGAGGATTGGCCGTATTTGCGGGTCCAGGCAAAGACGGGCGGGGTGTAGGTTTCGCCATCGCGGCGATATTTGTTCGAATAGCGCTCGAAGGCCTCCATGACATTCCAGCCGTAGTTTTCGCCTTTGCGGACGATATCGATTTCTTCGTAGAGGTCCTGCCCGACATCGCCGACCCAGAAGTCTTTGGTGACGGGATCGAAACTGAAGCGCCAGGGTTCGCGCAGGCCGTATGCCCAGATTTCGGGGCGGAAGCCGGGCTTGTTGACGAAGGGGTTATCGGAGGGAACCGAGTAGCCTTTGCCGGCATCGGGATGATCGACATCGATGCGGAGAATCTTGCCGAGCAGGAGTGAGGTATTTTGGGAGTGGCCTTCGGGATCGCCCTGCGGTCCGGAATCGCCCATACCGACGTAGAGGTATCCATCGGGGCCGAACTGGAGAGATCCGCCGTAGTGCCCGTTGGTAACGGCGTGGAGCGTGATGACTTCCTTGAGGGGTTGGCCGGAATCGGATTTGAGATCGGGAGCAGCAACGCCCTGCATGACGAAGCTTGCGAAGCGATTGCCCTCGGTGGTGTGGTTTACGATGTAGTATTTGCGGTTCTGAGCGTAGTTGGGATGGAAGACCATGCTGAGCAGGCCGCGGGTGCCGGGGACAACGCGGCTGGTTGCGAGGAATGTGGTTTTGGATTCGATGGAGCCGTGCTTTTCATAGAGCCAGATTTTTCCGGTCTCGTGCTCTACGACGGTGAAGGTGTCGGTGAGGCCGGGAACAGTCCCGAACCAGGTCGGATGCTTGAATGCGTTCTCGGGGGAATTGAATTGGGTCAATTCGAGGGGAGTCTTCAAAGGCGGGATTTCCAGCGGCATTCCATGAAATGACGCGGCAACCGATTGCGGGGCCTTCAGGCTGGCAAGATAGGCAATCAAATCGGCAAACTGCTGCTGAGTGAGGGCCGTTTCGAGACCTTCGGGCATCAGGGATACATCAGTGGTACGCTGTTGATCGATGTCCGTGAGCTTAATGTGGACGAGCTTTCCATCAGAGCCCATCAGGCCGACCGATTGGTCGTTGGATTCCTTGATAATACCCTGGAAGGAATCACCGGCCTTGGTCTTGATGGTGGTGGTGCTGTAACCGACTGCGATCGAAGCCGAAGGGAAAAGCACCTGCTGGATCAGATCATCGCGGCCGAATTTGTCGCCGATGGCGAACAGATCGGGGCCGGCCTTTCCGCCTTTGCCATCAGTGGTGTGGCAGTTCGCGCAGGCAATCTTCTGCGGTTCCATGAACAGCGCCTTGCCCGCGGCGGCGTCGCCCTGATGCACCATGGCGAACGTGCGGTACTTTTCGCGCGTTGGGGGTTGGGTAGTTGGGGGGGCAGCGGCGGCTTGGGAAAGAGGGGAGCCGGCCAACAAAGCCACAAGGCAAATCGGGGCAAACGTAGAGCGAGTGGGGAATGGCATCAACAGCAACTACCCCGCTGGTCTGCAATTGTGGAAATTGCTTGGATACCCGTATCGAGATTGTCGTTCCGACGGGCATTTGAAGTCATCGGTGGGGTCTGACGTGAATCCGACAAAATTCAGACGTCTAAATCGACTGGCGATAATTCAATTGAAGATTGGTTAGGCGTTGGTTAAGCTTAGATGCAAGTAAGCGTTAGGCGGCAGGGAGAAAACGCAGCCTTTCACTTCTTTTGTCGAATTTCGGTATCGGTAAATCCCTGTCTGAAGTGCGAAAATTGCGCGTACGGCGATCGCCCGCGCCACCACGTAGAGCCCGAAGCTGATGAACGTGATGTAGA
>DAIRGS010000095.1:0-10627 GCA_036794395.1 Tepidisphaeraceae bacterium | reverse complement strand
ATTCTCGATTTCGGCTCGCAGTACACGCAGGTCATCGCCCGCCGTGTGCGCGAGGGTCTGGCGTTCACGTCGTGATTGAGGGCGAGGCAACGGGTCAGGGGGGAAGGCAGGAGGAGCTGAAAATGCGGATCTCTATTCGAGCGGTCGGGATCGGAATTCTGGTGGGGATCGGATTGTTCGGGCGAGCGAGCCTGGCGGATGTGCCGGCGATTGAATTTGCGACTTCCAATTTTCACACTGGAGGTGGCCAGCATTTCTCAATCGGGTATACCTTTACGCTGACGCAGCAAGTCACGATTACTGCGCTGGGGGTGATGGATTTCGGGGGAACCAGTATCACGCCGGCGCAGCCACTACCGGTAGCGCTTTACTATTCGAACCCGACACCCAACGTGGCTGTGACGGCGGAGAACGGGCATTTTTCCGGAAACCCGGTCATTGGCGCTTCGGTTCAGGTTCTATCGACCGATCCCATTTTTGCGTCCAATGGTGGCGCTTACACCAGCGGCGATGGCTTCCGATATCACACGCTGGCTACGCCGATCACACTTGATGCGCAGAGCTACGAGATTCAGGCATCGAATTTTGGCACCGGTTACAGGGCTGAGTGGTCCGGCATCACGCTGGCCACGGGCGTGAGTGGGCCGATCCACTTAACATCATCCACGGAAGCCAACGATACTGCGGCGTACCAGACGAACACCCAAGGCGATATTTTCCTGCCGGGTGCGGCGGGCCCGAATTTCCTGATCGCGGTGCCAGAGCCAGCGGCGCTGGCGATGGTGGCGACGGTGGGAGCGATGTTGATTCGGCGGCGGTAAATCGAAGAGAAAACCTCCGACCTGGCGTGGTGGCTTCAGCGACCCTGTCTGCCAACCCATAAAACATGGCAATAATATACTTTACTCAGTAGGCTCGCGCCGCTAGAATTCTGGCATGAACGCGAACGAAACCAAAATGCCGGAAACGTTGATCGAAGCCGTGCGGATGTTTTCCGATCTCGACTTTGCAACAGCGTTCTTCGCGGCGATCCGCTGGCCCGATGGCGTGTGCTGCCCCAACTGCGGATCAGGGCGCGTTCTTTACATCCCCGGACGCCGCGTGTGGGAGTGCCGAGAGAAGCACCCGCGCCGCCAGTTCTCCGTCAAGATCGGAACCATCTTCGAAGAATGCCGCCTCCCCATCGACAAGTGCCTCATCGCGGTTTGGCTTGAAGTGAACGCCAAGAACAGCATCAGCAGTTACGAAGTCGGTCGGCATCTTGGCGTGACTCAGAAAACCGCGTGGTTCTTACAGCACCGAATCCGACTCGCGCTCAACGAAGGCACGTTCAATAAAATGACCGGGACCGTCGAAGCGGACGAAACTTTCGTCGGCGGCAAGGCCCGCAACATGCACAAGGGGAAGCGGAAGGCCAAAGGTCGCGGCATCGTCGGCAAGACGGCGGTTATGGGACTCTTGGAACGCCACACGGATAAGGGAAAAAGCAAGGTCCGAACCTTCGTGGTCGATAACACCAAACGGAAGACGCTACAGCCCGTCGTGCTCGCGCACGTCGAAACCGGGTCGAACGTCTATACGGATTCGCTCGCGTCCTACGCCGGACTGAATCCCGACTTCGTTCACGGATTCGTGAATCACGCCGAGAAGTACGTCGACGGCGCGGTTCACACGAATGGGATGGAAAATTTCTGGAGCCTGCTCAAGCGGTGCATCAAAGGTACTCACGTTTCGGTCGAGCCGTTCCACCTGTTCCGGTATCTAGATGCGGAAGGTTTTAGATTCAACAACCGCAGCGCTGACGACGGAATGTGGTTCTTATTGGCCCTTGCAGGTGTTCCCGGAAAACGATTGACGTATTAGACGCTCATCGGGGAAGATGGTGCGGAGGGACACGCAGCAACCGACAGGGAAGGGGCAAGCACAAGCTTTGATGCGTAACGAGTTGACGGTCAAACTTCTGTCGCGCGGCGACCGCGTTACGGTGGCCAGTCTCATTGAAGCACTTCAGCGCACGCTCCTAATCCTGCGTGACATTGAAGAAGGTGCAGAGGGGGCATCACCCGGTCGATCCGATTGGCAGATTTTGAATATCAACCTAAACGGATCGCTAAAGGTTACGGTCATGAATGAGTCGGCTCCCCCGGTCATTGGGACGTACATGGGCGGTATGCGGACGATCGAACGCGCGCCCGAAGCCCCGCCCGCGTTCGATCGTGATGCGCTTGAGAACACGCGCCGGCTCAGCGGACTGCTTGACAAAGACATTCAGGCTATCGTGTTTTCCGCGCCGGGCGAGCCAGAAGTCATGCTCACTCAGCACGCCGCTGCGAATATTGACGCGCTTACCCAAGCCGCGCCGCGACCTCATTTCGACCATACGTCGTTAATCGGCATGCTTGAGCAAATCACCTATACGCCTGATCGACACAAATTCCGCCTACGCCGCGGCGTGTCCGGATTGGCTGTTGATTGCACGTTTGCGCCCGAACAGCTTGAAGAAGTGAAGGCGGCATTGCCTCGCCGTGTTCGCGTTTCCGGAGTCACCAAATACAACAGGGTCGGAGACCCCATCTCCATGCAGGTCGAAACGATTGAACTGCTTCCGGGAAAAGAGAAGCTTCCGCAATTCGACGATCTGTCGGGCATTGACATTACCGGTGGTGAGGACGCTGCCGAGTATGTGGGAAGGCTGAGGGGTGACGACGAAGACGCCTGACAAGATCGCATGGGACGCGATGGTCGCAATTGATTGCCTCCAGAAGACGTCAGGGCAGATGACGTACATTGTTCCCATGATCCGCGAAGCCGATCCCGGCGGTCCGCCACTTCGGATAATGACGCCGGCCGAGTATCACCAAATGCGGATGCACGCTGAAAATCCTCTCATGAATCCCCCGACACAATAGACGCCAGCTTTGCTAGGATGCTTCAATGGCAGCAGCAACCCCCCACACCGGCCCGCAAGACTTCCACGAAGGTCCGAACGCGGCTGACAAGTTCCGTGCGGCAATCGGGCGAATAGCGGCCCTGCCGAAGTCGGCAGCACCGCGACCGCAACCGACACCACGAAAGACGCCAAAGAAGAAGTGACATGCCGACACTGGATTACGGAAGACCCGTGCGTGAACGTCAACTGAGTCAAGTATATTATTGCCTAAAACATGGTCGCTGAAGCGACCACGCCATCTTCCGTCGCGAAAGATATAGCGAGATTTTCGTGGGCAGGTAGAGACTTTATTCGCCTCCGCCTTTGATCGGTCATTAGCCTTCAGGCGATGAGCGGGGTGATGACGCTGCCGTGTACGTCGGTCAGGCGAAAGTCGCGGCCCTGGAAGCGGTAGGTAAGGCGTTCGTGATCGAAGCCGAGCAGGCGGAGGATGGTGGCCTGAAGGTCGTAGATATGGACGGGGTTTTGGGCGATGTGGAAGCCCAGGTCGTCGGTCGCGCCGTAAGTGAGGCCGGGTTTGACCCCCCCGCCGGCCATCCAGACGGTGAACGCCGTGGGGTGATGATCGCGGCCAAGGCTGCGCTTGAGGACGGGGTTATTCTCGACCATGGGGGTTCGGCCAAATTCGCCGCCCCAGATGACCAGCGTATCGTCGAGTAGGCCGCGTTGTTTGAGGTCTTTGACGAGGGCGGCTGAGGCTTGGTCGGTCTCCTTGCAATGTAATTTGTGATTTCCGACGACATCGGAGTGAGCGTCCCATCCTTCGTGATAGATGTTCACAAAGCGCACGCCGCGTTCGATCATGCGGCGGGCGAGCAAAGCCGCGCGGGCGAATGAGGGCTTGGCGGGATCGCAGCCGTACATGTCGAGAGTGGCTTTTGATTCACTCTTGAGATCCATCAACTCGGGGGCGGAGCTTTGCAGGCGGAAGGCCATTTCGTACTGACTGATTCGCGTTGCGATTTCGGGATCGCCAACCGCATCCAGGCGACGGCGGTTCATGTTGGCCAACAGATCGAATGTATCGCGCTGGAGCGAGGGGTCGATTCCATCGGGGCTGGACACATCGAGGATGGCATCGCCCTGATTGCGGAATCGGACGCCGGAATACAAGCTGGGGAGGAAGCCGCTCGACCAGTTGGCAGCACCACCTGATATACCTGCACCGGTCGACATGACGACGAACGCGGGAAGATTTTGAGTCTCCGCACCCAAGCCATACGTGAGCCACGAGCCTAGGCTGGGGCGGCCGGGTTGCTGGAAGCCGGTATTGAAAAGGATCTGCGCGGGGGCGTGATTGAATTGATCGGTGTGAACGCTCTTAATCAGACAGATGTCATCGACAATCCCCGCCAGATGCGGGAGCATTTCAGAGATTTCCGCGCCGCACTGGCCATGACGTGCGAACTTGAATCGCGGGCCAAGCACCGCGGCATCAGGCCGGATGAAGGCGTAGCGCTGGCCGGCAATCACAGATGGAGGAAGAGGCTGGCCTTCGAGTTTGGCCAGATCGGGTTTGTAGTCGAACAAATCCAGTTGACTGGGCGCGCCGGCCATAAACAGGTGAATAACGCGCTTGGCCTTCGCGGGGAAATGACTGGGGCGCGGCAGCATCGGATCAATCGGGGCCGACGCCGCCGAGGCGCTGGCAGTTTTTGCCGCGGCCTCGGCGAGGATTGAGGCGAGGGCCATTTTGCCGACACCGACGCCGCACTCGCGGAAGAAGTGTCGGCGGGTGATGCCCAGGCAATGTCGTTGAAGCGGGTTCATTTCAGTCCTTGGTCACGGATTCGTCGAGGTTCATGATGGCGCGGGCGACGGCCGTCCAGGTGGCACGTTCGACTGCATTCTCGGAATTGCCGCCGGCCACTTTAGCGGCGTTGGACGCCTGGGATTCGAACCGCGCTCGTTCTTTGCCGGCGAATTCAACAAGCATCGAGAGTTCCTGAGGATCGGGCGGACGGACGATCAGCCGGCTGAACAGTTCCCCGGCTCTGGCGGAATCGGATTGGTCTGATCCAGCCAGTTGTGAGCCCAGCGCCTGAGCCGGCTCGATAAAGACGGTGTCGTTTAGAAGCGACAGCGCCTGGAGCGGGCTGTTGGAAACATCCCGGCGTGCGATGCACACTTCGCCAGTGGGCCCGTCGAAGGTGTTGTACAGTGCGAACGGGGCGGTGCGCTTTGAGAATGTATAGAGACTGCGGCGGTGGCGGTCTTCGCCCTTGCTGACGTTCCACTTGAGCGCGCCGTATGCGCCTTCGGTTGTGATGGAAGCGGGCTGCGGTGGGAAGACGCTGGGACCGCCTATCTTGTTGGAAAGCAACCCGGAGGCGGCCAGGGCGGAGTCACGAAGCAGCTCGGCGTCCATGCGGAAACGCGGGCCGCGCGCGAGGAGCGAGTTGTCCGGATCGCGGGCGAGAAGCTCGGAGGTCACGCGCGACGATTGCTTATAGGTTGCGCTGGTCACAATCAGGCGATCCAGCCTTTTGAATGACCACCCTTCCTTCATAAACTCGACGGCCAACCAATCAAGCAACTCCTGGTTGGAAGGCATCTCGCCCTGATAACCAAAATCGCCAATGGTTCGCACGATCCCCCTGCCGAAGAACGCCGCCCATTGGCGATTGACTTGCACGCGAGCCGTCAGGGGATTGGATTGCGAGACGAGCCAGCGAGCGAATGTAAGGCGATCGGCGGTCGCGCCAGGCGGAAGCTGCGGGAGGAAAGCGGGAATGCCTGGCTCGACGCGATCGGTGGCAGAGAGGTATTCGCCGCGGTGGTGAACGTTGGTTTCACGGGGATGATCGAGCGGGCGCTCGCGCATGACCAGCGTCGCAAGTGGGGCCGGGAGCGCGGAACGGAGGGCATCGATTGGTTTACGAGCGGATGCAAGGGCGGGAGACGCGCTCAGAAAATAGTCGAAGAGCTGACGCCGCTGGTCGGCTGTGCGGTTAGCGGGTGGGGTGAGAAGAATGGATTCGAGGTCGGGCGGAAGCGCGCTTGGTTTTATGGCTTGGGAATCGGTTGTGACGGAGATTCGAAAACGCCCAAGCGGGGCCGCGGCGTAGCGCTCGAAGAGCATGTGGATCGAAAGATCACTCGATGGAGTGGAAGGCTCACTCAATGAAAACACAGCCACATGCGGCGCGCCGGTTCCGCCGGTGACTTTCCAGCCGGTTTGAGGGTCGCCATCGATTGCGTCTTTGGCCGGCGAGCCAAATGTTTGGGAAGCATCCGAGAATTTGAGGGCTTGTCCGTCCGAAGCGGCTTTGATTTCGCTCAGAAAGAAATCGCCAAACTCCAGCTCGTAGAACGCCAGACCGGGGCCGTGTCCGGGCAGGCTGTCATCGGTTAATGCTTCAATGCGAATGGCGGTGATGGGAGCTGGCGGCGGTTTGAATGACAAATCGTAAGTGACGCTTTTGGTGATGTCTCCACCGGCCAGGATTGAGCCATCGGGGAGGGGCGTGAGATAGGGCTTGCTGCTTTCGAGCTTTGTGGGAGTGAGGACGGTCCAGTGGATCGCGCGGGCGGACGCGTGGTTTTCCCAGTCGTCGAACGCTTGGGCGAGGGCGGAGGCGCCGCCGGGGAATTTATCGGGAAGTGCGGCGGTGAGCCTGGCGATTTTGGATTGGGTGTCGCGACGGGACGAATCGATACCCGCGTCCGGGATCTCGAGCCGGGGCTCGTCGGCGTTGTTCAGAAAACTGAGGAGGCGGTAATACTCAGTTTGGGTGATGGGATCGTACTTGTGAGTGTGGCATTGGGCGCAGCCAACGGTGAGGCCGAGCCACGCGGTGCCGGTGGTGTTGATGCGATCGATTGAGGAGTAAAACCGATACTCCAGCGGATCGACGCCGCCTTCTTCATTGAGCATCGTATTGCGATGAAAACCCGTGGCGATTTTCTGTGAGGGCGTCGAATTGGGGAGCATGTCGCCGGCGATCTGCTCGACGGTGAACCGATCGAACGGCATGTCGGAATTGAACGCGTTGATGACCCAATCACGATAGGGCCAGATGGTGCGGGGGCGGTCCTTTTCGAAGCCGTTGGTGTCGGCATAGCGGGCCAGATCGAGCCAGCGGCGCGCCCAGCGCTCGCCGTAACGCGGGTCGGCAAGGAGCTGGTTAACCAGCGACTCATACGCATTGGGCAAGATATTTTTGGCGAATTCGTCGGCCTCCTTGGGCGTTGGCGGGAGGCCGATCAGATCGAGATACAACCGTCGAATGAGCGTGTACCGATCGGCTTCGGGCGATGGCTTAAGGCCGGCGGCTTCAATCTTGGCGAGTGTGAAACGGTCGATCGGATTGACTGGCCAGTCCGATTGTTTGACCGCGGGCGGCTCCAGTTGCCTGGGCGCGGTGAAGGCCCAGTGGGCATCGTAGGGTGCGCCCTGGGTCACCCATTCTTTCAGAAGTGATTTCTGAATATCTGTGAGTGTTACGTGCGTGGCGGACGGGGGCATCACTTCGTCGGGGTCGGATGACGTGACCCGACGAACCAATTCACTTTCGGTCGGTTTGGTTGGGACGATTGCAGGTTTGCCAGATTTGGCGGGGGCGAGCGCGGTGGTGCGAAGGTCGAGGCGCAGCTTGGATTTACGAGCTGATTCGTCGATCCCATGGCATTTAAGGCAGTTGGACGCCAAGATAGGCCGGATGTCGCGATTGAAGTCGGCGGCTTGGGCGAGCTGGGGCCAGCAAAAGATCATCGCAATGAGCGCGGCAGTGGCGGTAGCGAGGGGTTGTGTGCGCGGGGTTGGCCGGGAACGAGTCACTCCCACGATCATACCGCCAAATGCGGTCGATGTTCGGAGGAAGCAACAAGCTGAAGATTGCGATCTCGCGGCCCAGGTAAATGGCCCCAGATGAGTCGGGTTCCGCATTGTGGGCAACGGTGGGGAGTCCGGCAGATGTCATGGCCGCACATAGGGCAGTCATACGCGCCTCTGCGCGCCCCTGATATCCACTTAAACAGGATGTGAACCCCTTCCACAATCACAGCCAAACCCGCCAGGAATACGAAGCAGGTACCTAACAACAACGCCGATGAGTTTTCGATCAATGCCCGAAGAAGGAAGAGCAGGAAGAATATCGGCACTGGCCAAAGAAAAGCCGTGACCCACCCGAGCGACAAATCCGGACGCGGCGGCGGCCTCCTGTTGCTCATGACTACTAATTTACCTTCGGCAGGGCTACCCGGCAACAAAAACCCGGAAAACTGAAGTGGATGCAATTGTTGCGCGACGAGCGGCACTCAGTTCGTCATGATGTGGGCACAGGTTTTCCTCATTCATGGCATCTACAACAAGATTTTGAAAGTTGCGGGGCATGACAAATACGACCGCGATTGTGACTGATTATCGATCGACTCCGGCGATGGCCCACCCTGCCCAAATAGGGGCGGGCCATCTTTTTAACTTCCTCCGTTGAAATCCTTCACTCGGGCAGGGCCGTATGTTACGTTCGGTTATCGCACCAACTGCCCGGAGGATGAGTTGCACCTGGATGATGCCAAAGCGATGGCCGTTCAACTGATGGGATTACATGGATTGTGGGGTTGGACCTTTCGCTTTGATCATGCCCGACGCCGTTTTGGCTGCTGCCGATATAGGGCGAAGGCAATTAGCCTCTCGAGATGGCTGGTTTTGCTGAACACCCCTGATCAGGTACGGGACACGTTGCTTCACGAAATTGCACATGCCCTGACGCCCGGCGATGGGCATGGGGCAAAGTGGAAGCGGAAATGCGCGGAGATTGGAGCCAAGCCGGTTCGGTGCTACAGCGATAAGCACGTCCGATCGCCCGTCGCAGCGGCGCCGAAATACCGGTTGGGATGCCAGGCTTGCCAATGGTGGGTCGATCGGCGTCGATTGACCAACAGTCGGTATGTCTGCAGACGGTGCCTCAAGCCATTAATCTATCAGGAGCGCGTGGCGGTGCTCGATTGAGTCATCGCCGCTCATTTTCGCGGAGGACCAATCTCATCGTCGAACGAGCCTGTTAGATCATCCATCAAATCGCCCGCATCGAGCTGGTTCATCTTGTAATCATCCGGCGATGCGGGTTTATGAAGCGGATCGGAGGGCAGGTCGGGATTTATCTTTGCATCAGCACCCTGCCCAGCCATATTGGCCAGTTCGCGGACGTCGGGGTCAGGGGTGATTTCATTCCAACTGTCCATGGTAAACTCCTTTTCGATGATTCCTGATCCTTTCCGAAACAAATCGGATGCCATTTACGAAAACATGGCTGAAGCATTTTGAGTAAATCCATCTGAGGGCAAAACATGCGCAGACTTACTCTCACTTGGCTAGCCGCGTCGATATTGCTGACGATAACGTGCGTTCAGGCGGCGGAAGTGCCGCTAAGCATTTCCTGGAAAGACGATTGGCTGACGATCCGCGGATCGAGGCTGGGATCGACTGAAATTCGGGTTCACTACCTGGAGGCGTATTGCCGGGCAGGATCGCATGGCCGGGCGTGGGACAAGACGGTCATTCCGCACAAAGCGCGTTTGGTCGAAAGCCCTACCGGCGGACAAAAGCTGATGGTGGAAGACACGCTGGCCGATGGTGTGATCGTTCGACATGAGATCACAGCCGACGCGGACAGCGTGACTTTCGCGGTGACGGCTACCAACCCGACATCAAAATCATCGGAGGCTGTGTGGGCGCAGCCCTGCGTACGCGTGGGGCCGTTTACCGGAAACGCCGATCAGGCTGGGACGAACTATTTGCCGAAGTGTTTTGTTTTTCTGGATGGGAAGCTCACCCGAATGCCAACGCCAAATTGGGCGACGCAGGCGATGTACACCCCCGGCCAGGTATGGGCCGCACCCGGCGTGGGCCCGGACGACGTAAACCCGCGACCGCTGAACGCCGCGACCCCCACCAGCGGGCTGATCGGATGCTACTCGGCTGATGAGAAAACGATCTTCGCGACGGCGTGGGAGCCTTACCAGGAATTATTCCAAGGCGTGGCATCATGCCTGCATTCGGATTTCCGAATTGGCGGATTGAAGGCCGGGGAGACGAAGAAGATTCGCGGGAAGATTTACCTGGTAAAAGGGGATGTTCGGCAATTGATTGAGCGGTATGAGAGAGATTTTCCAGAGCAGGTGAATCGGAAGTAGACGCGCGAGTGCATGGATCAATGTATGGGCACGAGCACATACGTGTTAGTGGCCGAACGCGTAGAATTCTGCGCGTGAAGACCTTGACGCTTTATCGCCCTGTCGGCCAAAAAGAGCTGGACTTGATCCGCGCCAGCGGATCCCGCGCATTTCCGCCGCGACTGGATCATCAGCCGATCTTCTATCCAGTACTAACCGAGCAGTATGCGATTCAGATAGCGCGGGATTGGAACACCAAAGACGCGGCGTCCGGATTTGTGGGTTACGTAACTCGATTCGAAGTTGACGTGGAATATCTGGCACGGTTTCAAGTGCAGAAGGTTGGTACTTCGGATGCACTTGAATACTGGATACCGGCCGAGGAACTGCAGGATTTCAATCAGAATATTGTTGGTTTGATTGACGTCATTCATGAATTTGCAGGATCTTCTGCACAACGACTCCGACGGAATCTAAAATGATCGTGCGCGATTCCGCGCTTTCTTGTGGCATGGGCTTCCTAGCCCATGGTCAAGGGGGATGATTCCCAGCGACGGGTTC
>DAIRGS010000094.1:5276-23167 GCA_036794395.1 Tepidisphaeraceae bacterium | reverse complement strand
TCGTGATCCAGCGTTGAACGGTATTGGGTTGGAAACCCGTGCCACTTAAATGCAAAGCACTGAATCGCGCGCGGTCATTTAGAATCCGTCACCTTTCCCGCGCTCACGATTCGATTGATCTTCGTCATTCTTCAGATCCTTCATGATCTGTTCTTTCTGCTGCTGAGCCTCTCGGCGGATCTGCTCTTTGAGCTGCTGGATCTGTTGCTTGGCCTGCTCGGCTTCGGCGCGAATCTTTTCTGTCAGTTCCTCGAGCTTTTGCTCTTCCTTTTGCATCGCATCGCGCAGACGCTCGGACATCCGGTCAATCTTCTCTTTGTTCGGAACGGAGTAGCCGAACGTCGGACTCGGACGATCCACTTTTGGAATGGGCTTGTAGGTCGTGCTGTCTTGCTTCGAATCGTCCCGAGCCTGAACGGTCAGATTGAGAATTCGGTGCTTGCCTTCGCGAATCACTTCGACGGCGACACTTTCGCCCTGCTGATGGCCGGTCACGATCTTTTCGACTTGCTGTGGGCCGACGACCGGCTGGTCTTCAATCCGATTGATCACATCGTATTGCTGGATGCCTGCATGCTCGGCGGCGCTCCCCGGAACAACCTGTTCAACGACAAGCCCCGTACGCGGCTTGAGGCGAAGTTGTGCCGCCATGGCCGGGGGAACCTGCGAAACATACAGCCCCATTGCCTCGCCGACGACGCGCCGCCCCACCGTTACCACGGTGCCTCGCGTTTTCTGAAATCTGGGTTGGGGATCGGCTTGGGGCTGGGGTGAAACAGTTTCGAATTGCGGAGACGCTTGAATGATAATTTCGGGCCGGACGTCACTGCGTTCAACCCGAACTGTGTACTGGCTGGATTGGCCGGCGACGAGGCGAGTGATCGCGAACAGCGCAAAACCGGCAACCGTGCGGGAGCTCATTGAATTCATCGTATCTCCTTTGATCTAATGTCCGTGCAATATCAGACGGTGGATCGGCGATTTTAAAATCCGGCGGGCGGCTTCGCGGAGTCGTCACCGGCGGTGTTGGAATTAGACTTGATGAACGTCCGAATCCGCTCGACGGCATCCCGTGATTCTCGGGACAGGCTCGTTTGCTCGACGACGGAATCGATTGGCCCCTGATACATCACCTTGCCGATCCGATTGTCGGTCACTGTCATGGTCTTACGGTCATCGGACAGGCTCACGGCAATTTCACGCCGACCATCAAACCAGGTGATCGAGTGGGCGTTTGCCTGGGGGCTGGCGCCGGTCGTGTCCTTCGTCGCGGCGCCGGGGGCATTTTGTGCATCCCCAAACGGAGCCACACGGGTCGGGGCGAAACGCAGGTTCGTGTTATTGTTGAAAAACTGAAGCTGCATTTCATCAAGCGGGGGCAGGTCGCGCTCGACCAGCGTAACACCCTGTGTGCGGCGTTCGCCTTCGCGGAAATAAGTAAGGCGGATTTCCTCGTTCGGCTTGAATGTCCGCACCAGCACGGCCAACTGCTCGGCGTTGATCAGGATCTGGTCATTGAGCTTGGTCAGCAGATCGTATTGCTTGATGCCCGCCTGGTCGGCTGGGCTTTTGGGTTGGACGAAATCAACAACCAGAGCTGTGCCGTCGGGCACCTTGAGTTGACGACGCAATGCGGCCGGGGGTGGCGAAGCCGTCAGGCCGAGCCAGGCGCCCTTTTGAGGCTGGCCAGCGATTATGGGGGGATAGACTGCTTTACCACCAAAATTACCATTTGTGGATTGCCGACTTTGCCCCGCCCGGCGAACCGCCTCATCGGCCTGCCGCACCGCCCGCGCTTTTTCCCGCTCCGCCTGATTGGCCGCGTCATCATCGGACGCGGAACGCTGCTGGGCAGGAGCGGGCACAGGCTTGGGAGTTGCATCCTGGCCCCGCGCAATCGGGGCCGCGGCCAGCAGCGCGGTTGCAAGGTAAGCTAATTTCATGGAATTCTCCCTCGCGCACATGGGCCGGATCGCCCGGTTCGCGTCAGTACGTTGTCAGCTTCATCAGCACCAAGTCGTCCCGCGGGGTGACTTCCTGGGATTGAACTGCGTCATGTTCGTCGAAATAGCGCGTGCGTTCGATGGCCTGACGTCGGTATACGCGAACGGCGGTGTCTTCATCGAGCATGATCACGCCTTCGTCACTGGTGTGCGAATCAACCGTACGCTCCACCACTGGATGAAACAGCGCGGGATCAACACGGGGTCCCTCATTAATCTTGACGACACGCTGATCCGCAGGAGGTTGGTTATGAAATATTGGCGTCGCCCAAAGAACCGCCACAGACGCCGCCAGGCCGGCACCGAACGCCGCGATCAAAAAGCTCCGCGTTCGCCATGCCAGGCGCGACTCCGCCTTGAGATGCTGGCGAAAGAAGGATTCGGATCGGCCATCCTGACCATGGAGCGAGACGCGAAAGAATTCGCCTAGCGTCGCGTCAAGTTGTTCATCATCGTGCTCGGACATATCGACCTTTCAACTGAACTTGGCTGTGCATTTAATCCCGGCTTCTTACCGCAAATTCTTCGAGCAGGCTGCGAAGCTGCTTTCGCGCCCGGCTGAGCCGCATGTCGACCGCCGCTGGTGACATCTCCAGCAAGTCGGCAATCTCCTTGCTGCTCAGCCCTTCGCAATACCGAAGGACGACAACCGGCCGCGATACTTCATCCAGCGCCGCAATTGCCGCGGCGATTTTCGAGAACCGTTCGCGCTGATCGAGCTCGTCAAGCGGGTTATGTGTCCACCGCCCATCGGCCGCGGGCGAATTGGCATTCCATGGTTCGGCCGGCTTGCGTCGCCTCAGCATGTCGAGCGAAAGGTTCCGAACGATGCCACACAGCCATGTGCCAAACCGTTGCGGCTCGCGCAAATCGGCAAGCCGTTCCCAGGCGCGAATGAACGCCTCCTGGGTCGCATCGCCCGCAGCAGACGCTTCGCCCAATACGCCAAAGGCAACCGACAGCGCCACGCGCTCATACGTGCGGATCAACGTGGCGAACGCATCAGCGTCCTTCCGCACGGCCCGCTCGACCAATTCCTTCCCAGGAACTTCCATCGGCCTCCATCCCCTATCATGCATACGGGACGAACTGGAGCAGCCCATTCTAACCATTTTTGTGCTAGACTTGTGGCATGCACACCGTTTCGTTCCGCGCCGAGGTTGGCGTTGATGGAAAGCTTCGTGTCGAAGTGCCAGTTGGTCTTCCCCCCGGACCAGTCAATGGAGTGGTCGTTTTCGACGAAGCCGTGGCTGCGCCGCCCCCTTTCAATACGCTTGAAGGCATTCTGGCAGGTAAACTTTCCGCGGACATCAACATTGACGCCGCATTAAAAGAGATGAACGACGCGTGGAAGCAAAAGCTTGAACCGCTCAGTGAATAATGCGCTTTCCCATCTACAGCTTGGATACCCACGTCCAGTACTGGCAGATTGCTGCACCCGCCAAGTTGTCAATTGCTGCCAGGACGGTATTTGATAACGCCCGCTCTGGTAGAGCTGTCCTCATCATCTCGCACATCGTCATTGCGGAATTATTCTATCTGTTCCAGAAACAAGGTCAGTCTGACGAGTTCGCACCCTTTATCCGGCTCCTGGAAACATCTCCGGCATATCGCGTCGAGCCGATCACAATGGAGGATCTAAAACTGCTTCCCAAATTCCACGAAATTCCGGAAATGCACGATCGGTTGATCGCGATTCAGGCCAGTCGCTTGGACGCGATCCTTGTCACGAAGGACTCATCGATTCGTGCTTCGGCACAGGTTAAGACCCTTTGGTAATTCGATCGGACGATATCCGTTCGCGGGCCGTATCTTGACACTTCCGGATACCGTCCATACGCTCGACCCCACATGCTCAAACGAACGCCGTTTTACGACTTTCATGTCTCGATGGGCGGCAAGCTCGTGGATTTCTGCGGGTGGGAAATGCCCATCGTTTATCGCGGGATCATCGACGAACACGAGCAAACCCGCAAAAGCGGGTCGATATTCGATGTCTCGCATATGGGACGTCTCCAGTTCACCGGCAAAGACGCAACCGCGTTCCTCAATCACATTGTCACGCGGAACGTGTCCGAGCAGAAGGTCGGCCAGAGCCGCTACAGTCTGGTGTGTAATGAAGCCGGCGGCGTGATGGATGACATCATCGTCAGCCGGGATACGAAGCACTGGATCATGGTCTGCAACGCCAGCAATCGCGATAAGCTGGTCGCGTATTTCGATCAGGCCCGACAGAAGTCGGGGATGGATGTTGAGATTGCCGACCAGACCGAAAGCACCGCCATGGTGGCCCTTCAGGGTCCCAAAGTGATCGATAAAATCGCCGATGTCTTGCCGGTCGATATACGAGCGCTCAAGCGGTATCAGTTTGAAACCGGCAGCCTGATGCTCACCAAGTTCACGGTCTTTCGCAGTGGCTACACGGGCGAAGATGGCGTGGAGGTGGTCATCCCCGCCAAAGTCGCGGGAATGGCGATGAAAATGCTCGGTGCAGGCATGGGCAAGCCCGATGCGGTCATCAAGCCTGCCGGGCTGGGTGCTCGAGACACGCTTCGACTCGAAGCCGGCATGCCCCTTTATGGCCATGAATTGAACGAAGAAACCGATCCCTTGTCGGCCGGCTTGGGCTGGGCCGTCGATCTTAAGAAAGAGTTTGTCGGGGCGGCGGCGCTGCGAAAGATCGCCGAAGGCGGCCCTCGACAAAAACTGGTTGGCTTGGAACTTGAGGGGCGCCGCATCGCCCGTCAAGGAACCCCGGTTATGAAAGACGGCCAGAACATCGGCGTGGTCACGAGCGGCACATTTGGGCCGACCGTTCAGAAGAGCATTGCGATGGCCTTTGTCGATGCCGCTCATTCGGTAGAAGGAACTCTGCTTTCAGTTGATTTGAAAGGGACGCTCAACCCCGCAAAAATAGTTAAGCTGCCTTTCTACAAACGTAGCCAGTGACACGGGTTTTTAACCCGTGCCAGTGGCGTCCAAGTGGCGCAAGCTTTCCAGTTCGTTGCAGCACGGGTTGAAAACCCGTGTCACCTGAAAAACATCAAATGCAGGCACCTACAACATATCGTTATCTTGAGACCCATGAGTGGCACAACGCCGAGGGTGACACCGTCACTGTCGGCATCACCCATTATGCGGCTGACGAATTGACCGACATCACATTCGTCGCCCTTCCCAAAGTCGGCACGGCCGTCGAAGCCAACAAGCGCTTTGGCGAGATTGAATCGGTCAAGGCCACCAGCGACCTATACTCCGGCGTGAGCGGAACGGTAACCGCCGTCAATGGCGAACTGACGAACAACCCGGGCCTGGTCAACAAAGATCCGTATCAGGCCGGTTGGATGATCAAGATCAAGGTGACCGATCCGGCCCAGGTGACTAAACTTCTTTCGTCGGCTGACTATTTGAAGAAGACAGGGCATTAGGAATTTTCGATTTTCGATTTCAGATTTGCGATTGACGCCCCGCGTAAGGGTGCTTCAATCTCAAATCTCAAATCTCAAATTGCAAATCGCACTCGATGGATTACGTACAATTCACTGAAAAACAGCGCGAAGAAATGCTCACTGCGGTGGGCGCGCGGTCGATCGGCGATCTGCTCAAGCAGGTTCCCGATGAGTTCCGGCTCAATCAACCGCTCAACTTTGAGCCGGCCTTAGACGAGCTTTCGCTGAAGAATCACTTGGCCGATCTGGCCCGCACCAACCATCCCGCGGACGTCAAGACCTGCTTCCTTGGCGCTGGTGTTTACGATCACTTCATCCCCACCGTCGTCGATTTTCTGGCGATGAAGGGTGAATTTCTGACCGCCTACACGCCCTATCAGGCGGAGGCATCCCAAGGCTCACTTCAGGCGTTCTTTGAATTTCAGACGATGATCTGCCAGTTGACTGGCATGGAAGTGGCCAACGCCTCACTTTATGAAGGCGCTACTGCCCTGGCCGAAGCGGCTTTGATGGCGCTCAATGTCACCGGCAAACGCGAAATTATTGTCAGCCAGGGCGTACACCCGCATTACCGCCAGGTTCTTAAAACATATCTGGCCGATTTGCCCGCACGATACACGGAAGTGCCGTTGAAGAACGGCGTATGTGACACTCAGGAGCTTGAAAATGAGCTGGAGTCCGACACCGCGGCCATCATCGTTCAATCGCCTAATTTCCTGGGGAATATCGAGCGCGTCGAAACGATCGCTAAATTTGCTCACGCCAACGAATCACTGATGATCCAGTCTTTCAACCCCTTAAGCCTGGGCATTCTCAAGCATCCGGGTGAAATGGGCGTTGATATCGCCACCGGCGAAGGCCAGCCCCTGGGCATTCCGCTTCAATTCGGCGGGCCTTACCTTGGCTTGTTCGCCGCCAAGATGCAGTTCGTCCGCAAGATGCCCGGACGCCTCGTTGGCCAAACCGTCGACGCCGAGGGCAAACGTGCGTTCTGCTTGACGCTCCAGACCCGCGAACAGCACATTCGCCGGGAAAAGGCCACGAGCAATGTCTGTACGAATCAAGGATTGCTGGCCCTCCGCGCCAGCGTGTATATGGCCGCGATGGGCCCGGCCGGTCTGCGGCAGGCCGCTCAGCTTTGTTACAACAAGACCCAATATCTCATCGCGCAACTCAAAGAGCGCGGCATTCACCCGCGTTTTCCGCAGCCCGTGTTCAACGAAGTTCTGGTCCAACTCAATCGGCCCGTCGACGAAGTTCTGAGCGATGCGAGCAACGCCGGGATCCTGGCCGGTTACGCGGTCGGGCATGACTATCCCGAGTTTTCAGACTGCCTTTTAATTGCGGTGACTGAGAAGCGAACCAAGGCGGAAATTGATCAGTTGGTTGAGATTATTGCCGGCAAGAAGTCCAAAGCGCCAAGGACGGTCGCGGCTGCGAGGTAACCGATGGAAAATCATTTCACCGCTGTGTTCGAACAGGACGGCCCGTGGTGGATCGGCTATGTGGAAGAACTTCCCGGCGCCAACACGCAGGGCACTAGCCTCGATGAGGCGCGCGAAAACTTGAAGGACGCCGTGGCGATGATATTGGAGGCCAATCGTGAACTGGCGGAGCGTGAGCTAGCCGGGAGAACCGTCGTTAAAGAGGATATTCTGGTTACAACCTGATGAAACGCCGGGATCTCGTGCATCATTTCCTACTCCATAAAAACGCCATATATGTCTGACAATACTACTGCCGGCGAAAAGCTCCTCTTCGAAATTTCATCCCCGGGCGCGCGCGCCGTCGATCTTCCGGCGTCCGACGTTCCCCACGTCGAGCTGGATGCGGAATTTGCGTCCTTCATCCAGACCGGGCTTCCTGAGCTGGGCCAGCTTGACGTTGTCCGCCACTACACGCACCTCACCCATCGCAACTTTTCGGTGGATGCCAACTTTTATCCGCTCGGCTCCTGCACGATGAAGTACAACCCGAAGGTCAACGAATGGGCGGCGGCTCTGCCGGGTTTCGCCAACCTTCATCCGATGCAGCCCGAAGCCGATTGCCAGGGCGCTCTCGAACTGCTCTACAACCTCCGGGTTATCCTTCAGGAAATCGCCGGGCTTGATGAAGTTTCGCTCCAGCCCTGCGCCGGCGCACATGGCGAATGGACTGCCCTCAAGGTTATCACTGCCTGGTTCAAAGATCATGGCCAGCACAAACGCCGGATCGTTCTTGCCCCGGATACCGCGCATGGCACCAATCCTGCCAGCTGTGCGATGTGCGGCGCGGGCGTTGTCACCATTAAGTCGCGCCCGGATGGCCTGACCGATCTCGATGACCTCAAGGCGCATCTCAATGACGAAGTGGCGGCGGTGATGGTGACCAACCCGAATACGGTTGGCAAATTCGATGCACACATCGGCGAGATGGCCGAGCTTGTCCATGCCGCCGGTGCGTACTTATATCTCGACGGGGCTAACATGAACGCGATCCTCGGGATCGCCCGCCCGGGTGATTTCGGCGTCGACGTCATGCACTACAACACACACAAAACCTTCAGCACCCCGCACGGCTGCGGCGGCCCGGGAGCCGGCCCGATTGCCGTTCGAAAGCAATTCGCGCCCTATCTCCCTGTTCCGCAGGTCATCAAAAAGGGCGACCATTACGCCTGGGATCTGCACCGGCCCAAATCCATCGGCAAGGTGCGCAGCTTCTGGGGCCAGTTCAATGTGCTGGTTCGCGCGTACACGTACATTCGCGCCTGTGGACCGGATGGATTACGAAACGTTTCCGAGAGCGCAATCCTGGCCGCCAACTACATCGCGCAACGTATCAAGGATGTTTATCCGTTGCCGTACGGGCCCAAAGAGGGTCAGCCCATGGCCACCAACCCTTGCGCCCATGAATTCATCACCGTTCCCCGCCAGATAATCGATCGCGGCGTGACCATCATGGATATCGCCAAGAATCTGATCGATCGCGGCATCCACCCCCCCACTGTCCACTGGCCCGTGCATGACTGCCTCATGATCGAGCCAACAGAGACGGAAAGTAAAGCGACGCTCGATGCCTTCGCCGATGCCCTGCTCGATATCGCGCGCAGAAGTGAAACTGAAGTCGATCAGCTTAAGCAGGCGCCACTCAAAGCGCCTGTTCGCCGGCTCGACGAGGTCGGAGCCGCCCGCAAGCCGGTCTTGTGCTGGTCCGCCAGCACGGTTTGATTGCGCCTGGCGTCTTTGCTTCAGCAACCATGTCTGTCGTGGTTGCGGATCCATTGTTGCTGAAGCAACCACGCCACTGTCGCTCGACGAAATTCTGAATTATCAGAGCCCGATCGCCGTGCGCGGGTTCCCGATCATCAGTGTCCGAACGTCCGCTTCTTTGAGCCCGATATGTTCAATTAAGTTCCGAGCGCTCCGCTCCATCGTCCCCGCCGATCCAACCAGGTGTGAACCATCCGGCGCTCGCGCGACCATATCCTCGCCGATCATTAAATCCCAATGGCCCAGCGTATATCGCCCCGGCCCCAGGCCCGCCGCCGCGATCGCGTCGGTCACCACGATACATTTCTCTGTTCCCGCCGCTTTCAAGTAGTTCCCCAAAGCGGGCCACGGGACATGCGCCCCATCAGCGATGAACGTCAACCATAACCGATCGGACAAACTCAGTGCGCGCTGAATGATGTTGTCGTGTCGATGCATCATCATCGGGCAACCATTTCCCACATGCGTAAACATGGAAAGCCCGTTGTCGATCGCACCTTTTAGCTCATCCAGCGAAGCATCGGTATGACCCGCTGAAACAACCACATCCTCGTTCGCCAGCATCCGGGTGACTTCAAACCCCACATCTCGTTCCGGGGCCAGCGTGACAATCCGCGTCAGCCCATCGGCGGCGTCCAGCAGCCGCTTCATCGCATCTCGATCACCCGGTCGAATTGCCCCGGCCGGGTGCGCGCCTCGATATCCGTCCCTCTCATTGATAAACGGCCCCTCGATATGAAAGCCCGCAATGATCTGCCGGGCGAGCGGGTCTTGCTCGCGCAGCCTCAAGAGCGACCGCAGCCGCCCAGCCATCGTCTCCAAATCGGCGCTGATGATCGTTGCCAGAATCCCCGCCACGCCACCTGCCCGCAGTTTCTCGCACGCCTCATGCAACGCCTCGCTGGAAAGCGAGTCGCTGTTGAAATCCACCCCGCCGTACCCGTTCACCTGGAGGTCGAAATAACCTGTAAGATCGGTCATGTCCGCGTTTGTATGCCCGCATCGCCTGCACCGCCAGCATTTTCGTAACGTACAATATAAGTATAGATTCCACGCTTCTGCCTGGAGGCAAACATGACTCGAAAGCCGACCGCGCATCGCGCTTCAGGTTCAAATGGAAACGGCAACGCTAAGGTCGCCGCGCCGGTCTCGCGCGGACACGTTACGGGGCCCTTCCCCGCCCGCATGCCGATGGGCCAGTTTCTCTTTGCCTATCTGCACCGTCGAGGGGTGCGCCACTCATTCGGCGTCCCAGGCGACTTCGTTCTGCCAACCTACGCCTGGCTGGAAAAATCGCCCATCCGCTCCATCACCATGACCCACGAGCCGGGCGCGGGGTTTGCCGCCGATGCGTATTCACGCATAAATGGAATCGGGCTGGTCTGCGTCACGTATTGCGTCGGCGGACTGAATGTGCTGAACGCCATCGCAGGCGCGTACGCCGAGAAATCGCCTGTCGTCGTCGTCTCCGGTGCGCCCGGGCGAAAGGATCGAGAAAAGGACCCGCTGCTCCATCACAAGGTTAAAACCTTCGAGACGCAACGCCGGGTTTATGACGAAGTCACCGTCGCCTCAACGGTTCTGCTCGATGAAGACACTGCGGCCTCTGAGATCGTTCGATGCGTCGAAGCCTGCCTGCGCCACAAACGGCCTGTGTATATCGAAGTTCCTCACGACATGGTCGATCGGGAAATCCCCACGCGCCAGATCGTTGCCCCCGTCGTCCCTAAATCTGATCCGCAGACTCTTGCCGCGGCTTTGGCCGAAGCGACGGAATTGTTGTCTCATGCAAAAAAGCCGGTGTTGTTTGCCGGCGTCGAACTGCACCGTTTCGGCCTGACCGACATCGCCATTAAATTGGCCGAGCGCCTCAACATTCCAATTGCCGCTGATTTGCTCAGCAAGTCCGCCGTCCCGGAAAATCATCCACTGTACATTGGTGTGTACGGCGGCGCAATGTCCAGCGATCCCTACGTCCGCAAATATGTCGAATCCTCCGACTGCGTCCTCATGCTCGGCAATTTCATCACCGACATGAACCTGGGCATCTACACCGCAAAGCTCGATCGCAACCGCACCATCCTCGCCACCACCGAAGCAATCCGCGTGCAATATCACCGGTACGAAGAAGTGGAATTCAAGGATTTTCTTGATGGGTTGGCCAAGGCCAATGTTGCAAAGAAGAAGTTCAAGCATCCGCATCCACTCAAAGACCTGAAACCACTCGTCAAGGCGGAATTGACCGAGCCCCTGACAATGAAAGAGGTCTTCCGGATTGTCGCGCTGCACCTTGATGAAAACTGCTGTGTCGTATCCGATGTCGGCGACGCGATCTTCGGCGCCGTTGGAATCCGCACCGCCAAGCGCGCCGAGTTCATCGCCCCGGCATACTACCTTTCGATGGGATTTGCCGTCCCGGCCAGCATCGGCGTCGAGACCGCCAATCCTGCCTTGCGCCCGGTCGTCCTGGTGGGCGACGGCGCATTCCAAATGACCGGAACCGAGCTTTCCACTGCGGTGCGCCTGGGCCTCAAGCCCATCGTGCTGGTCCTGAACAACGAAGGTTACGGCACCATGCGCAAAATCCGCGACGGCTACTTCAATGAAATCTCGCAATGGGATTACGGCAAGATCTGCGAGCTAATCGGAGGCGGCACCGCAGTCTGCGCCACCACCCGCGGAGAACTGGATGGCGCGATTCGCAGCGCCATGGGCAGCAATTCCCTTCGCGTTATTGATGTTAAAATCCCGCGCGATGATATGAGCCCGCAACTGGCCACGATGTCGGCTGAACTGGCGCGCCTTCGCGGGATCAAAAAGTGATTTGGCAGGCCGAAATGATCAGGTTTCGGCCCTATTATTGCTTGTGGAAATGAGCCGCATGTGATTTCGAACGAGAGATCGTTTGCAAATGTAGGGTACCGAAAGGAGCCGACCTTGATCGTCACAGATTACACGCGCCCCAAGACTTTCCGAAAGACCCATGCCCTGATTGAAACTCTGGAAGATCGCCGGATGTTATCGGCGACCCTTGCAGACCCCGCAGCCGCTATCGCCGCCGCTCATCTGGGTATTACACCGGTCGAAGCGCCCGTGAAGATCCTGAAGGCTAAGCCAAAACCGGTCCTCACTACCACGCCGAGCCTTGTTCACAACTATTTCGGCAAGCTCAAAACCAGTGGCATTATTTTCGGGCTTGGCTCTCGCCAGCTCGATCTCGAGCTCATCATCACCGATCAGACGATTAGCACGCTTACAGGCCATTTCTTCATTGCCGGCCACGATGCGGATGCCACGCTCCACGGTTTCGAAAAAACCAACGGCAAGTTTTCCTACTCCACCAACTCTGACGGCTTCACTTTCAAGATTGAAGGCCGGGTGAGCAATAACGGCAACACGCTGGGTGGACATGCGTCGGTGAGACTCAGCGCCGTCTCTATTTTCAAAACCTCGGGAGGTTTCGTCGCCAATGTGAATGCGTAGGGCACCCCCCGCACACATTACTTGGGAACGGATGTGCTGGCCCCAGGCGAGGTGGGTTACAGTGCCGCCAAACGCCCAGCGAGCTAGCGGCAGAATCCTCGAAAATCGTGCGTTCAAATGTTGCGAGTCCGCTGGTTAGGATGCAAAGGTGATGACCCGGGGACCCCATCAAGCCGGAGAGCAAATGGCCTCGAACACCCCCGAACCCGCAGCCCCCGTCCCCGATCAGCTCATGGACGAGCTTCACAAGGCCAATCAGAAGTTTCACGAAGCCCGCGTAGAACTCGAACATCAGATGGAAGGCTCTGAGGATCATCATCAGCAACGCGTCGATTCCGCGAGCGAAGGGCTCCGGGCCGCAGAGCGTCAAGTTGAAGCCGTGACTGAGCAAATCGATAAGTCGCTGCATGGAGAGGACGGTCAGATCTCCAAAGCCGAACCCGATCGCAGCGCCCCCGCCACGTAGCAAGTTGCGGATTTGTCAGCCGTGGGATAAGCATGGGCGATCAAATCGGAGATGACGCACATGGATCTTTCGGCGATTCGAAAACAATGGCAAGCGGCGGGACAGGGTCAGGTCTTCCGTTTCTTTGACGGCCTCGACACAAATCAAAAGGAAAAGCTGGGCCAACAGCTACAGCAATTTGATCTCAAACATCTGAGCGCACTGGCGGACGAATATGTGAAGCGGAAGCCGGATGTAAAGATCCCAACGGACATCAAGCCGGTTAAAGCGTATCCGCGCACGCCCGCCGGCGCGGATCAAAAGAAGCTTTACGAAGATGCCCGCCATCGCGGTCACGATCTATTGACCCAGGGCAAGGTCGCGACGTTTCTGGTTGCCGGGGGCCAGGGCACCCGCCTTGGATACGATGGACCAAAAGGCGAATTTCCGGTCACTCCGATCAAGCACAAACCGCTCTTTAAGGTCTTCGCTCAGCAGTTGCTGGCGTACTCGCGGGATTTCGGCGAGGTGGTGCCGTGGTACATCATGACCAGCGATGCCAACGATGCCCAAACGCGCGCGTTCTTTGCCGAGCATTACTACTTCGGACTGAGCTCTAAGGATGTGTTTTTCTTCCAGCAGGGCATGATGCCCGCGTTCGGCAATGACGGCCGCTGGCTGCTGGCCGACCGCGACTCGCTTGCGCTCAGCCCCGATGGACATGGAGGAAGTTTGCGCGCGCTCGAGCGAAGCGGCGCATTGGCGGACATGCGAAAACGCGGCGTCGAGCATCTTTCGTACTTTCAGGTTGATAATCCTCTGGTCCACATTATCGATCCACTGTTTCTCGGCCTGCATGATCTGACCGGCAGCGAGATGAGCAGCAAAACGATCTCCAAGGCCGGGCCTCTGGAAAAAGTCGGCAACTTCGTCGAAGGAGACGGCGCGGTACAGGTCATCGAATACAGCGATCTACCCGATTCGCTTGCAAACCAAACCGATGAAACTGGACGTCTTCGTTACAACGAAGGTTCCATCGCGATTCACGCCCTTCGCCGGTCGTTTGTTGAACGCCTGAACGCCAGCGGAACGCTTAGCCTGCCGTGGCATCGCGCTGATAAGAAGGTGCCTTACATTGACGATACGGGAATGCTGGTGAAGCCCGCGCAGCCCAACGCCGTTAAGCTGGAGCAGTTTGTCTTCGACGCAATTCCGCTGGCGAGAAACGCCATCGTTTACACGACCGACCGTGCCGAGGAATTCTCACCAGTGAAAAATGCACAGGGCGTTGATTCACCGGCGACATGCCAGCGAGATCAGATCCGCCGGGCCGCCAGATGGCTTACCGCCGCGGGTGTTTCAGTCCATCAAAAAGACGGCGAGCCGGACGCGGTCGTCGAAATTTCACCGCTTTTTGCCACATCTGCTGAACAGCTCCAACAGCGGACGATCGGATCAAAGCACATCCAAAAAGGCGAGACGCTTTACTTTGGAGACGCTGCCGAAACCGACTGAACCAGACGCCGAGTCCCAACGCAAAAAACCGCCCCTGGCTGGGGCGGTTTTCTTTGCGACGCGATCCCGAAAAATTTCGTTAGGCCCGTCCGAGCAGCCGGCGGCGGATCGGGGCGAACGCCCCGAGGGCCAACGTGCTGATCGCCATCAGGGCAGCCGGAGGAAGCGGCACGGAGCTGGGCGAGGCCGGTGTCTGCTGGAAGGTATTGTCCACCAGCGAGATGGTGGCGGTGCCGCCATTGGCCGTTGAGTGAACCTGAATGTCTTTGGCGAGCATGAGGTCGCGAGTCGCC
The DNA here is from genome assembly GCA_036794395.1 of Tepidisphaeraceae bacterium. GTDB lineage: Bacteria > Planctomycetota > Phycisphaerae > Tepidisphaerales > Tepidisphaeraceae > DASXMX01. The sequence goes on along the minus strand of DAIRGS010000094.1, from coordinate 8,731 downwards.
GGGGTTACGACAAACAACGCGCTGTCGCGATTCAGGCTCGAGAAGTTCGAACCGGCATCAAAAGTGGTGAGCTGACCCAGCGCGATGCCGTTCAGATCGCTTACGGTTTCGGTGACAGTGGCGTTGGTGCCAAGGTCGGTGTTACCGGCATTGGTGGTCCCATTGAAGCTCAGGCCAACACCCGTGATCAACCGCTGAGTCGGAGCGGTGTCGTTCACGTGGACTTTGTAACGAAGTAGCGTGTCCATGTTATTGGCCGCCGTCGAAGTCCAGTTAAACTGGAACTCGACACCGACGTCAGAACCGGGCGCTTGGATAATTGAAATCTGATTGGCGGCGACGTTTCCCGTGACCGTGAAGTCATAGAAGGTCTTGTCGCCGATGGTGATACCCGTGCTTCCGGCTGCGACCAACTGATCCATCGTGCTGGGGATCGAGACACTCGCGGCATTTGAGAAAGCAGCCCCCAACAGCAAGGCACCGGCAGCAGCTAATACAGACAGTTTCATAACAGCTCCTTCATTCGACGCACACTAAGCCTAAACACGGGATTCGCTCGAAAGCACCCTGTGCATCGACCCGATGCGACTTGCAAAACTACCTGCGATTCACCCAATCATTCCGGTCGCAGTGCCCGGCAGCTCAGAGTTCACCCACTGGCTGATGCTCAGACTTTACACCGTACTCAACCCCCAACCAAACTGGGAAAAGCCTAAGAACAACGCAGTTTTTGCCTGCAAAAGCGAAGCTGGGTAATCCAATCCGAGCGCACTAGTTGTATCCATCGGACCTTATGACGAGCGTGTTAATCTGGGCGAGAGATTCCGCGACCCCTGTTAACAGATAGAATCGGCAATTTTTGCCAAATATTACATTTCGGCAATCTTTTGACTTTGGCGCAAATGGCCCTACATGTCCCATTTTCGTATTGCCCGGGATGGCTTGTTCGATGAGCCACAGCCCACTACGCTGCCCGCTACCAGCATGAGACTCTTCCAAACAAAAGACGGGGCCGTGGTTGAAGATCAAGGCAACGCTCGGCGGGTACGAGGAAGTTGGGACGACCTGATTCGTTCAGCCGATCTGGTCGCGGTGCTCCGCGAGGCATCCAACTCGGGGGAATTGTTCGCCGGATTCAACGAAGCCTCAGCGATCGCTCCGATCGGCTCACAGGAAGTCTGGGCCGCGGGCGTCACCTATATGCGGAGCCGCGAAGCGCGCATGGAGGAAGCCAAATCCGCCGGCGGAGGGGACTTCTACGACCGCGTCTACAACGCGGCCCGACCGGAGCTATTCTTCAAGTCGTCCCCCTACCGCGTGGTCGGGCCAAACGCTCCAGTTCGGATCCGGCGCGATTCGAAATGGAACGTCCCGGAGCCGGAGCTCACGCTCGTTATCAGCCCCAGGGGCCAGATCATTGGCCATACCATCGGCAATGACATGAGCTCGCGCGATATCGAGGGGGAAAATCCCCTCTATCTCCCGCAGGCTAAATCGTATGATGGGAGCTGCGCGATCGGCCCCGGGGTTTACATCGCCGAATCGCCCCTGGCCAAAACCACGGAAATCCGCATCGAAATTCTCCGCGCGGGCAAGCAGGTATTCACCGGCTCAACTAACCTCACCCGCATGAAGCGCGAGCCCGAGGAACTTGTGGAATACCTCTATCGCGAAACATCATTCCCGTTTGGTTGTTATCTGATGACGGGAACTGGCGTGGTTCCCCCCGATCAGTTTACGCTCGATCATGGCGATGAGATTCGCATTACCATCGACTCGATTGGCACGCTCTCCAATACGGTCGCTTAATCAAAACCGGATAAAACGCTATGCAACTACAAGGCACCCAGCTTATTGCCGGAGAATCGGCCAGGACCGCACAGGCGGCCACCTTTCGCGCGGTCGATCCTGCGACAGGGCGCGAGCTCGATCCGTCCTACTTCGAAGCCACGGCTGAAGATGTCGATCGCGCGATGAACACGTCAGTGGCCGGGTTCGAAATGTATCGAAAGGTGGAACCTGCCAAGCGTGCAACTTTCCTCCGTACAATCTGCACTGAAATTGAGTCGCTTGGCGAAACACTGATCGAACGCGCTAACGCCGAAACCGCGCTCGGAGTCGATCGCCTTCGCGGGGAACGCGCTCGAACAGTCGGCCAGCTTCGGATGTTCGCCGATCTGATCGACGAAGGATCATGGGTCGATGCCCGGATTGACCTGCCCAACGCCGAGCGGAAGCCCCTGCCCAAGCCCGACGTACGGCGGATGTACATCGCGATGGGCCCGGTGGTCGTTTTCGCGGCCAGCAACTTTCCCCTCGCATTTTCTGTGGCCGGGGGAGATACCGCCTCGGCGCTCGCGGCCGGTTGCACGGTCGTGGTTAAAGCCCATCCAGCGCATCCGGGAACCTCTGAGTTGGTTGGCGGAGCCATCGCCCGCGCAGCGAAAAGTACGCAGATGCCGGCGGGTGTCTTCTCGCTACTGCACGGCACTAAGCCCGAATTGAGCATCGCGCTGGTCACGCATCCCGCCGCCACCGCGGTTGGATTTACCGGCTCACTTCGGGCTGGCCGGGCGCTATACAACGCTGCCGCTTCCCGACCCAGGCCCATTCCGGTTTATGCCGAGATGGGCAGCGCCAACCCCCTGTTCGTGCTTCCGGGCGCGCTGGCCGAGCGCGGCGAGCAGATTGCGTTGGGGATCAAGGCATCGGTCACGATTGGTGTTGGGCAGTTCTGCACGAAGCCGGGAATTGTCGTGGGACTGGAGAGCCCACAGGCCGAGGCCTTCGCGAGCTCGGTCGCCAAGTTGATGGAAGCCGCCCCGCCCGGCTCACTGCTCCATGGCGGCATTCACGCCGCCTACCTGAAGGGCGTCAAGGAAGTCTCCGGCATCTCCGGAGTGCAGACCCGAGCCGCCGCCTCGACCGGAGCCACTACCGCGATCCCCACCGTCTTTACAACTCGCGGCGATGCCTTCCTGGCCAATGCCCGCCTTGGTGAAGAACTCTTCGGACCATCAACGGTCCTGGTCACGGCATCCTCGCGCCAGCAGCTGATCGAAATTGCCCGTCGAATGGAAGGTCATCTAACCGCAACCATTCACGGCACGCCCGCCGACCTGCGCGAATACAGCGACCTGGTTGAAATTCTCCAGCAACGCGTGGGACGCCTGATCTTCAATGGTTTCCCCACCGGCGTCGAAGTCGGTGCGGCCATGCACCACGGCGGCCCCTATCCCGCCACGACCGACTCTCGCACAACGTCGGTCGGTGCAGCGGCCATTGAACGATTTGCCCGACCGATTGCCTTCCAGGGTTTCCCCCAGGAAGCGCTCCCTCCTGAACTCCGCAACGACAACCCCCGCCATATCTGGCGGATCATCGACAATCAGCGAACGCGTGACGCCATCAAGAACTGAAGGCATTAGGGTTAGTCAGGACACGCTTGGCGTGGT
>DAIRGS010000094.1:0-5266 GCA_036794395.1 Tepidisphaeraceae bacterium | reverse complement strand
ACCATGTCTTTTTTTCGATTGAAAGACATGGTCGCTGAAGCGACCACGCCGAATGCCATATCAATGCCCGGCTTCATGAGCGCCGTTCCCATTCCCATTGCCAAACGCTTCGGCGCTCTTAACAGCCAGCACGGTCCTCGGTGCAAGGCCGCTCAATTCCAATTGCTTCCGTGATGAGCGGAAGAACGTCGTGCGATCAAGGACCTTCTCCTGGAAATCCTGAAGATACAGGTAAATCGCGGGCGTCACATACAGCGTGATGAACTGCGAGACGATCAGCCCGCCCACCACGACCAGGCCCAGCGGCCGCCGCGATGCGCCATCCGCGCCAAAACCCAGTGCGATGGGCAGCGCACCCATCAACGCGGCCAAGGTCGTCATCATGATCGGCCTGAAGCGATCCATGCTGGCATCGTGAATGGCCTGATCGTCGCGAACGCCATGCGAAACGCGTTGCTGGGCGAAGTCCACGATCATGATGCCGTTCTTCTTCACGATGCCCATCAGCATGAACATACCGATGAACGCATAAAGGCTGGCATCAACATTGGCATGGAAGACGAATCGCGCCACCCACAACGTCGCCAGGCCGCCGACGAGCGCGACCGGCAGCGACGAGAGAACCGTGATTGGATGCAGGTAGCTCTCGTAAAGAATCGCGAGAATCACGTACATCACGAAAATCGCCAGCACCATGAGCACCGTCAGGCTCGTGATCGTCTGCCGGAACGTAAGTGCTTCGCCCTGAAGACTGCCGCGCATTCCCAGTGGGACCAACTGGCTGGCGGTTGATTCGATGAACCCAGTGGCATCACCGATCGGCACGCCGGGCATCAGGTTGAAGAAAAGCGTTACGCTGGTGAATTGATTGATATGGTTCACCGACTGCGGCCCAAGCTGCGTGTCCCATTTGGCCACCGCATTCAGGGGGATCACGCGTTGGCCGTCATCGCTCTTGATATACAACAGGTTCAGATCTTCGGCCGCGGCCCGGTCCTTGTCCCTCACCTCGAGGATGACCTGATTCTGATCGTTGGGCCGTTTAATCAGATACACGTAATTCTGTGAGTACGCGTTGCGAAGCAGATCGAGGATCCGCGTCTCGGAGATTCCGTAGAGCTTCGCCTGCTCGCGAAGGATGTCGATCCGCAGGCTCGGCGTGTGGTTGTAGAGATCGGAGTTGATGAACATGAACATGTCCCGACGCTCCGCCAGCTTCGCCTGAAGCTTCTGGGCAACGTCATAGACCTGTTCGGGATCCACACCGGACATCGCATACGCAAACTGGCCTTGGAGATTTGCCGTCGCACCGGTGCTGATCGAAAGCACCGGTTGCGGTTTGATGCCGGCTAATAGGCCGGGCACTTTCATCATGATCCCGCCACCCATGCGGTCTGCGACGACATCGATCGGATCGCGCTTCTCCGGCTCAGATAAAAAGCCCAACATCAGTCCCTGGTTCGAGCCAAGGAATTGATTGAATCCGCTCAGCGTGAAGGTCATGTCGATCGCCGGGTCGGCCTGTATGACATTTTCAACGGCAACCTGATACTTGTGCATCTGCTCTGGAGATGAACCCTCCTGCGCGATGAACACGCCCATCGCGAACGAGCTATCACCCACCGGCAAAAATGCTTTAGGCACCGCGTAAAACAGATAGATCGTACCCAAGAGACAGACCAACCAGACGACCGCCGACACCCAACGGTGACGCAAAAAGAACCACAGTGATCGCCCATAAAGTTCGAGCACGCGATGCTCGACGCCGCCCGCCACACGTTCCATCCACGTCTTAGTGCTGCCCTTGCCGCGATTGTTCAGTAGCCGGGCGCACATCAGCGGGGTAAGCGTCAGCGACACAATGCCGCTGGCGAAAATCGCCACGATGATCGTGATCGAGAACTCACGGAAGATTCGGCCGATCAAACCGGTCATGAAAACCAGCGGAATGAACACCGACGCCAGCGAAATGGTCATCGCCAGAATCGTGAAGCTGATTTCCCGCGCCGATTGCAGCGTCGCCTCAAGGGCGGCCTTGCCCTCTTCCATCAGGCGCACGGTGTTCTCAAGGAAGACGATCGCATCATCCACCAGGAACCCGATCGCCAGCGTCAGGGCCATCAATGATAAATTGTCCAGGCTGTAGCCCAGAAGCCGCATCACGATAAACACCAGCAGCAGTGACAGCGGCAGAGCAACGGCTGGGATTAGCGTGTCTTTCACACGACCCAGGAATACAAAGATCACCAACACTACGAGAATGAACGCGATGTACAGCGTCGTTTTCACGTCGGTGACGCTGTTGACGATCGTCAGAGACTGATCGTGGATAACGCGAATCGTCACCGCCGGCGGCAGCTGCGCCTGGATCGTGGGAATTAAATCTCGAACGGCCGTCGCGACTTTCACGGCGTTTGAGCCCGCCTGGCGAAAGACCGCGATGACCGCGATCGCAGACGGCACATGCTGGCCGCGAACCCAGAATCGCATATTGATGCGCTGATCCTGGATGCTGTCCTCAGCCTTGGCGACATCGCGCAGGTAGACGGGAGACCCGTTCTTCTGACTGATGATCAGGTCGTTGTACTGCTCGGCTCGATCGAGCTGGCCCTGCGGCTGAATCAGCAGCGTCCGGCTCAGGCCATCAAACTGTCCGGCGCCGGTATATCCGGTGCCCTTTTTAATCGCGGCATTAACGTCGTCAACCGTGATGTTGCGGATGGCCATCGCCGAGGGATCGGCCTTAATGCGCACCGCCGACTGGGTTCCATAAACAAGCACCCGGCTCACGCCCGGCACGATGCTCATGCGCTCGCCGGCCTGGGTATTCGCGTAATCGTAAATTTGCCCGGCGGTCGCGGTGTCACTATAGACCGCGATGTATTGGATCGGCTGATCGTTGGGATTGTTCTTCTTAAAAGTCGGTGGGCTGGGCAAGTCCACTGGAAGCTGGCCCTGCGCCTGGGTGATCGCGGTCTGCACGTCCGTTGCCGCCCCGTCGATGCTCTTATCCAGATCGAACTGGAGAATGAAGCCCGTGTGTCCCTGCGTGCTGTTGGACGTCACCAGCTCGAGCCCGGGGATCTGCATGAACTGCCGTTCGAGCGGCGTCGCGCAGTTGCTCGCCATCGTTTCAGGCGTGGCCCCAGGATAGTTCACATCGACCTGGATGACCGGGTAATCCACGGCCGGCAGATCGTTCACCGGCAAACTCTGATACGCCAGGAAACCGAACAAAATCACCGAGATCGTTAGTACGGCCGTCATCACCGGCCGACGAATGAAAGGTTCTGAGAGGTTCACGACTTAGTCACCTCCGTGGTCGTCGGCGCATCGCCGTTCAGTGTTTTGGCTTCGACTGCACCAAGCGAGGGCGTGGTCGGATTGACCGGATGGCCCGGCTGCACGGTTAGCGCCCCGCTGACCACCACCTGCTCGCCGGCATTGACCCCTTTGGAGATCACCACTTCATCGCCCTGCCGCGGCCCAAGTGTGACCAGCCGCAGCTCGGCAGTCTTGTCGGGCTTCACCACATACACGAAGGGCCCTTGTTGGCTGATCTGCGTTGCACGATTCGGAATCAGAACGGCGCCCTTCTGAAGCTGGAGAATCAAACGGATGCTCGCAAACTGGCCCGGCCAGAAATGATGATCAGGATTGGGGATGGTCGCGCGCAGCTTCACGGTCCCGGTACCGTCCTGAACCTGGTTATCAAGAAATGTCAGATCGCCCACGTGGGCCGATTCAACGGAATCCGAAGGCAGCCGCACCAGTGTGCGAAGGACTCCAACCGCCATTTGCTTCTGAACCTCCGCCAGATCGCGCTCAGTGACAGTGAAATCGGCATACACTTTATCCAGCCGTTGCACAACTAGGAGCGATGCGGTGTTGGCTTCGACTACATTGCCTGCATCCATCAGACGCTGTCCCGCGCGACCATCGATCGGTGATTTAATCGAGCAGTAATCGAGATTAACCTGCGCCGTTTCCAACGCGGCCTGCGCGGCTTCAACCTGGGAGTTGGCCACATCCACGGCGTTCTTCTTGATATCAAAATCCGATTTGGAAACCGCCCGCGTATCCGCGACCGCCGACCACATTTGCAGTTGGATGTTCGCCAGATTCACCGAAGCTTTTGCCTGCGCCAACTGCGCCTTGGCTGAATCGAACGACGCCTGAAACGGACGCGGATCGATCGTGAAAAGCAGTTGCCCCTTTTTTACGTCCGCCCCGTCTTCGAAATGTCGCTCGATGATACGTCCGGAAACCTGCGGCCGGATCGTGACCGATTCAATTGCGGCGCATTTGCCGATCTCGTCCAGGTACACAGGTACGTCCTGCGTCTTTGCCTGCGCCACTTCGACCAGTGGCGGCGGCATCTGCGGAGGGCCCGCAGCCGACGACGAATCGCGATTGCAACCCGCCGCCATCAAACCTAAAAAACCGCTCGCCAAAACAGATAGATTGACTGTCTGACTTCTCAATTTACGCTCCAACCCAGATTTATGAACTGTGTAACGATCCAGCCCAACAACACTTGGAATTTACGCTTTATCCAGCACGAGCAGGATCAACGAAACAACTTCGCGAACCTCCCGCGCGCTTGGCGAAGAAACCCCCATGATTTTCAACCCCGCCAAACACGTCAGCAGATACCGCGCGACGACCCGTGCATCCAGCCGATCGCTGATTTCTCCATCGGACTGCCCACGCTTAATCACTTTGGCAACCAATAATTCCCGCTCGCGCGTGACCTCGCGAACCCACGCGGCCACCTCGGGATCATGCGGCGCCATTTCAACGGCTGCTTTCAGCCCGAGGCACCCGCGCTGCCCCGCATCGCCGGTACACAAATCCGCCGCTGCCGCCGCCCAATGTCGAATGGCCGCCTTGGCCGAACCGGGCTTGTCCAGAAGCTCAGCAAAAGCCACGCGCGCCTGCCGCTCATATTCAGCCAGCGCCGCCAGAAACAGGGTCTTTTTGTCGCCGAACGTGTCGTACAAGCTGCCGCGATTTAACTTCATTTCCGATAGGAGATTGTTGACGGATGTGGCGTGGTATCCGTTCTCCCAGAAGGCGCCCATCGCTTCCTTCATCGCTTCACTGGGATCAAATTCTTTGGGGCGCGCCATGTGCAGGACGGTAGGCATTCTGGAACAGACGGTCAATTAAACGAAATATTTCTGCACCGGGCGACGGGTCCGTGACACTTAAGGCGGCCGTCCTCTCCCTCCACCGGTACGCCGGGGGAGGGGTGGGGAGGGGG
>DAIRGS010000093.1:22290-23197 GCA_036794395.1 Tepidisphaeraceae bacterium | reverse complement strand
ACGCCCCCGCTTTTCTCCTTGTCTCCTTGTCTCCCCCTCACCCCCTCCCCCACTCTCCCCCTCTCCCAAAATTCCCACGCAACACCCCGCCGCATCCCCCGATAACCCCGGCGAACCCAGAGTTGGGATTCAAAGAAACAGAAACAGTTAAAACCCACATTCAGGAGATCGTCATGAGCTTCCTTGGTTCTATCGGTGATTTTGCCAGTTCAGCGTTCCACACCGTCACCAACACGGCCGAAGACATTGCAGGAACAGTTGTTAAAGGCGCCGAAGGCGCCGTCGAAGGGGCCGTCAGTGATGTGATTCAGAACCCGCTGGATATCTTCAACCCCTTTGCCGTGGTCAAGGGAGCCGTTTCAGGGGCCTACAGCAACATCGTCGGCGACTCGACCACCCTGAAAAGCCCGTTCACCGACATCGCCCACTTGTTCGCCAATAGCACCACCGACACCGGCGGCGTAGCTGGCAACAGCATCACCGCCATCTTGTTAAGCCTGGCCTCCAAGGAACGCCAGCAGTTGGCCGGTAAGGTTGACCAGCTCAAGAACCTCCAGGTCCCCGGCGCCGGCGCCAGCACCCAGGATCAGGCCAACTACGACTCGACCAAGGTTCAGTTGATGGCCGACATCCAGTCGATCCAGAACTCGGTCTCGCAGATCACCACGATGGCCACCAACGTCGAGAAGACCGACAACGACACCAACATGTCCATCGCCCGTAACCTGGCGTAATCCGCGGCCAGTGACCCAAAACCGAATAGCCCGATCGGGCAGCAAGAAGGCCGGCTTGATACGCCGGCCTTCTTGCTTGATGCATGCAGAAATCCCGAAACCGCTTTCGTTTCGCCGCGACTCGAAGAGGAGCGCTTTTTCGCACGGTGGCAGAAAAATCGCTCCTCTTCGAG
>DAIRGS010000093.1:0-22280 GCA_036794395.1 Tepidisphaeraceae bacterium | reverse complement strand
CGCCGGGGGAGGGTTGGGGAGGGGGTGTGTGAGTTGCTCGTGGGAAGGAAATCCAAAGCCAAAACCAACCCCCCTCCCTACCCTCCCCCGGCGTACCGGGAGAGGGAAAAAGGGCGGCCGCCAAATCTGTCACACGCCCGGCGAAATGAACACGAAGTCACAAAACTTTGCTCAGCACACTTTGTAGGATATTCTCACTTCGCTTAAGTTCCCGATAAACCCATGGCTGCTCCAACACCCCAGACCAAAGTGTCCGCCAGCGACCGCCTGACTGGCGCGTTGGCCAAACACAGCGACATCATTCTGGCCATCGGGGTGGTTGTCATCGTGGGTCTGCTGATCTTCCGGGTGGATCAGTCGATCATGGATTTTCTGTTCGCGCTGAACATTGGTCTGGCATGCCTGGTTCTGTTCACGGCGTTGTACATCCCCGACGCCATGAAGCTGCCGTCGTTTCCGACGATTCTTCTATTAACAACGCTGTTCCGCCTGGCCCTGGAAGTCAGCGCCACCCGGCTGATTCTGCTCGAAGCCAACGCCGGGGAAATCATCAACGCCTTCGGTAATTTCGTGGTTCAGGGGAACTTTGTCGTGGGCGGCGTCATCTTCCTGATTCTCACTCTGGTGCAGTTCCTGGTGGTGGCCAAAGGCTCGGAGCGCGTGGCCGAGGTGGCGGCCCGATTCACCCTCGACGCGATGCCCGGCAAGCAGATGAGCATCGACGCCGACCTGCGAAACCAGCTGATCACCCCCGAAGAAGCCCGCACCCGCCGGCAGGGTCTGGAGCGGGAATCCAAGCTGTATGGAGCGATGGATGGCGCGATGAAGTTCGTCAAGGGTGATGCCATTGCCGGGATCATCATCGCGCTGGTGAACATCATCGGCGGGATGATCATCGGCGTGATCCAGCAGGGCATGACGCCGCTCGAAGCGGCCCAGACTTATTCGCTCTTAACGATCGGCGACGGTCTTGTTTCGCAAATCCCCGCACTGCTGATCTGCGTCTCGGCGGGTTTGGTGGTGACGCGGGTAGCCGGGCCGACCGATGCCACGGGCTCGGATGCAAGTCACGTTGCCAAAGACATCGTCGAGCAGATCCTGAAAAATCCCAAAGCCATCGCGGCGGTATCCGTGCTGATGGCGTTTACGGCTTTTGTTCCTGGATTTCCAAAAACGGCCTTCCTCATGCTGGCAGGTGTGGCGGCGGTGTTGTCTTTCCCGAGGCTTAAGAACGCCTCGGCCCTCGCTGCAGCCGCGGCGGCTGCGCCTGGGGGCGGGCTGGCGGGGAAAAAGCCGGGGCCGGGCGAAGCGCCCCAATTGGGCTCTTTTCCCAAGCGTCTGTATCCACCGCCGGCGGTGCTCGAACTTGGGAAAGATCTCGAACGCCTGTTTACGTTCGAAGACGGCACCGCACGACCCGAGGCGCGCAAGGCATTGGAGGAAGGCGTTCGCGAATTTCTCTCGGAAGAAATGGGCATGACCTTCCCGGCGGTCAGCCTGCGGATCGAGAACCCGCATCTGCGGCCGACCGATTATTCGATCGTTCTGTTTGATGCGCCCTTCGCGCGCGGGTCGATTGCGCCGGGCCAGGCGCTGGCACTGGCCGACATTGAGTCCGCGACATCGCGCGGGCTCAACGCCACCGCGATGAAGATCCCATGGAGCCGGGCAGTGGGCGTGGTGATTCCGGCCGAGCAGACTCGCACGGCAACCGAGGCGGGCTTCCGCGTCTTGCCGGCTGACAAATTAATTCTCAATCACGTGATGGTCGCGCTGCGGCGCAACGCATCGGAGTTTCTGGGCATTCAGGAGGTCAGCAACCTGATTGAGCGCCTCAAGCAGGAACGCCCGGATTTAATCAAGGCGGTCATTCCCACGCTGCTTACGACGCAGCAGGTGACGGAAGTTTTGAAAGTCCTGCTGCGCGAGCGCACGCCGATCCGCGATCTGCGGCTGATTCTCGAATCGCTCGCCAAGCACGGCCAAAACCAAAAGCACCCCGGCCCGCTGGCCGATCTGGTTCGTAAGGATCTTCGCCGCCAGCTTTGTGCGCGGTATACGGCTGGGCGCGCGGTGCTGCCGTACTATGCGCTGGACCCGGAAATCGAGCGAATGATTCAGGACGCCACCGTCGAAACCGCGAACGGCCCCGAGGTGGCGCTGGCGTACAACGATCACAAGCGAATTATCGAAGCGCTCGATCGCACGATCGACGCCCGCCGGCATCTCACTTCCGATCCGATCGTCATGGCGACGATCCCCGGAGTTAGACGTCATCTGCGCGCCGCCTTCGAGATCGCATTTCCCGATGCGGTGTTCCTGTCGTTTTCCGAGCTTGCGCCGGAAGTGATTCCCAGTCAGATTGGGATTATTACGTTAAGTGATGGGGAGAACTGATCATTGAATCACGATGGTCGTTCGCGACGTCGCTGCTTTTAGTCCGTCGGCGATTGGGCTGAACAAGCGGGCAGTGCTCATGGCGAGGCGCTCAAATGCAGCGTAGTGATTAAGTCGCGGGTTGCGGAGATCGTCACATTGCCAAAGTCCGGCCCGCGCGACGAAAGACTTGCGAGGTCGCGGACAGATGCGGAAGTCCGCCCTGCAACTTATTGATGAAGGGGGAGCGACGCAGTTCCTCGATTAGGGTCGGGCTTTTCGGAGTTTGCTGGGGCGGCAATTGGGCTTGCCATGGGGAGGGGTATGCGGGATGATGTGGGCTCACATTTATTTTTCGGGGAGAGATGCAATGGCGGAGCGGAAAAACGGTGGGAAGGGTTTTGCACGGAATCAGCGCTCCGGACGCGTGATTTCCAGGGCTTGCCGGGCGGAGGGGCTGGAGCGGCGGGTGCTGCTCTCGACCGCCATTGCGGCATTTGCGCCGCAGATGACGTTTGGGGCGGGGGCGTCGCCGCGATCGGTGGCGACGGCGGATGTGAATGGGGATGGGAAGCTGGATCTAATCGTCGCCAACGCGGGGGGGAATTCGCTGAGCGTGATGCTGGGCAATGGAAATGGGACCTTTGGGGGTCAATCCATCTTTGCCGTGGGAAGCTCGCCTTATTCGGTGACGACGGCGGACGTGAATCGGGATGGGCGGGTGGATCTGGTCGCTTCGAACAATGGATCCGGCAACATCAGCGTGCTGCTTGGAAATGGGAATGGAACGTTTCTGAGTCAGCAGACGTTTGGCGCGGGGAGCCAGGCGCGGTTTGTGGCCAGTGGGGATGTGAATGGGGATGGGAAGCCGGACGTGGTGGTGGCGAACTATGGGGCGGGGACGGTGTCGGTGCTGCTTGGGAATGGGAATGGGACATTCCTTGGTCAGCAGACGTTTTTGGCGGGGCCACAGCCATCATCGGTGGCGATTGCCGATCTGGACCGGGATGGGGTTCTGGATGTGGTCGTCGCGAACAAGAGCGCAGGGACGGTGAGCGTGCTATTGGGCACTGGGGGCGGCGGGTTCGCGCCACGGGCGGGGTTCGGGGCGGGGAGCTTGCCGTTTTCGATAACGACGGCTGACATCAATCGCGACGGCAGGCTGGACCTTGTGGTGGCGGAGGAGAGCAGCGGGGTGGTGGGGGTTTTGGCGGGAAATGGGAACGGAAGCTTCGCGGGTCAGAAGACGTTTGCAGTGGGGGCGACGCCGACGGCGGTGTTGGTGGCGGATGTGAACGGGGACGGGAAACTGGACATGATGTCGGCGAACTACGGCGGCAACAGTGTGAGTTTGTTGCAGGGCAATGGGGACGGAAGTTTTCAGGGCCAGAGGACGTTTGGGGCGGGGGCGCAGCCGTTTTCGCTGAGTGGCGAGGACGTGAACGGGGACGGACTTGTGGACTTGGTGGTGGGGAATTTCGGCGACGGGAGCGTGGGGGTGATTGCGAACGATCCGCCGCCGAGGGTAGTGTCAATCAATCGGTCGAATCCGCTGCCGGCGAATACGACAGTGTCGCTGGTGACTTACACGGTGGCGTTCAGCGAGCCGGTGACGGGCGTGGATGCGACCGATTTTTCATTGGCGCTGAACGGTGTGACTGCATCGACACCGGTCGGAGTGAGCGGCGGGCCGACGGTTTATTCGGTGACGGTGAACAATATTTTCGGGTATGGGACGCTGGGGCTGAATGTTGTGGATGATGGGAGCATAAAGGACTCGGCGGGGAATTCGATTCAGAACGGGATGTGGGGGTATCAGGGGACGCGGTCGGCGGCAACGGGGCAGTATCCAGTGTCGCCTGTTCTGGCGGACGTAAACGGGGACGGGCGGGCGGACGCCGTGTTCACGAACTACGGGACCGACAACAACCTGGCGGTGATGCTGGGGAACGGCGACGGGACGTTCGGGGGGATGAAGACATTCGGGACAGGCGTAAACCCGACGATGGTTGCGCTGGCAGACGTGAACGGGGACGGGAAACTGGACGCGGTGGTGCCGAACAATAGGAACCCGGGGACGGTGAGCGTGCTAAAGGGGAATGGGGACGGGACGTTCGGTCCGCAGACGACTTACGCGGGCGGGGACGGTCCGTTCTTCGTGGCCCTTACAGATCTAAACGGGGACGGCAAGCCGGACATGGTGGTGGCGCACAACGGAGGGGGGGCCTTCTTGCCGGGGTGGGTGGACGTGTGGTTGAATAACGGAAACGGGACATTTACGGCACAGGGGTCATATGCGGCGCACACGACGTCGGTGAGTATCACGCCGGCGGACGTGAACGGTGACGGGAAGGTGGATCTGCTGGTGGCGAATTACATCAGCAATGACATCAGCGTGATGCTGGGCAATGGGGATGGGACGCTGGCGCCGCAGTACACGGTGGCGGCGGGGCCAAGCCCGTCGAGGGTCGTATTTGCCGACGTGAACCACGATGGAAAGCCGGACCTTGTGGTTCTCAACAACGGCGGGACGATGTCAGGTGAGAGTGTGCTGCTGGGGAATGGGAATGGGACGTTTGGGGCGCGGCTGACGTATTCGACGGGGCATTTGTCGGTATCAATGGATGTTTCGGATGTCAACCGCGACGGGAATCTGGATCTGGTGGTCTCGGAGAATCAGAATAACTCGTTCGGCGTGCAACTAGGGAACGGGGATGGGACGTTCAAGGCGCCGGCGACGTTCGCGTCGAACTGGCCGGTGGCGGTGATCGCAGGGGACCTGAACGGCGACGGCATCGCGGACATCATCACGTTCAGCGGGCAAGTGAACCAGTTGAGCGTGTATTTGGGCGGGGCAAATGGAAATGCGACGGGGCAGGTGTACACGTTCGTGAAGCCGGCGCTCTTTGTGACCGAACAGTTGTTTGGGGCGAGCGCGAGCTGGCTGACGGTGGCGGATTATAACGGGGACGGGAAGCCGGATGTGGCGTCTGGGAACCAGTCGGGCACTGCGGTTTCGTTAATGCTGGGCAACGGCAACGGGCAGTTCCAGGCGCGAACGACGTTTGCGACGGGGACTGGGCCGCAGTTTGTGGCCAGCGCGGATGTGAACGGGGATGGGAAGGTCGATCTGCTGGTGGATAATTACATCAGCGGTAACGTGGAGGTTTTGCTGGGGAATGGGGGCGGGTCGTTCTTCTCGGGACAGACTTATTTTTCGGGATCGAGCCCGGCGGGGCTGGCGGTAGCGGACTTCGACCGGGACGGGAAGCTGGATGTGGCGGTGGCGAACCGGAATGGGAGCACGGTAAGCCTGCTGATGGGATTGGGGGATGGGAGTTTCAGGTCGCGGGTGACGCTCTCGGCGCCGGGGGCGTACTCGGTGACGGCGGCGGACGTGACCGGAGACGGGCGGGCGGATCTGGTTGTTCCGAATCTCAGTGGCGGCGCGGTGGAGGTGTTCAGGGGCAATGGGGACGGGTCGTTTTCGGCGGCGCAGACGTTTGCGTCAGGTTCGAACAGCGCGTGGGCGGCGGTGGGGGATTTCAACGGAGACGGTCGGCCGGATTTGGTGGTGACGGATGGGAACGTGGGGCAGGTGACCATATTGATGGGGAACGGGAACGGCACGTTTTTGGCGGGGAGGACGGCGGCGGTGGGAATTACGCCGGTGGGGGTGACGGTTGCGGATGTGAATCGGGACGGTCGGTTGGACGTGGTGGTGGCGAACAAGGATAGCGGGACGGTAAGCGTGCTGACGGGGAACGGGGATGGTTTGTTCGCGGATCAGCAGACGTTCCAGGGGAATTCGGGGGTGCGGTACGCGACGGTGGCGGACGTGAACGGGGATGGAGCGTTAGATTTACTGGACGCGGAGACGGGTTTTCCTTCGGGCGCGGTGGGAGTATGGCTGGGGGATGTGCCGCCGGCGGTGGTGTCGGTGAATCGGGCGTCGCCGGCGCAGCAGTCGATCGTCAACATGAGCACGGTGAGCTTCAATGCGACGTTTAACGAGCCGGTGACGGGGGTGGACGCGACGGATTTTGCGGTGGCGTTGGGCGGGTTCGCGCTCGCGGCGACGCCGGTGGTGGTGATGGGGGGGCCGACGGTTTATACGGTGACGGTGAGCGGGATCGGTGGGGCGGGGTCGGTGGGATTGAACATCGTGGACAACGGAACGATCAAGGATGTGGCGGGGTATTCACTGTCGGCGGGGTTTCCCGGAAGTTTTGTGGCGCAACAGACGTACGCGACGGGGTTGTACCCGCTTTCGCCGGTGGTGGCCGATGTGAATGGCGATGGGAAGCCGGATGTGGTGGTGACGAACCGCGGGAACGACACGGTGGGCGTATTTCTCGGCAATGGGGACGGGACGTTCGGGGCGCAGCGGACGTTCTTTACCGGCTCGTACCCCCACGGGCTTGTGGTGTCGGACCTGAACGGCGATGGGAAGCCGGACATCGTGGCGGCGTGCACGGGGTATGGGGTTGTGAACTACAGCGTGAGCGTGTTGATGGGCAACGGGGACGGAACGTTCGCAGCGCAACAGACGGCAGGGGCGGGGCGGGCTCCGATCGCGGTCGCGGTGGGTGACCTGAACGGGGACGGGGTCGGGGATCTGGTGGTGGCAAATAACATGGGTGGGACGGTGAGCACGTTGCTCGGCAACGGGGATGGCACGTTCAAGGCGCAGAGGACTTACACAGTCGGGGCGATTCCGTCTTCGGTGGCGATTTCGGACTTCAATTCGGACGGTCGTTTGGACGTGGTCGTGGCAAACGCGCAGTCTCCGGGCGGGGTGTCGGTGCTGCTCGGTAACGGGAACGGGACGCTGCAATTGCAGCTGACGTTTGCCACCGGTGCTGTGCCGGAATCGGTCGCGGTTTCGGATTTTAATCGGGACGGACGGGTGGATTTAGTGACTGCGGATCTGCAAGGCGGGTCCTTGAGTGTGTTGCTGAGCAACGGGAACGGAACGTTCCAATCGAATCAGACGTATTCTGTTGGGAGTTTCCCATTCTCGGCGTCCGTTTCGGACGTGAACGGCGACGGGAGAATGGACTTGCTGGTGGCCAACGAGCCGGCGGGGACGGTGGGCGTTCTGACCGGGAACGGGAACGGGACGTTCGGCGCGCAGCAGACATACGCGATTGGGAAGTATCCATTCGCGGTGGTAGGAGCGGACGTTTCCGGGGACGGGCGAACCGATCTAGTGGCCGCGAATGAAGGCGCCAAGAGCGTGAGCGTGCTGTTGGGGAATTCGGGCGGGAATTTCAACGGGCAAAGTTACACCGTGCTGAATCCCGAGACGATCCTTGGGACTTCAGGCGATGATGCCATCACACTGACGAAGGATGGGGACGGCACGCACATCGACTGGAGCGTGGGGTTGACGAGTCTTCAGATCGCAATCAACGATCCGAACGGATTGACGATTTGGGGCAATGGCGGGAACGACACGATTACTTTGAATTATGCGAACGGGAATCCGCTGCCGAACACGGTTCACTTCAACGGCACGTTCACCATCAACAACCTGGGTAACAACCAGACGGTTGCCAACCCCCTGGCCAATACCAACTTTGAAATTGGCCGAAGCACCCTGTTCGTTAACTACGGCAGTGCCGCGGCGGATGCGGCCACCAAGGCACTGATAAAGACGTATCTGGCGGGCGGCTACAACGGTGGAGCCTGGACGGGTGTGCCGACGGCCTCGACCGGCGTTATCACCTCCACCCCGGCCAAGAACAACGTCAACCACAACACCGCCATTGGCTGGGCGGACTCGTCCGACGGAACCGGTGTGAACACCACGGCGAACACCATCGAGCTGAAGTACACGCTCGCTGGCGACGCCACGCTCAATGGAGCGGTCGACATCTTCGACCTCAACGCCTTGCTGCCTAACTTCAATGCCGCCGGCGACTGGACCAGCGGCGACAGCACTTACACCGGTACGGTCGACATTTTCGACCTCAATGCCCTGCTGCCGAACTTCAATACCACCCTGGGTGCACAGCTCACCCCGGCTACCGCTGGTGCAACCCCCGCGGCCGCAGCTACCGTCAACAATTCCTCGGCACCGTCCACGGCCATCAGATCGATCCTCGCACCTGCGCCCCCGAGGTCGTCGACCACTGCGATAAGCACTTCGATGAGAGGTTCGTCTTTGATGCCGGTGGGGACGATGAATACTCCCGATGATTCCGCGATAAAGAAGGGCGTGGCTGGCCGTAAAAAGAAGGACCATACCCGGCGGATTTAGCCGAAACACGATCGCCACGGTGAACGCCGGCAAGATGGCCTCGCAGAGGGCGACTTGAGGAACGGGTGAGGTTGATCGAGTAAAATTGCGTTGCATGGGTACGGCCAACCAGGTTCGCGCGGATTTTGACGGGATTGCGGAATTAGAAGCCGGTGGCGATGGGTGGAACCACAACAGACATTATCACGCGTTTATATTAGGGCAATTACCCGCGACATTTGAGCATGCAATGGAGATCGGCTGCGGCAGCGGTGAATTGGCTCGGGCGATTGCCGTTCGCGCCAGGCGCGTGCTCGCGGTGGACCTATCGCAAAAGATGATTGACCGTGCGCTGGCACATGTACCGGAATTTTCGACCATTCAATATCTGGTGCAGGATGTCGGCAACTGGCAGTGGCCGCGTGAGCAATTTAACGTGATCGTGTCCGTTGCGACGCTGCACCACTTGCCTCTTGCGCAAATGCTCGCGAAGTGCGCCGATGCTTTGCAGCCGGGTGGAACGCTGGTGGTGCTTGACCTGTATCGACTCGACACCTTCGCGGATTTTGTGACCTGCGCGATTGCGTTCCCGATCAATCGGATCATGCAATGGTGGTCGCCGGTGTCTCGAGAGTTGCAGGAAGCATTTACCTCGCACGGCCAGCACGATCGTTACCTGACGCTAGCAGAAGTTCGCAAAGCCGCGGCTGAAGCCGGACTTACAGGCTGGCGGATACGGCGACATTTGTTTTTTCGATATTCGCTCACTTGGGTGAAGTAACCAAACATCGTGCCACTCAGTTAAGGCGAAGTTTTCAAATGACGCCCTACCCGGAATTGGCCAGGTGACGGCAATCCTAAACGCGACGCGGGGGAGATCCTACGAAACGTTCCGAGCAGATGAACTCAGAAGCAAATCACTCATGTTCAGCCATGGAACATCAAATGATGTGCTGCTTTGTGGAGTGCCTGCGCTTTTTAATGATCGCTTGCGGTTTTTGAATTGTTGTATAATGGCGGCACGGGGTTCACACTTCGTGAGGGTTCGGATGAAACGACGACACGTCCAGCGGAGGGGTGGAGGCGCCCAGAAGGGCGTCGAGCATCTCGAAGCTCGGTATCTTTTATCGGCTGGGGGGACGGTGGTGTCGTTGCCGGGGGTATCGGTTCCGCCAGGGCAGACGGGGGGCGTGAGCGCGGTATCGGCGTCTAGCCTGGTGCAGGGGGCGGATGGGAATATCTGGTTTACGGATCAGGGCGGGAATGCGATTGGGCGCGAGACGCCGGGTGGATCCACAAGTGAGTTTGCGTTGCCGACTGCGGACGCGGGCCCGGATCACATCGTGGCGGGAGCGGACGGCAACCTCTGGTTCGTTGAAACTTATGTCGACATGATCGGGCGGATTACGCCCGCCGGTGATGTGACGGAGTTTAATCTGCCGGCCAACGCCAGCGCCGATGGCATTGCGGCGGGTCCGGGCGGTGGTGTGTGGTTCGTTGATAGTAGTAACAACCAGGTGGGGCGCGTCACAGCGGCGGGGAAGGTGACGGAGTTTTCGTTTGGCAAAACGAATCTCTCGCTGGAAGGCGGGATTACCGCGAGCCCGGATGGAAGTGTCTGGGCGGCAGCGACGGATGATGCGGGGAATGGCGCGCTTGCGCGAGTTACGCCCACCGGGAAAATCAGCAGCATTGCGCTGACGGCGTTTCCAAATGATCTGGCTGTTGGGCCGGATGGGAATATATGGGTCGCATCGGATGGCGAGATCGATCGCGTGAAGAGCAGCGGAAGCGTCACGCCATTCATGCTCCCTAATGCGGACGGTGCGTTTGATATTACGAGCGGGCCAGATGGTGCATTGTGGTTCGGGCTTTACGGAACGAATGCGATGGGGCGGATGACGACGGGCGGGGAGGTGATGGAGATCAATCCGCCGGGCTTGATGCAATATGGGTTCGTCAATGATCTGGCGTCGGGACCGCTGGTGAAGATCTGGTATGCGAGCGATTCAACGGCGAGTGGTTCGCCGATCGTTTCTTTTGATCCGCACAACGCATTGCTGGCGGCAGGCACGCAATCGACGGCGACAGCCGGCGCTTCATCGACGATGACGGTCGCCTCGTTCGTCGATGGGGTGGGGAATGCTGACCCCGCGTTTTACAGCGCGAGCATCGACTGGGGCGATGGGACGAAGTCGGCGGGCACCATCACTGTCAACGATCGCGGGGGATTTGACGTGATCGGCAATCATGCCTGGGGCATCGGAAGCTCGGACATTGCGGTGACGATCAGCGATATACGATCGGCTGCCGCGGACCCGGGCGGGCTTGCGGGTCGATCGGCGATTGCGTATTCGAACGTGACATCGCCGGCGCCGGCCGCTCAGGGCGTTGGGGTTGATGTAGGCCCGGTGTCGGGCCAGTTGTTCAGTGGCGTGGTCGCGCATTACACGGGCGTGCTACTAATCTCACTGTCTTCTTATTCGGCGAACATCGATTGGGGCGATGGGCATTTCACGTCGGGAGTGATCGCGGCGGATGGGCTGGGTGGAGTCAGCATTTCGGGGGATCACCGGTATGCGGCGGCTGGAGAGTACACGATTTCGACGAACCTCTGGCCGTGGTCGTTCGGGCCGGTTGTGCCGATTGCGGGCGGGGGCGGAGGGGTTGGCCGGGGGGTTGGGATTGTGGCGCGTGGCGGTGCGGCGAGCGTTGCGCCGCCGACGGTGAGTGTGGCTGGCGCCGGTGGCGGGACTGTGGTCTCGCCGCCGATTGGGATCGTCCCTGATCCGCTGGGCGGGTCTGAGGGAACGAGCAGCTCCGCGACGGTGATTCCCGGGGCGATGGACGGAACGGGCTACAGTCTGATCGTTTCGAGCAAGGAAACGTTCAGCAACACCGTCGCAATTTTCACGCCGACAGACCCGAATGCAGATCTCACGCACTTCCACGCCACGGTGAAATGGAATGATGGCGATACTTTTGACTGGTTCCAGCAATCGATGGCGGACGTGACGGATGCGCCGATTGCGTCGGATGGGAATGGTGGATTCTCGGTTTCGGCGACGGTGAAGTTCCCACAATTTGGGTGGTTCCATTACCAGGTTCTGATTTCTGATGATCGGCTTGGAACAGGCGATGGGTCGATCGTTGGAGTGGCGTACGGGCAAGTTGTGGTGGATACGCCGATTCGTCCGTTGCCGGTGGGTGTGGGAATTGTTGCCAACGCAGGGGGTGGATTGGCGGCTTCGGCGGGGGTGGCGCGAACGCCGAACTCTGCGCTGTCGGAGCACGTCACGATTTCGGCGGTGAAGATCAAACCGGCGGCGGGAAAGGCGTTTTCGGGTGACGTTGGTGTTCTGACGGGAGTGGCGAAGGGGACGGCGGCATCTGCACTTTCGGGGACAATTCATTGGGGCGATGGGGCCTCAACGGCTGCACAGTTCGTTGCCGGGAAGAAGGGGAAGTTTCACGTTCGCGGGGTTCACACTTATTTGGGTGCGGGAAATGAGACGATAACGATCAGCATGATACAGAAATTAAATGGTGCTGCTACGCCGGGCAGTGAGGCGCCGATTCAGTTGCCGCATGGCGAAAGCATGGCACGTGTCGGTCATGGGCATCATCGAGTGCGGATGGGGAAGCGCGCGTGATGCTCTTGTAATTGGCGGGGGCGATCAATGTTTTTATGACTGCATCCAAGGTGGGTATCAAAAGTCAAGAGTCGACCCTGAGTGTGTGGTGACCCCGAGTATGTGGTTCACCTTGGGGCGGATGTCAAATGTCAAGAGTCGACCCCACAAGTTTGACGAGTCGACCCCGGGTGTGAACCGACCCCGGGTGTGGACCCCGGGTGTGGACCGTGGTTCCACATTGGGACGGGTGTCAAATGTCAAGAGTCGACCCCACGAGTTTGAAAACCCATGAGTTTGAAACCCGCGGGTTGGGCGCGAGGTCAGTACCCAGACGCTTTCCCGCTGATACGGTGATCGGCTATGCCAACGTAAGTTCCGCCGTCAGTAACCGAAATTGTATGGGCGTCTCCCTGAAAGGGGAGCGGGGAAGGAGGTACGACCGTGTGGCCCATTTTCTTCAATGCTTCCACGGTCTGGGGATGGAAGTCCATGCGCTCCCAGCCTATCTGGTCGGGAAACCACTCCTGTGTGAAGCGTCCCATTTCAACCGCGTCCTGAACCGGAATCCCGAAATCGAACAGGCTGACCATCACGTTCAGAACTGTATTTGGAATTGCACGGCTACCGGGACTGCCGGTTACCAGAATGACCCGTCCATCTCGGACGACGATCGTCGGTGTCATGGAGCTGATCGGACGTTTACCGGGTGCGATGATGTTTGGAGCCGTGCCCACCTGGCCTTTGGCATCCGTTTCGCCGGGGAAGAGGTTGAAGGCGCGCATGTCGTTATTTAGAAGGAATCCCATGTTCTTGACGACTACGCGCGAGCCCCATCTCCGTTCGAGCGTGTACGTATTGGCAACGGCCATCCCCGACCGGTCGATTATCGAGAACTGCGTGGTGCTATGTCCCTCGGGCGTCAGCGGGATATCGGTGGAGAGCGATGCGCTGGGGGTTGCCTTTTGCAGGTCGATCGTTCTGGCCAGCCCTTGTGCGTAAGCCGGGGAAGTCAGCTTTTGGGGAATTTCGGTAAACGCGGGGTCGTCGAGATATCGGGCGCGGTCATAGTTGGCGCGCCGCATGATCTCGGCCATCACATGCACTGTTGTGGGCGACCATCGATCCGTGGCTTTCAGATCGAACGTCTCAAGCATGTTCAACTCTTCCAGCAGGCATACGCCTCCGGAGCTTGGAGCCGGCGGAACGTAAACGTCATACTTTCCCCGGTAACGCGTTTTTAGCGGTTTGCGTTCGATGGCGTGATACGCTGCCAGATCCGCTGCGGTGATCAGGCCTTTCCCCCGCGTCATTTCGGCAAGAAACGCCTCGGCGATGGGACCGGAGTAGAATGCGTCGGGCCCGAGATCCGCCAGCAGTTGAAGCGTGTGGGCCAGATCGGGTTGAACCATGCGGTCGCCGGCCTTCCATAGCCCGCCGCCTGGCTTGCCGTAGACGCGGTGCAGTTCGCCAAACTCATTTGGCGGAGCGGCGGCGAGGGTTTCATTGGTCGACTTGGCGAGGCCGTCGTCGATGACAAACCCATCCCGCGCCAGCGCGATCGCCGGCTTGACCAACTCGGTCCACGGAAGCGTGCCGAACCGGCGATGCGCCATCTCCAGCCCGCGAACCGTGCCCGGCACCGCCACGGCGCGCTGCGTGTACTGCGACTCCTCTTTGCTGTACATCTTGACGGTCGCGGCCGCCGGAGCGCACTCGCGATAGTCGATGACAATCGGTTCGCCGTGGCCGGGACCCGGATAGATCACCATGAATCCGCCGCCGGCGATATTGCCGGAGAGGGGGTAGGTCGATTGGAGTGCCAGAGCGGTGGCGATCGCAGCATCTACTGCATTGCCGCCGCGTTTGAGAATGTCGCGTCCGGCATCGGAGGCCGACGCCGAAACTGAAACCACCACGCCGTTATGACATTCGACGTAGTGGTCCGCATCCTCGCCGGCTGGAAGGGTGGTCGAATCCGCAAAGGCCCTGGATAAAAAATGCTCGCCCCCGGGTAGTGCAACAGACCCAAGTGCCGTGATCCAAAAAACGAAGATGATGCCAGTGCGGTTCTTCATCGATCAAACCTGGTTCTGCGGAACGGGGAGCAGGACAGAACTCGGATCATCGATCGTCGTCCCTGCCATGCGATTGGCGGACTCCTGTTCGGTGGCGCCGGGCGCTGTGGGGGTTTGCCCCATCGCGTGCGCGATAACATGAAGCCCGGAGCAGACGACGAGGAACACTGCCACCACGACCGGCCAATAGAGATGATGGTACGCCGAATTTCTCATCCACCCATAGACGGCCAATGCAAACACCGATCCGACCAATCGGCCCGAACTGTCCACCAGATGCAACAGCCCCATGCACGTGGCCATCGCGGAGTCGGTGCTGTGCCGTTTGGCCGTCTCGTCGAAGCACGGCGTCATGAGAACTTCGCCGCATATAAAAACCACGATCGCGATCGGGAGCATGGCGGTGTGGTCCACGAACATGAGCAGAAGCAGCCCCGCGCAGTAAAGCAGTACCGACACCATCGACCACCACTCCCACTTAAACCCCCGCCGGTACAACATCGCCGACACGTGTACCGCCAGAAAATGGGCTCCGATGATTGTCGTGCACACGCTGGTCAGAGAAATCAGCCAAACACTATGATTCGAGTGGCGAATGTCCAGAACATATTTGGGAATGATCGTTCCCCAGCAACCATAGGGCAGCACCAGCGCGAATCGCCGGAGGCTGTCGGAGAGAAAGGCTTTGTTTCTGCAGAGGGTTTTGATGTTCTCCGCGCCGAACGTCTTCTTTCGCGGAGTGGACGACTTCTTTTCCGGTGCGCCTAACCCGATCGCCAGTGGAAGGTGCATAACGCCCAGAAGAATGGCGTGCGGGGTATATCCGAAGTGTGTTGTAACCTGATCGGCAATGCTGTTGCCGCAGAAAGACCCCATGTTCAGGAGCGTGGCCCGTTTGGCCACCGAGCGCCGAAGAAGATCCGCGCTTGACTGGATCACGAGAATCGTATTGAGCGCGATTTTGCCGAGAATGAACGCCAGCCCTGCCACGAACACAGCGATCAGCGAAACTTTGAAGCCGGGCTGAGTCGCAACGATCAAAAAACTGATGAGTCCGAAGACGATGCTTGTGCCGAGGGCGAATCGCACAGACGTGCGATCGGTATACCAGCCTGCGACTGGAGCGCAGACCGACTGCGCCGCGGTGTAACCGCTGACGATCAGCACGATCTGGGCATAGGACAGGTTACCGAAGTGCTCGAAGAGCGGAAACGAGTACGGCAGAAACGCACCGCGGGCCATGAACAGCAGGCCGATTCCGATGCAAACCAGCCAGATGGCCACGGTGGATTCCGAACGCAGCCGCATGTCATTCCACTACGTAAAGATTGGACCACGAGGCAACGGTAGCCACGCTCTGGCGAACAGCATCGATGTCGGGCGATACAAATTCAATGTAGAGCGGGGCGCGGTAGCCGCTTTTCGACAAACCCACGAGTTGGCCGGCCTGGGCGCGGACCTCATGATAGAGGTAGCCGGGCAGCTTGACGAGATCCTCCAGATGGCGGATTGCCAGGAGCGTACCGTTTTTCGAGGGGAAGGGCGTGACGATCGCGGCGCCGCGCAGGTGATGGCCTCTCAGGTCGGGTTTCTGGCCGCTGAGCACCTGATAGAAGGCGTGAAGTTCATCGATGCCATAGGCGAGTTCGAGAATGCGCGGGCGGTTTCCGCCCGGACGTGCGGCGATTTCGCCCAGGCGCCTGCCGATGAATTCGACGTGGGCCGCGGCAGTTGTCATATCCAGCGCCTGGACTCCTTTGATTGCCAGTTGCTCGAGCTCGGATTGCTCGGATTCGCTCAGGCGTGATGGGGCAAGACGGGCGAAGTGATGGAAGTCATCAATGCCGATGTCGCGGCCGGTCAATACATCGACCACGGGAGTCGTATACGCTTTTCCTTCCTGATCGATCACGCAATCGATGGAGGTATTCATTCCCTCGACATACTCGGCGAGGACGACACTTAACTTCTTATCCTTCTGACCCAGCCGAGCATAGTATTTCGGAACCTCTTCGAGCATTGCTCGATAGTTGCTTAGGAGGGCGTCGGGGGAATCGTTTCGGGTGGACCACATGCTGGCCGAGACGTTGGACGGCTGTAGAAAGACGGGATAGCCCAGCCGGTCGGCTACGTGCAGCAATTCTGATTCGGTAGAGATGTCTTGAAAGCGGGCCGTGGCAGCTGGGCTGATACGCTCGGCGAATCGGCTTCGCATCACGTTTTTGTCGAGGCACAGGCGGGCTGAAGCCGGTGAGATGCCGGGAATGTCCAGCGCCGCGGCTATTTCCGCGGTCTGCGCGACGTAGAACTCGATGACGTTGAACAGGCATGCAACGCCGTGCTTTTGCTGGATTGATCGGACGACTTCGATGAGTTCGGGCAGGGGACGGGAGAAGTCGAAACGCTCGACTACCGTAAAGCCGGACACATCCGCGAGGCGCTGCTTGTTGTTAGTATCTACAAGAACGCCAAGTTGCAGGCCTCGCTTCTGGAGGCTCTCAAATTCGCCGCGGCGTACCATTCCGATAAACAGAACCATACCGGATTGCAAAGTCGCTTCTCCTTTGAACGTTCTAATCCAGATAATTCATGATTCACCACGGAGGCACGGAGGCCACGGAGAATACAGAAATAATCCACTTATAATTTGAACAATCTGGCCGCCCACAAGTTCAATCAATTCCGATGAAACGATTTTCGTGACCGTGTCTTCTCCGTGTCCTCCGTGCCTCCGTGGTGAATAATCCGGACTAAGACAACGTCCGAACGAATTGCTCGAATCGGGCGAAGCCGGCTATGACATCTTCGGCCGGTATGGCATAGGAAATTCGAAGATGGCGGTCGGAACCGAACGCAGAGCCGGGGACGACCGCGATGTGGGCGTGTTCCAGGAGCAGCTCGGCCAGGGTGTCAGCCGTTTCGATCGGCTGGCCATGACACTTCATGGACAACAGCGCACTGACATCCGGAAAGAGATAGAACGCGCCATCAGGAACAACACACGAGGTTTTTGGGATCTTCTCCATCAATTGAAGCGCGGTCGCGCGCTGTCGGCGAAGCTGCTCGCGGATTCGGGTGACGAAGGATTCGTTGGCGGGCTCCATGGCAGCCAGGGCCGCGTATTGAACGAGGTTGCAGGGGTTTGAGGCGGTGTGGCTTTGAAGGTTGGAGATCGCCTTGATGATGGGCTGCGGCGCTGCCACGAAGCCGGCCCGCCAGCCCGCCAGGCAGTACGTCTTGGAGAAAGAACCGATCAGCACCGTTTGCGCCTTCATCTCCGGAACGAGTTTCACAATATTGGCGTGGGTCGCTGGGGCGTATACGAGCTCGTCGTAGCATTCATCAAAGACGCAGGTGATTTTGTGCTCAATTGCGAGGGCGGCGATTTGCTCGAGCACGCGGGTTTCATAGACCACGCCGGTTGGATTGTGCGGGGTATTGAGGATGATTCCGCGCGTTGCGGGAGTGATCAGGCGGGCGAGCTGTTCGGGATTGATCTGAAAGCCGTTGTCTGCCGTCGGCAGAAAGACGGGGGTAGCGCCGGCAAGCCGGATTTGCTCAGGAAAAGTCACCCAGTAGGGCGCAGGGATGATGACCTCATCGCCGGGGCCGAACGCGACGAATGCGGCACTGAACAAGGCCTGCTTTGCACCTGAGGTGAAGCCGACTTCCTCAACGGCATACGCCGCGCCGGTCTTATGGCTCACTCGTTGGGCGAGGCGCTCGCGGAGTTCTTTGATTCCCAGCGTGTCGGTGTATTGCGTGCGACCGGAATCGATCGCCAGATGGGCCGCGTCTTTGACAAGCTGGCTGGTGTCCTGATCCAGTTCGCCGGCGGCGAAGTTGACGACCTCGACGCCTTGAGCGCGTAATTTTCTGGCGCGGTTGCGCATCCCGGAAGTTTGCGAACCGGTCAGTGCTCTGGCTCGTTCGGCAAGCATAGTGGTCCCTCTGGGCTACTTCGGCTCCGGATCTCCTGTGCCGCTCTATTTATGGCACCAGCGCGGGCTGTTTGCGCGCGTCGCCGGCGATATGGGATACGGCTTTGCCATTGGTGGGCCATGAACCATCGGCCCAATCGGTGGGAACTTTTACGAGGTGGTTGATATCGCTCACGCTGACCAGATCGGTGTCCAGATCGGACAACGACTTGGCAGTCAGCAGCTTTCCGGCGATTGTCTGACAGCCGCGTACCATCGCCCGAAGCATCTGGTTTGCGTAGATGCCGGCAGCGATTCCGCAGGCTTCCATATCCTTGAACGGCGTCTGTCCGAAAAGCGTGGGAACCACGATGAGCGGGCGGTTGAGGCGGCCCGATTCGGCAATTTCCTTGATGGGCGCAAACTTTTTGGAATGGATGAGAACAGCATCGGCGCCCGCCTCGCCGTAGGCGTTGGCGCGCTTGATGGCATCTTCCACGCCCAGATCGGCAATCAGCGATTCGACGCGGCCGATCAGCATCATGTCGTAACCATCGGCCGCACGGCGGGCGGCTTGGAGCTTCTGACACATTTCGTCGACAGACACGAGTTCTCGCGGTGCGCCGGGGTACAGGCTGCAACGCTTTGGAAAGATGTTGTCCTCAATGCAGACGGCGGCCGCTCCTGCTTTGCCGTATTCTTGAACGGCGCGGACGGCGTTAGTGGCGTCTCCGAAGCCGTTGTCGGCATCGACGATAACCGGAACCTTAACGGCCGCGGCCATTCTTCGGGTGGCGTCCACGCTCTCGGTCATTGTGACCAGGTTCACGTCGGGCATCGCAAAATGCGCCGCCGAGAGGCCGAAACCGCTGACCCATACCGCGGGGAATCCTGCTCGTTCTAGAAGCAATGCACTGAGCGCATCATGCGCGCCCCCGATTTTAAAGAACGTGCCCTTCGGCAATTGCAATCCACCGCGAAATGACTTCACCGGCATCTCTAGCTCCCTTGTGCCGAGCCTGCTTTTTGCAGAGCTCGGCGTGCGCGTAAAAAGATGGCTCAGAGCTTAATATTCCAATATCAAGATCTGAGCGCGATCCTAATAGAGGTTATACGGCGTCCTTTATGAAGAAGGTGTGAACATTACAATCTAATATACCAACTGGCGGCGGCCTTGATGATGTGAAACAAGGGCGAAGACGCCCGGCTCAAGAAGCCCTTGGTGAAATTCGGGGGAAGCGGAAGATCCTCCCGCAAGGCATGAAACATTGGGTGTACTATTGTCCTGCCTCTACCACGAACCAAGTCGTCGATCTCGCCGCGAGTTTTACGGGTAGATCGATAGTGTAGTCGCGATTGATCGGCACTTTGTTGGTCGGGTTTTCCTGTTCGCGGATCAGGGCGGAATCTTTTAAGCCGGTGTAGTAGAGGTTTACTTTTAATGTTCGTTCGGCGGGTTCGGTCAGAGGGTTGTACACCATGAGCAGGGCGCGTGTGGGGAGGGTGGGGTTGACGTGGAGGATCCAGTCGATGTCGCGGCCATCGGCTCGGCGGCCGTGGATGATGTCGGAGTCGAGGATGGGTCGGTACTTCTTGTACCAGTCGACCCATTTTGTGACGGCGGCTTTGGTTTGGTCGGTGTCGTAGAGGCGGGGGCCTCGATAGCACGCCTGGACGCCGGCGCCCAGGAGATTGGCGAGGCGCTGTTGGTAGTGATCGAGATGTTCGTTGAGGGGCTCGATGGTCGCGGCTGCGCCTCCGCCGTGATATTGCATGAGGGGGACCATCATCCATCCCATGGAGGGGGTTTTGGTCCACGTTCCGTCGAAGATGTTCTGGCGTTCGATGATTTCCTGCTCGGCGCGGGGGAGGGACCAGTTGGTTTCGCGGTAGCCCATGGCGCACTTGGATGAGCCGGTGAGGTAGTACCAGTCGGGGACATTCAGGTAGATGCCCTGAGCACGGCACCATTGATAGAAGGTGGTGATTTGGCGCCACTGGTTCCACTGTGAATCTTCGTAGCCATGGTGGCCGGGATGGGTGGTGGAGGCGCAGGGGTCGCCGGGGTAAGAGCCATCGTTTTCGAATACGCCGAGTTGGGCTTTTTCGTGGAAGTTTTTGAGCTTTTCGAAATAGTTCTGGCCCCATTCGGATTCGAGGCATGGGGAATTGCCAAAGCGGGCGAAACCGCCGGGCTTGCCTGTGGTGGGGTTGACGACATCGTCTTTTGGCGAGACGGATCGGCTGGCGAGCAGCGAGTAGCCGCCGAGGGCGACGTTTTTCGTGGCGGCGTATTCGGAGAGCTTGCGGTAGGTGTCGATGTATTGTGGGCTGGTGTTTTCGATATTGAATCCGGATCCGAAGGTCATCAGGACCAGTTCGAATCCGACGGCGCTGGCCTGATCGATCGCACCGCGAACGAAGTCCGGCTTGGCGCTGGCAGCATGGAAGATCAGCGGATTCTCGGTCACCCACGGAGCGATCGTGCGATACATCCGGCGAACCGCCAGCCCCTTGCGCTCGCGATCGGTGGAGTCCCCAAGCAGCTCAAAAACGCGGAAGGATTCGAAGACTTTTCCCGGCTCGATGATCTGATCGGGGCCGATGGGCGGCGCGCATTCCAATAGACAGGGCGTCTGCAATTCGTAGTGGACCTGCGTGGTGTAAAGCGGGTCGGGCTTCCACATCACCGCGGGTGATGCGCCTTTCACGTCCATGGCTGCGAAGGCCATATCGGTTTCGACGTGGATGTTGGGAAGCTCCCAGCGCGGGTTGCGCTCGACGGAACTTTCGGGCTCGGCCGCGGCGAGGATTTCGGCTTTGAAGGATTTGAGTCGGACGGATGTTGCGCCGCTGGTCACCGTCAGCCATTTGCTGAAGAGCGGAATGCCATCGTAGAGCTCGTAGTGTACATCGACGGTTGCATCCGGGCCGGGCTGGGGCGGCCTGAAGTGGAGGACGAGATGGACGCCGGGCGGGGGCCAGGGGAGGTCGCGGGGCATCCACTGGGGGCGTTTTTTCCAGGCGAAGCGCTCGGTGGTTGGGCCGGTATCGAAGCGGGTGAAGGTGAAGGAGCCGGGGTCGGATTTCAGGGCGTCGAGCCATTCGCGCTTGAGATAGTTTTGAACGGGTTGGCCTTTGAGGCCGCCGATAGAGTAGGTGTTGCCGTCGATGTCGAGGACGGCTTCAGGGCGAACCGCTCTTAGAAATGATTGGGTTGTGAGGGTGCAATCCAGTGCGACCGTGGCGGCGTTTGGGGAGAGGCGGAAGTGTCGGCGGACGAGGCCATTGCTGAGGACGATCTCTTTGTTGTCGTCTGATCGGAATAGAGCGGCCTTAAATCGGCTTGGTTCAAGGAGCCAGTCGGCGGCGGGTTGCTTGAGATGATCGGGGGGCAATGGGGGGAGGTTCGAGAGTTCTGCTGCGCGCACTTTGTTGGCGAGGATCAGTCCGACGGCGCAGAGGAGGCAAAGGCGGATGAGAGGCATTGGGGGATTCCAGTTCGAGGCGGTCTGAATAGGGTGAGGCAATTGTTTTACACGATGCGCCAATCCAGCGTTGACGAGTTGCCGGGAACAGCGGAACGGTGGGCTAAATGACCGTGCGCGATTCCGCGCCACTGCTTTTAAGATAGGGGTAGGGAAGGCCGGTTGATTCCGGCCTCCCCTCCCTCCAAACCGGACGGGCGGGTTTCCCGCATCCGGCTTTCCGGTCAGTGGTTCGCCGCTTTCGCGGACTGATACGCCAGCGCGTGGGCTTCTTTCAACGAGTACAGCCCCAGCGCCGCAAAGAACGTGTTGGGCCAGCGTTGATGATCCGAGCCGCGACCCCTACCCCGGCGTTTGCTTCGTTTGCGCAGGAGGCTTCGCAGCCGCCCGCGCCCGTAGCTATCCATGCCGGGGAAAGTGGTTTTGTAGCTGTGTTTGAAGTATTCAAACCAGCCGCCTGCTGAGCAACCTGACCGACACGAGCATTGGTGCCCATGTAATCGGGGCGATCTACCGCCAACGCTGGCAGATCGAACTTTTCT